>JAJQCX010000182.1 GCA_021202495.1 Clostridia bacterium | reverse complement strand
CTTCTTACTCACGTGATGACCGATTCTTTCCTTAATATAATATATATGCGGCGAAATGAGCCGCTCCGCACAAAACAGACCTTGCCGGAAGCGAGGCTGAATCATAAATTGCATTTGAGCGCCGGATATAATTATTCCGGCGCTCTTTTTGTTGTATAAAAAAAGTATTCGGCAAATACAAGAGAATATTATGAAATGAGGTAATGAAAATGGAAGTTTACGGTTATGTGCGCGTCAGTACCAAGGAGCAAAACGAGGACAGGCAGATGATTGCCATGCGTGAACATCAGGTGCCGGAGAAAAATATCCTGCTGGACAAGCAAAGCGGAAAAGACTTTGACCGTCCGATGTATCGGCGGATGCTGAAAAAAAAATTAAACCGGGCGATTTGCTCTACATAAAGAGTATCGACCGATTGGGACGCGATTATAATGAAATTCAAGAACAGTGGCGTATTCTCACAAAGGAGAAAGGCATCGACATCTGTGTGATTGACATGCCGCTGCTTGACACCCTGCGCGGCAAAGACCTTTTGGGCACGTTCGTTTCGGACATTGTCCTGCAGATACTTTCTTTTGTTGCGGAAAATGAGAGGACAAATATTCGTCAGCGTCAGGCGGAGGGAATCGCCGCCGCCAAAGCCAAAGGCATCCGGTGCGGCAGAACTCCCGCCCCGCTCCCAGACAACTTCGATTACTGGTATAAGCGCTGGAAGTCCGGCGAAAGCAGCTGTGCGAACGCTGCAAGAAATTGCGGCATGGCGGTGTCTTCCTTTAGGTATCGTGCCGAAAGGTATGAAAATGTATAACAGCAAATCAACCCGCCGCAATTTCAACTGTACAGTCGAAGCTCGTCCCCGCCCGCTTGCTTGTTCCCATTTTATCACCATAACATAAATTTTTAAACAAAACCAAACTCCGAAAACAAAAAAACGCCGCAATTATCGGCGTATTAGTATAAAATTAGTTAGTCTTAAGTCCTTCCGTATTTCCGCCGTCGGGAACCTATAGCTTACTGTCTTTGCATCTCAAACACTCTATAATATTTTTACAAGACGGAGGAATAAAAAATGGGAAGGACAAATTTAAAACGTCTGTTGTGCTTAATTTTGTCGCTCGCAACAGTTTTTGCGCTTGCCGTCGCTCCCGCATATGCCGCGGAAGAGACAAATGCCGAAACTGTTGAGACCGAAGAGCCTTCAACAGACACGACCGCGGCTGCCGATAACACAGTCAGCCCGACCGCGGTAATTGCCGAAACGGAAGAATCCGTTGTCGATTCACTGCAGGCGCAAATTGACGCTCTCCCCACCGTTGACGAGGTTTCGGCAATGGATGCGGATGGACAAATGCAGGTCTACGAGCAAATATCCGCAATTTGGGACACATATTACACTCTGAGCGAAGATGAGGCGGCACAAATCAATATCGTTGCTTTAGAGGAATTGTCCGATTATTTCACGTCCGCATCTACGGCGGATGAAGGTGTGGATGAAGGTGTGGTTATTGGACCAGAAATGGAAATTCCGGAAGACACAGTGGAAATACAGCGCGACGGCTACACTATCAGTGCACCGTCCATCGGCGACCTTATTGATGAAGTTGAGGACGGCGATACGATAACCCTCATAGCCGACACTGATACATACGGTACTGTCACCATTCCCGAGGGAACAACCGTAACGATAGATTTGGCGGGCTATACGTTGGACGAAAATATCACCAACAAAGGTGTGCTTACTATTACGGACAGCAGTGACACCGGAGGAGGCGCTTATACGGGAACCTTGACAAACAGTGAGGGCAGCACTCTCATCATAACCGGCGGTACATATTCTTTTGATGTAAGTTCATTTGTGGCAGAAGGATATATTTCTACACTTAATGATGACAACAACACCTACACTGTTGCAGAAAAAGCAACGGATAATGTCGCATCCGTTACGACAACGAACAAGATAACAACTTACACATCCCTTGCAGCTGCTTTCGCGGCAGCAGCTGCCTGCGACACGGTTACACTGTTGGATAACGTAACACTTTCGGAAGATTTATCGGTAAGCGTTTCCGTAACATTTGATTTGGCGGGCTTCAACCTCACAATCGGAAGTGAGAACGACACCACTTCTGTTGCGCTGACGATTGGTGAGGACGCAACAGTTATCATTGTTGACCAAAACGGCAGCGGCGTTGTTGCAAACTACGGCACAATCACAGTTAACGGCACACTCGATGCAAGAGATTTGGGATATACAACCGACGCAAGCGCGGCAGGCGGCTTGCTCGGACAGACAAGCGGAAAAATAAGCATAGGCAGTGCCGGCACATTCATCGTACCCGACGTATGGAACACAATGTGGAGTTCTCTTGGCGAATGGGAACCGAATTGGACATCGGCAACATCGGCAAGCGGTATACTCACATCGGCTGCGGAAGGCGCAATGATTTACACCTTTGGCACAGGTTGGAAGTGTTCAACGGCGTTTAATTCAAGCGGCTATGACAGCAACACCACTTACTGGGATCTGAGTGGAACATACCTCGTTGAATATTACAAAACAAGCAGAGGCGGCGAAGATATTAATGTTAACGATACGACAACTTGGACATATCCCGAAGCTGTTGTTGACGGTACAATATTCGCCGGCTGGTATGAAGATGCACATTATAATCTGATGAAGATATGTCGGTCACAACAATGTTGGAACGGAAAAAGTCATCGGCGGTATAGGAGGGGGCGTCATCGCCCAGTTCAGTCTTAGTTAATTTATTTTGACCGTTTAAAGTGGATGACAGCTCATCTGCACTTGTTCCCCAATCCCATGACCACTCTGTCAAGGTGCAATCGGTCGGGGCTATAAAGTCATAGCCGAGTCTCAGACTTGTGGTTGAGTAGTCGCCTTCCGTCTCGGTATCCATTTTCAGTGCGCTGCCGAGATAACGGATAATACCGCCATCAGCGGTTGAATATTTAATATTTACAAATTTCGCGTATGCGACGCCGGAGGTTTTGGTAGTACTGCAAGATGTGTTATACGCAGCATATATATGCTCAGGCAAGCATAACCTATACCACAGGCGACGGAACAACCGTTTCCGCCACAAGAAGCGACGCACAATCCGCAAGTGTTAATTCTGTTGCTAATTTAATGAAAGATAGCACGGATGCAACAGAACAAGCTTACGCTACCGGCATATTAGAAGCAACAGCGACAGAATAAAAAAGAAATCTCAACGATGAAGAATATTCTCACAAGAAAGGAAGGATATAAAATGGACGATAAAATGGTTTTCGAAATCCCGGAAATGGAAATTGTCCGCTTTTCACAAGATGATGTTACTGTCACTGCAAGCCTCACTGTAACAAATGATAATACTACCGGTAATTGGAGTGGCTATTTCGGCGAGACCGATGCATAATCGATAAATCAAACATCCGAATATCACAAATGCGGCGGAAAAATCCGCCGCATTTTCTATTCATTCTCCCGCCCCCAAAATCAACCGCCTCTCCGCCGTCCCCGCCTCACTTGGTCGTAGGGCGGGTGTTCTTCCACCGACGCCGGCTGCCGATTAATTAAAAATCAGCCCTCCTTTTGCGATTTTCGCACCGTGTCGGTTGTTCGGGCGCATCTGGCCCCGGCTACGGTCTGCCACCGCATTTTCCGTTAC
>JAJQCX010000094.1 GCA_021202495.1 Clostridia bacterium | reverse complement strand
TGGGGAAAAGCGGAGCTTGTCCCCGTGTTCAGCCGCGAAGCGGCTGAACTGTAACCACATCTCGCAAAAAAATTCACATCCCACTCACAATCTGTTCACCTTTTTATTATATAATGGATAAAATAACTTTTAAAAACCGAAAGGAGCGCTCGAAATGACCAACGATTTGAACAGCTATGCAAAAAGCAGGGAAGCTCTTTGCATAGAAAACGACTCCATTCCACCCGAGCTCTATGACAAGTACGGTGTGAACAGAGGACTGCGCGACAAAAACGGCAACGGAGTGTTGACCGGACTGACCAACATTTCAAAAATCATTTCATTCAATACGGTCGACGGTGTAAAAACTCCCTGCGACGGTCAGCTTTGGTATCGCGGCTACAACGTTCAAGAGATTATCAAAAACACTCCCCGCGAGGAATTTTGCTTTGAAAAAACGGCGTATCTTCTGCTTTTCGGCTCATTTCCCACAGATGATGAGCTTATTGAATTTAAAACCGTTCTCGCAAAAGGCCGCACTCTTCCGCGCAACTTCACGCGCGACGTAATCATGAAGGCTCCGAGCGCCGACATTATGAACACCATGATGCGCAGCATTTTAACTCTTGCGTCATACGACAAAAATATGTCGCTCACAATCTCCAACAATCTGCGCCAGTGCATTCAGCTTATCGCCATTTTCCCGCTTTTGGCGGCGTATGCATACCATGCCTACAATCACTATTCAAATAACGAAAGCATGTACATCCATCGCCCCAACCCGCGCCTTTCCACGGCGGAAAATCTGCTCATGCTTCTGCGTCCCGACAAAAAGTATACGCGCCTTGAAGCAAAGGTACTCGACACCGCGCTCGTTCTCCACATGGAACACGGCGGCGGCAACAACTCCACCTTCACAACGCGCGTTGTCACCTCGTCGGGCTCTGACACATATTCAACCATTGCCGCCGCAATGTCCTCCCTCAAAGGATCCAAGCACGGCGGCGCGAACATAAAGGTCATGGAAATGATGCGCGATATAAAGCGTCACGTCAAAGACCCTTACGACAAAGACGAAGTCGCCGATTATCTCACAAAAATTCTCGACGGCAGCGCCTTTGACGGCAAAGGACTCATCTACGGCATGGGGCACGCGGTCTATTCTCTTTCCGACCCGCGCGAGCGCATTTTCAAGCAATACGTTCTCGACCTTGCCGCCTCCAAGCACCGCGACCGCGACATGGCGTATTATTCGGCGGTTGAAGAGCTCTCCCCCATTCTCATTGCCGAAAGGCGCCGCGTTTACAAGGGCGTCAGCCCCAACGTCGATTTCTACAGCGGCTTTGTCTATGAAATGCTCGGCATTCCCGTTGAGGTCTACACCGCGATTTTCGCGGTTGCCCGCATAGTCGGCTGGAGCGCGCACAGAATTGAGGAACTCGTCACCACCGATAAAATAATTCGCCCCGCGTACATGAGCATTATGGAATTTCGCGAGTAAAAGCTATTGACAATTACGCGCTGTCTCTGTTGTACGGGCGGGGCTTGCCCCCGCCCGCAATCTCCCACCCGCATTATAAACCGCGACCGCAAAATTAAACTTTTCCACCATGCCAACACGCGAAAATGCCTCAAGCGGCACGCTTGCATATAATATTACCGGGTGACAAAATTATGCAAAATAAAACTCTTCCCTTTTCCGTAACCGCCTTGGCGGAGGCAATCGCAAACAATGTCGATAATGACACTCTCGCCCTCCTCGCCGCCCTGTTCACCCAGCTCGGCGATACGCTTGCCACAATTGCGGTTATGAAAGATGTTACAGTTCAGCCATAAAAAGTGACGTCACGCGCCGAAAAGAGCGCAGAGAAAACGCTTCGCGTTGTCTCTGCGGAGGGGGCGCGGGGGAGGAAATTCCCCCGCACAAAATCGTCAAAAACCAAAGCGTCTTTGGTTTTTGACTCCTCTATCGCGGTAGGGCGGCATAGCCGCCCGTAAGCGTAAGCGCGCGATGTGAAAAGAGGTTTACGGGGAAAAGCGGAGCTTGTCCCCGTGTTCAGCCGCGAAGCGGCTGAACTGTTACTGAAAGATAACGATTAGTATAAAACGGGCGGAATTTCAATTGACATTTCGCTCGTTTTAATGTAAAATATAATCAGCATATAACGAAGAAAGGATTTGTTTAAAATGAAAATTGCTCTTATCAACGAAAACAGCCAAGCGGCTAAGAACGCGCTCATCGAAAAGACGCTCCGCAGCGTTGCCGAGCCTCTGGGACATGAGGTGTTTAACTACGGCATGTATTCCGCGGACGACGCGGCACAGCTTACATACGTTCAAAACGGCATTCTCGCCGCAATTTTGCTCAACAGCGGCGCGGCTGACTTTGTTGTTACAGGCTGCGGCACGGGCGAAGGTGCAATGCTCGCGCTCAATGCGTTCCCCGGCGTTCTCTGCGGTCACATCGTTGACCCCACCGACGCTTATCAGTTCACGCAGGTTAACAACGGCAACGCGATTGCTCTTCCCTTCGCAAAGGGCTGGGGCTGGGGCTGTGAGCTCAATCTTCAATACGTTTTTGAAAAGCTTTTCGCCGAAGAGTGGGGCGGCGGCTATCCCAAGGAGAGAGCTGTTCCCGAGCAGAGAAATAAGAAGATTCTCGACGAGGTTAAGAAGGTCACTCATAACGACATGATTTCCATTCTCGAAAATCTTGACCAAGACCTCGTGAAAGGCGCAATCGCGGGCGAAAAGTTCTCCGAATACTTCTTCGCAAACTGCAAGTGCGACAAAATGGCGGAAGCCGTTAAAAAGCTCCTCGCGTAATTTTATCTCGGCTGTCCTCAATTGGGCAGCCGAGTTTTTTTAATCAATAAATCCTTAATTACAAATAAAAAACCGCCATCAACGGCGGCAGAGTTCTGTTTGTCGAGCGAGACAAGAACCTTTACTGTTTCGTCTGAGACAGATGAAGACGGCACAGTCACCAGTCCCACAATAATTGCAACCGGTGAAAATGCAAGTGCTGTTTACATTGCAAGCTTAGATGATAGTGAAAATAATAAAGGTTATACAAATGACTTGACAGAAATAGCAATCTCCGGCGGTACCTACAGCACCGATGTCAGCGAATACTGTGCAGCAGGATATGAGACAACACAAGGCGAGGACGGTAACTACACCCTCAACACAAAGACCGGCTACTACGAAGTTTCAGAATACAAGTCAGATGATGAATACACCTATCCGACCGAAGAGGGAAAAGTATTCGCGGGTTGGTACACCGATGACACATGCGAAGAGGTTTATTCCGAAACATCGGGAATGGCTTACGCGAAATTCGTCGATGCTGCTACAATGAGCATCAAGGGCGTTGTAATGAAGATTAAGGAAGAAGAGGACGCCGAGGGAACAAAATACTGGCGCATTGTTACAGGATTGGATTCTCTCAACTATGATGCCATAGGTTTTGAGATTTATATGGGCGAAAACACTGACGACAATGATGAGTCAACTAATATCAGCGGCTACTACTGGAAAGACTATACGGCACAAAGCGCAAATAATAGGAACTTTGTAGCAACAGAGTTTGGAAATGATTCCAACTACATATCAGTATGCTTGGTATCTGATACTACGTCAGAAAGCTGCACGGTACGCTCCTATTGGACAACTCTCGACGGTACTACAGTGTATGGTGCATGGTATAACTGCTCGTATACTAATATTTCAGAAGGCTATTCTGAGTTGACTGTCACGAAGGTTACTGAGGAGGCGAGTAAAGATGAATAACAACACATTAAACTATGTGGAATATTGAACTGCATCCCGTCAAGAGGACAATGAAATAATATAAAATTTTCTATGAGAT
>JAJQCX010000067.1 GCA_021202495.1 Clostridia bacterium | reverse complement strand
TTATTTGAATTATATTGCCGTTTTGGAGTTTACACAAAATGCGGGACATACCCGACGAGATTGGATAATTAAGCTTTTTAATTGAATAATAGTATTAAATCCTCTTTTGAAGTCCAGTAGTGAATCAATCGACCATCTTTCGCTTTTTCTCTGAACGCATTTAATTTTCTTCGCTTGTCTTCATTCAGCTCAGACTTTATAACCGGCAGCGTGTCTGAATATTTATGAAGTAGAGCAATGATGGGTTTTCCGGTCTTTAATGCATAGTCAAACTCCATCTCAGTGAAACTCACCTTTTTGCCGCATTCATCTATGCCTTCCGAACCATACCTCCCTGCAATTATCACAAGATAATAATCGCTTTCATCAATGACAGATTTGATGACCTCCCATTGTGATCTACTCGAACCCGGTCATAACTCCATACCAGCAAGGATACAGTTGCACTTTAATATTGCCTGAACAACTTGTTTACGCTCATCCACTAGGTCATCATACGTTGAACTAACAAATATTTGGTATTTCTTTGATGGAGACACGCTCACTGTATTCACCTACTTTCGTTTTCCTATCGTTGCCTCTCTTCTTTCCTATCCATTTCATAATATATCCACAGCACAAATATCCAATCACCGCTCCGCTCGTGTTTCCAAACACATCGTCCAATTCACTGCGAAGTGCACATTTCTGTATGCTTTAAAGATAGCAACATACACGATGGGTTTGCCATTTCGCAACGCTGATTTGCATTTGTGGATGAATTTGCCCTTGGTCTTCTATTAGCCGCGAATATTCGTATCGGTTTTCTAATATGTGACACATAAAAACGCCGTCGGGAAGTAAAACTATTCCACCACAAACGGCTTCAACTCCTTATACAGTCGCTGCTTCGCCCCTGCTTTCCTGTACAAGCTCATCGGCTTAATCTCCGCGCGCTTGCCCTCTTTTCGTAGCTTCAGATATTTCGCATACGCCACAAACGGTGCAACCAGAAGCAAAATCGGGTATTTCCCGCATAGCGGCCAGTGGATTTTGCAGTGTGACGCCAATACTTTCAAAAAGCTTGTGGCGCGGTTTGATGCATTCACATTTGTAAAATATAAAATCCCGTAATTCTCATCATTCGACTTTCTGCCGAAATTGCCCTCTGCAAGAATCTGCTCCATGGTCTCTTCAGCCAAGCCTTTATCAGCCTCCATCGCCCACGGAGCTTTGCCTTGCGGCAAATTCAAATAATCTATGCAAACCCTTGTAATAACGTTCGTGAATGTGAGTAGCCCAAAGTCGGATAATATCGGTTTAAGGCTTGACCATAGTTTATCGGTCAATCGTTTATCCACAAACACAGCCCAATCACATATCTGACGTAAACCCAAGCCCTCAGTTAAAAAATGTTCCAGCTTATGGAGCAGCAGCACAAGTGCCTGCTGTTCATCCGCAAGAATCGGCAACCCATCGGCAATCTCCCGCCTATCGACTGCATCAGTAAAGAAATCGTGCAGTTTCCTACCTATTGCTTCATTCTCAGTTATAAACATTCCATTCGGCTCTTTGTGAACCTCAACAGCTATGCCATCCTTGTGTATCGTCATGTGGCAATGATGGGATTCATCCAAAATATCGCCATAGCCGTTTGCCTGCAGAACTTCCACGGCTTTCATCTGTTGTTCCGGTTTCACAAGTAGATCAATATCACCCATAGTCCGCAAGGTCGGTTCAGGATAATAAGCCGCCGATGAGCTGCCTTTAAGGATTACACATGGGATGTTAACATTATTAAGAAGCTGAATAACTTGTTCTTGCTCGTATAGCAGCTCCTCATTTTTTGCCATGCAAAGCATTGCACTATGTTCCCACTTTTCCGCCACGTTCTTAGGAATAGCAGCCAATTCCTCATCTGTGAGTGTGTCCCATATCAGAAGCGTCAAGGCTTGGTCAGCTGCTTCTTGGCAGAGTGCTTCCCAGTCTACAGTAGTTGGGTTGATTGTTGTCGGTGCGCTGAATAATGCTCTGCCCGTCAATTCCAGCAGAATTTGTTCAGTTTTTGTCATTCAATGCACCTCCAAAATCGTCACCTTATAGTTTTCTCCACACCATCTTATTCACGATGCCAACATACAGCCGGATTATTTTGACAACCTTCGCATCCACACTCTTCTCGACATAATACGACGTGGAAATGCCGTAGTCGCCGTTCTTATTCAACTCCACAATTGGAAATATAATAGTCTGACTTATTCTATACTTTCATTCCGGCAAAGAATATACCAACCGGTTTCCTTCTGTATCAGAAATCAATATTTCGTCCACGCCATGGTTGCCTAATTCTTTTTTCAGAATTGCAAAACAATCGGAAATTAAGCGTTTATCATCGATATACAGCTTATTTGACTTAATCATTGCACGATTTTCATAAGGCTGTAAATCAATCATAATCTCCTGAAGAATCTTGCCCCGGCTATGTATTCTCAATGTAACAGACGTGATTGCCCCGTCCGTGATTTCATTTACTACCGTCTCTATTTTCATCTCTATTTTCTCCAAATCAAATTTGTTAGTAATTGCAAGTAGCAGTGCCACTGCGCACCTCGCTGCAGAATGAGCGCTACTTTGCCGAATGAAACCGCCTCGTCGGAGCTGCCCCGGTACGAGTACAGCTTGCTTGTACGCATATGCATAAGTTCAATAATCGTACTTATTCCGCTTGCCTCAATTCCTTTTCAGCTAAACTGAGGACCGAAGCGATTACCGCATCCATATCGTAGTACTTATATTCTCCAAGCCGACCGCCAAAAATAATCTTGTCTTCATTGTTAGCCAGCCTCTTATAGTGATTATATAATGCCTGATTTTTCTCATCGTTGACCGGATAGTATGGTTCATCCCCCGGTTTCCACTCGGAACTATATTCCCGACTGATTACGGTCTTGGGCAAATCATTACCACCTGCGTCTTTTCCGAACTCAAACCACTTGTGCTCTATGATCCTCGTCCATGGTGTTTCTCGGTCTGTGTAGTTCACAGCAGCATTGCCTTGGAAGTTAGGAATGTCCAAAATTTCCGTTTCAAATCGAATGGAACGGTATTCCAGATGACCAAGCGAATATCCAAAATAGGCATCAATCGCACCTGTATAGATTATTTTCTTTGCCATAGAGTCAAACTCTGCCCTATGTTCAAGATAATCAACTCCAAGCTGCACTTCAATCCCGTCCAGCATATTTTCAACCATTTGCGTATATCCTCCGACAGGTATTCCTTGGTAAAGTGCGTTGAAATAGTTGTTATCGAAGGTCAGGCGCACGGGCAAACGCTTAATGATAAATGACGGAAGGTCTTTGCAGTCCCGACCCCACTGCTTTTCCGTATAGCCTTTGACCAGCTTCTCATAGATATCGGTTCCTACCAGACTGATTGCCTGTTCTTCCAGATTTTCCGGCTCAATGATTCCGGCTTCTCTGCGCTGTTCTTCAATTTTCGCAGCCGCCTCTTCCGGCGTCACAACGCCCCACATCTTATTGAATGTGTACATATTGAAAGGCAGAGAATATAATTCACCCTTGCAATTTGCAACAGGGGAATTTGTGAAACGATTGAACTCCGCGAATTCGTTCACATAGTTCCAGACCGCTCTATTGTTAGTGCGGAAGATGTGTGCGCCATACTTATGAACGTTGATTCCTTCCACCTTTTCGGTATATACATTTCCCGCAATATTCGGTCTTCTATCAATAGCCATTACAGATCTTCCTGCTGCTTTTGCTTCATGTGCGAATACTGCGCCATAAAGACCTGTACCTACTACCAAATAATCGTATTTCATTTTTCGAAACTCCTTTCATCAGACAACTGTGAAGAACATATAGATGTAGATCTTATAAC
>JAJQCX010000027.1 GCA_021202495.1 Clostridia bacterium | reverse complement strand
AAAATAAGTTTATAGCCTCGAAATGAGGTCTATAAACTTATTATACGAGGAGAAAGATATGTTGGACAAGGTAATTGTCAACAAATATGAGTTAAAAAGATATACCACCATTCAGCAATTAGAGCCTTATTGCAATTCTGATTACGCCGCAATTATCACCTATGGCAAATATGTATTTTTCACGGATATGAATTTGAGAAAAAAATATATCGCCGCGGTGTATGAATTTTTCACAGACTGGCGGGAAGATTACAGTCCAATAAAAATAACGGCGACAGCTGATAAAATATTCAAAGACAACGGACACGCAATCGAATGGTGCTTCAAGCAAGTAAAAACGCCTGCGAACAAATCCCGTTAAGGTATTGTTCACTTGTACAGAATTTAAAGACTTCTTCGGAGGTCTTTTATTTTGCCCATTTTCTACAGGAGGATAATTCATGCAGGATAAAATCATAAAAAGCATATCATACAGCCAAGAAGAAATACTGCAATGGATTCTTCAGCTGTATGTGCCGAAGGGATATTTTGAAGCTGACCCTACATATTCAAAAGGCATTTTTTATAAAAGCGGAAAAGTGCAAAGACCTAAGTATTGCTTTGATATTTTTCCGCAGACAGAAGGCGTAATAAGAGCCGACTGCCGTTCTCTCCCGCTTGCGGATAAATCAGTCTGCAGCATGGTGATTGATTTGCCGTTTCTCGCCGCAAGCGGCGCTTCTCTTAGTGAAAATACAGGTAATATCATAAACCGCAGATTTGGTGTCTGCAGTAACGAGACGGAGCTTGCTCAGTTATATGAAGATGCTTTGCGCGAAGCGTGGCGCGTGTTAAAACAGAACGGCATTTTAGTGATGAAATGTCAGGACAAGGTTTCAAGCGGAAAGCAATATATGATGCACTGTGATATTTACACGATGGCAAAAAAGGCGGGCTTCAGACCTGCTGACCTATTTATTTTGCTTGCAAAAAGCAGGCTCATAGCCAATTGGCAGAGAAATCAAAAACACGCGCGAAAGTATCACAGCTATTTTTGGGTATTTAAAAAGACAAAGAAAGGAGGTGCGTCCTATGGCCGCAAGAGGAAGAAAACCGACGCCGACAGCGTTGAAAGTACTTGAGGGAAATCCGGGAAAGCGTCCGCTCAACGAAAACGAGCCAAAACCGAATAAAAAAGCGCCGACGTGTCCGAAATGGCTTGAGCCGGAAGCAAAAAAGGAATGGCGCAGACTTGCGAAGCAGATGGAGGCACTCGGCATTTTAACTGAGGTAGATATGGCGGCATTTGCGGGATATTGCCAGGCTTACGCGAGGTGGAAAGAGGCGGAGGAATTCATCAGCCAACATGGGACGATTGTTAAGACCCCTCCGGCTATTACCAACAGCTCCCGCAGGTCAGCATTGCGCAGACATACCTTAAAATCATGAATCGATTTGCCGAGCAGTTTGGACTGACACCTACTTCAAGAAGCAGAATCGTGGCGGCGGATACAAGCAAAGATACAGCGGATGAAATGGAACTTCTTTTGGAGGGTGACGGCTGATGAGTGAGGCAAGACCCGCAAATTATCCGAAGCTTCAAGACTATACGCCGACAAGCTTCATGCTTGAAACATCGCACTATGACCAAAAGAAAGCCGACAAAGCAGTAAACTTCATTGAGCAGCTCAGACACACAAAATCAAAATGGGCAGGACAGCGATTTTGGCTTTTGCCGTGGCAGGAACAGATTATCCGCGACATCTTCGGCATCGTCAAAGAGGACGGAACAAGGCAGTTCCGCACCGCATTTATCGAAATACCGAAAAAACAGGGCAAGAGCGAATTGGCTGCCGCTGTTGCGCTGTATCTTCTCTATGCGGATAACGAGGCTTCTCCTGAAGTATACGGCGCGGCTTCAGACCGTCAGCAGGCATCCATCGTTTTTGATGTGGCAAAACGCATGGTAGAGCAGAACAAAACTCTTTTGAAACGCAGCAAAATTATGAGCGCGCAGAAACGTTTGGTGAGCTACCCCAACGCGGGATATTATCAAGTGCTGTCGGCAGAGGTCAATACAAAACACGGTCTTAATGTATCGGGCTTGGTGTTCGACGAGTTGCATTCGCTCCCCACAAGAGCGCTCTATGACGTTTTGACGAAAGGAGCATCGGACGCGAGAACGAATCCGCTGGCGTTCATCATCACAACGGCGGGAACAGACAAAAACAGCATCGGCTTTGAGGTACACACAAAAGCGAAGGACATCATAGACGGACGGCGAGCTGACCCGACATTTTACCCCGTTATCTTCGGCATTGAGGATGATGACGATTGGTCGGACGAGCAGAACCGGTACAAAGCGAATCCGTCGCTCGGAGCTACTGTGCCGATTGAACGAATGCGTGACGCGTTCAGAGATGCCGCCGCAAATCCCGCCGAAGAAAATCTTTTCAGGCAGTTGAGATTAGACCAATGGGTATCATCAACCGTTCGTTGGATAGCTGAAAATATCTATGACATGAGAAATGAGCCGATTGACATGAAATCACTTGAGGGACGCGATTGTTACGGAGGACTGGATTTGTCGAGCAGTGAAGATATAACGGCATTTGTGCTGTGCTTCCCTCCGAGAAATTCGGATGAGAAATATATCCTTCTCCCGTTCATGTGGGTGCCTGAGGATACAATTCCTCTGCGTGTGCGCAGAGCCTCGGTGCCGTATGATGTATGGGTGCAGCAAGGATATCTCCTCGCGACCGAGGGCAATGTCATAGCATACGGATTTATCGAAAATTTCATTGACGAGCTTGGCAAAAAATATCACATCAAAGAAATAGCCTTCGACCGTTGGGGCGCTGTTGAGATGGTACAGCACCAAGGCTTTACTGTTGTTCCGTTCGGGCAGGGGTACAAGGATATGAGCCCCGCAACGAAAGCGTTTTATGAGCTGCTGATGAAAGGCGATATTATTCACGGCGGTCATCCTCCCTTACGGTGGATGGCGGGAAATGTTGTGATTGAAACAGACCCCGCAGGCAATATCAAACCGACCAAAGCAAAGTCGGCTGAAAAAATCGACGGCATTGTTGCGGCTATTATGTCGCTTGACCGCTGCATCCGCCACGAGGAACAAGGCAGTGTGTATGATGAACGCGAGCTGTTCGTCATTTGAAAGTCAAGATTATACATCAAATTTCAGAGTAAAAGCACTTCTGCCGGAGATATTCCGGCAGAAGTGCTTTTACTCAAGAGAAAATCCTTGTTTTAAAATGCGCATCCAGTTGCGTCTGGCATAAAGAAAGCGCACCACATAAACTGTTTGTTGTTTTTCCGAAACAGTGTAGAAAGCAAGGTAATTCTTTACTATGATAAAGCGAATTCCCCATGAAAATAAAATCGGCTCATCGACAATTCTGTTTCTCTGAGGGAAATCCGATATGGAACCAATTTTGTCTTTTGCTTCTGTGAGCAGGCTATAAGCAGCACTTGGATTCATCAGCGTATTTCGGATATAGTCGGCAGCATCGTCCATATCCTGTTTCGCTCTTTTTGTTACATATACAGAATAACTCATACTTTGTATTTGTTGAGAAGATCATCCATAGCTTCTGAAAATGGTTGTGTACGATCGGCTGTCACGTCGTTCAACCCCTCCTGAAGCAAACTATAAAGTTCCAATCGACCGGCGAGCTGCTCATAGGTCTCCATGCTCATCACCGCGAGATCTCCTTGCCCGTTTTTCGTAATGAAAACTGGTTCGTTGTAAGTGTGACAAAAATTTGAGATGTCATTATAGTTGTTTCGCAAATCTGTACTTGAT
Organism: Clostridia bacterium; assembly: GCA_021202495.1. Classification (GTDB taxonomy): domain Bacteria; phylum Bacillota; class Clostridia; order UMGS1883; family UMGS1883; genus JAJQCX01. The sequence goes on along the minus strand of JAJQCX010000027.1, from coordinate 117 downwards.
TTAATCGTAGGCATAACAGCACCTCCTTAAACTAAAGAAATTATACAATAAAATCTTTAGAAAGTCAATAGGAACACCAAACATCACCACGGCAACAGCATTTACTTTTTTGAAAAC
>JAJQCX010000116.1 GCA_021202495.1 Clostridia bacterium | reverse complement strand
TCATGCCTACAGTGTATCACATGTTTGCAAAAAAGTAAATGCTGTTGCCGTGTTAGCGGCTTTTGTCTTTTAATGCACGCTCAATCTGCCGCGCGGCGCTCTTTTTTGCGGCGTCCTCGCGTTTGTCGTAGAGCTTTTTGCCCTTGGCGAGGGCGATGTTAAGCTTGACGTATTGCCCGGAAAGATGAACGTCAATCGGAACAATTGTGTAGCCGTCGCGCGAAACCTTGCCCAAAAGGCGCGTGATTTCCTTTTTGTGCATCAAAAGTTTTCTGACGCGCAGAGGGTCTTTGTTAAAGATGTTGCCCTTTTCGTAGGGGGAGATGTGCATGCCGTGGATAAAAAGCTCGCCGCGGTCAATTTCGCAGTAGCTTTCCTTAAGATTTACCTTTCCTTGACGAACGCTTTTTACCTCTGTTCCGCACAGCTCTATTCCCGCCTCGATTTTTTCTTCGATGAAATACTCGTGGTACGCTTTCTTGTTTTGCGCTATCAGTTTTTCCGTTCTTTTTTCCATATTCCATGCCCTCCGGAATAAAATCAATCTGCCCCAACTCGGGGTTTGCCGCGACGAGCGTCACGCTTATCGCATCGCCCAAGCGGTATGTGTGTTCGCTGCCTGTAATAATAAGCCGCTTTTCGTCAAATTCGTATTTGTCCCCCGCAAGGTTTTCCGTCCGCACGAGCCCCTCGACGGTGTTTGGCAGCATTATGAAAAAGCCGAACCGCGTCACGCTCGAAATTACACCCTCAAAGCTTTCGCCGATAAACCGCGACATATACTGCGCCTTTTTAATGTCCGCCACGTCGCGCTCGGCATGCTCCGCCGCAAGCTCGCGTTCGCTTGAAACCTCGGACGCCTTTTTATTCACGCTCTTTACATAGTCGAGCATTTTTTTGTCGTGAGACATCGATGCTTTGAGCGCGCGGTGAAAAAGAAGGTCCGGGTATCTGCGAATGGGAGAGGTAAAATGCGTGTAGTAAGCAAGCGACAGCCCGTAATGTCCCGTATTTTCGGGAAGATATTTCGCTTTTTGCATACTGCGGAGAGCGACGGAGGAAATTATCTGCCGCATTTTTTCGTCCTCAATCGATTCCAAAAAGGCTTGGAGCTTTTTCGGCGTGAGCTGCCCTTCGGGTGGGTTATATCCTAAGGTATAGACAAAATTGCGGAAGCTTTCAAGCTTTTCGCCGTCGGGCGCATCGTGCGTGCGATAAATTGCGGGAAGATTGCGGCTCGCGATATGGCGCGCGACAGTGGAATTGGCAATGACCATAAATTCCTCTATCATCATATGCGCGTCGCTGCGCTCTCTTAACAAAATGTCCTCCACTTCGCCCGCGTCGTTCATAATTATTTTCGCTTCCGGTGCTTCAAAATCGACATTGCCGCGCTCGTGAGAGGCGCGCTTTAAAATGTTGAAAAGCTCGGTCATATCCTTGATTGAGGGGAGAAGACGGGCGTATTTTGTCTTTGATTCCTCGTCCGCTTCGCCGGTCATCAGGAGATAGACGTTGTCATATGTCATTTTTGCCGCGGAACGAATGACGCTGTTTGCGATAGTATGCGACTTGACCTCGCCGTGCTCGTCAACGTCCATGAAAACGCTGACCGCATAGCGGAGTACGCCCTCATTGAGCGAGCAAATGCCGTTTGAAAGCTTGGGCGGCAGCATAGGAATGACGCGGTCGGCAAGATACACGCTCGTCCCGCGCGCCATTGCCTCATTATCCAATGCGCTGCGCGGCGTGACATAGTGCGAAACGTCGGCAATGTGTACGCCCAAACGCCACAAATCGCCGTTTTTCTCAACCGAAACCGCATCGTCAATGTCCTTCGTGTCCGCGCCGTCAATCGTGAAAATAATCTTGTCGGTGAGATCGAGCCTGTCCGCGGTGTCGGTGACTTCGTTCGGAAGCTCGTTCGCCTCGCGGATAACCTCAGGCGGAAACTCGGTCTCAAAGCCGTAGTTTTTTATAACGCTCAAAACGTCAACTCCGACGTCGGTCGGAAAGCCCAAAATTTCTTTTATTTCTGCCACGGCGCTCTTGTCGTGCGTAGGATAGCGGGTAATTTTGAAAACAACCTTTTGCCCATCGAGTGCGCCGTGCGCGTCCTCTTCGTCAACTAAAAATTCGCAGCCTATTTTGCTGTTGTCCGCTTTGATAACGCCGTAAAAATTCTTTTGATGATATGTTCCGACAAGCGTTTCGTGTGCGCGCTTTAAAATCTTCACAACGCACGCTTCGCCGCTTTTGCCGTCCTTGCCGGGGGCGGTTATTTTGACAAGCGCTTCGTCGCCGTCAAGCGCGCCGCCTACACTGTCGGGCGGGATGAAAAGATCGTCATTTTCACCTTCAACTCGTGCAAAGCCGTAGCCTTTGCCGGTGCCCTGATAGGCAGCCTTCAAATAGCCCTCCGCCGCGGCACAGACGAATTTGCGGTTTTTGTTTTTGAGCACAACGCCGCTTTGCTCGAGAGAGGCAAGCGCGTCTTTAAATGCGTCCTTGTCCTCCGGAGAGAGCGCTTCGATAAGCTCCGCGCGGGTCATCGGCACATAGTCCGTTTGTTCGATAAATGATTTGATTTGTTCGATATAGTCCATAAAAACCTCTTGTAAAGTGTATATAAAAAGTAACATTTCAGCATTGAAATGAGGTTATTCGCCGAAAAGAGCGCAGAGAAAACGCTCCGCGTTGTCTCTGCGGAGGGGGAGCGGTGGAGGAAATTCCCCCGCGTAAAATCGTCAAAAAACAAAGCGTCTTTGGTTTTTGACTCCTCTATCGCGGTAGCCCGCGCATAGCGCGGGCGTAAGCGTAAGCGCGCGATGTGAAAAGAGGTTTACGGGGAAAAGCGGAGCTTGTCCCCGTGTTCAGCCGCGAAGCGGCTGAACCGTAACACATAAAAAGCGCCCCCGGACGGAAGCGCTTTTTCGTAACATTTTATTTTACGAATACAAACATAACGACCGAAAGAATGACAAAAAGCACAGCCGCAACAGCCGTTGCTTTTTCAAGCATTGAATCAATCGTCGCGCCCTTATTTTTCGAGAAAAAGGAGCTTGACGCGCCCATAACCGCGCTTGCCTCTCTCGGATCCTTGCCCTGCTGCGAAAGCACAACAACCGTTAAAAACAGCGCCACCAATATATAAATTATTGTCAGAGCTATATTCATTTATTCACACCTCCGAATTTTTTATCCTCATAGCAAGTAAAGCTATTATAGCACACAATTTTTATCCATGCAAGAGCTTTTTGCTCTTTTTTTAAAATTTTTGGCGGGATTTTGCGGGGAGAGAAAATTCGGAGCGGGCAGCCTCGCCCGCTCCGAACGGATTTAGTTTGCGGATTGTGTAAGGGGACGCATATTGTCATCCCAAATGAATATTTTGTAGCTTTCGCCCACGGTGCCGGTGAAGACCGCACCGTCGTTTATTATGGTTTTTGTAAGTGCGCTGACGCTTTCGGCGGCGCTGTCGTTATAGGAGGCGGTGAAAACAGAAATGTTTTCAGCCGAAATGATGCTTTCGTCGGTTATGGTGAGCGTAACCGTGATTTCGCCGTCTGACATTACAAGAGCCTGTATTTCGGCGGCATTTTCATATTCGCCGATAACGGGAAGTTCGATAATACTGCCGTCAATTTCCTGAAGGGTGAAGTTTGCAAATTTGATCGAATTAACCCAGCTTGACTGGAAGTAGATTGTATCGGTTTCGGCGGTGAATGTTACCGAGAGGGTGTTCCATTCGCCGAATGTCATTTCGTCAGCCCAGGCGAGAAGGTCGTTGCCCGCGTTTTCATAGTTGCCTTCGTCCGTAATGTTATATGCATCTGTGAGGCGGTTATAGGTATGGTTTACATCGAGTATTTCGTCCGAATATACCATAAAGTCCAATGGTGAAAAGTCAATAGGCTGAGCGAAGAAAATTTCGAAGGAAA
>JAJQCX010000185.1 GCA_021202495.1 Clostridia bacterium | reverse complement strand
TTATTATACTCTCTTTTCCCTCTCTGTTCAAGAAAATTATTCCCCCGTTTAATTTTTTTTGACTACATGCGCATAATTTTTCACATAAATATCAAATTAGTGTTGACAAATTCCTTATTTGGTGTTAGACTAACCGTAATCATAGGTCAAATCAAATGCAAGGGAGTATTGTTATGACGTATACGATTTCTGTCGTGATTTGCGCCGTCGTCCTCGTCAGCGGACTAATAAGCGGCGTTTCTTTTCATGCATATCACGCAGGCGTATAATTATCTTCCCTTGATGGCGGATTACAAATTATTCCTTGCAGTAAGATATGCTGCAAGGTTTTTAATTTTTGGAGGTGTACTCTATGCAGCTCACAGGAGCACAAATTTTAATCGAAACGCTCGTTGAGCAGGGCGTAGATACCATTTTCGGCTATCCGGGCGGCGCGGTGCTCGACATCTATGACGAGCTTTACAACAACCGCGACAGGATAACCCACTACATCACAAGCCACGAGCAGGGCGCGTCCCACGCGGCTGACGGCTATGCCAGAGCGTCCGGCAAGGTCGGCGTCGTTTTGGCGACCAGCGGTCCCGGCGCGACAAACCTTGTCACCGGCATCGCCACGGCATATCTCGATTCCACACCCATGGTTGCCATCACCGGCAACGTCGGCACTCCGCTTTTGGGCAAGGACAGCTTTCAGGAGGTCGACATTTCGAGCGTCACAATGCCCATAACAAAGCATAACTACATCGTTAAAAATGTCGAAGAGCTCGCCGACACCGTGCGCGAGGCGTTCCGCATCGCAGCCTCCGGCCGTCCCGGTCCCGTTCTTATCGACATTCCCAAAAACGTGCAGACGGCAAAGTGCGAGTTTACTTCCGCAGCGCCGCTCCCGCTTTTTGAGTCGCCGAAGGTTTCGGATGAAGAGATCAACCGCGCGGTTGACATGATTGCCGATTCAAAGCGTCCTTTCATCTATTGCGGCGGCGGAGTTATCATTTCAAATTCGTCCGACGAACTTTTGCAGTTTGCCCGCGACCTCGACGCGCCTGTCGGCACAAGTATGATGGGTCTCACCGCCGTTCCGCGCACATTTGAGGGCTTTGTCGGAATGACCGGCATGCACGGCAGATTTGCCGCAACAAAGGCAATGTTTTCATCCGACCTCATCATCGCTGTCGGCACCCGCTTCTCCGACCGCGCAACAGGCAACAAGGCAAAATTTGCCCCCCACGCCAAGGTCATTCACATTGACATAGACGAAGCGGAAATAAATAAGAACATAACATCACATTTGAGCCTTGTCGGCGAAATAAAGGACATCCTCATCCGCATCATGGCAAAGCTTCCCGAATCGCATCGCCCTGTTTGGCGCGACGAAATTGCCTCCTACAAGGCATATGAAGCGTCGAAGATTGTCAAGACAAATCCCATGAATCCCAAGAGCGTTCTCGAAACGGTGCGCAAATTCACAACAGACGACACAACCGTTACCACCGACGTCGGTCAGCACCAAATGTGGGTAACTCAGTTCTACGATTTCAATAAGCCCCGCAGGCTTGTCACAAGCGGAGGCTTGGGCACAATGGGCTTCGGCTTGGGCGCGGCAATCGGCGCGTGCATTGCGCGCAATCGCAAGCTCACGCTCATGGTCACGGGCGACGGCAGCTTCCACATGAACATGAACGAGCTTGCCACCGCCGCATCCTACAACCTCCCCATTAAGATTATTCTCATGAATAACAACGTATTGGGCATGGTTCGCCAGTGGCAGACGGTTTTCTATAAAAAGCACTATTCGCACACAACGCTCGACAAAAAGACCGATTATGTTAAGCTTGCCGAAGCCATGGGCGGCGAAGGCTTTATCGCAAACACTCCCGCGGAGCTTGCCGAAGCGTGCGAAAAGGCGTTCAAGTCCGAGGGCTTTTCCCTCATCGACTGCCGCATTGACGAGGACGAATTTGTACTTCCCATGATTCCGCCAAACGGCACCATTACCGACATAATCATGCAGCAGCAAAATTGAGAAGGAGGAATAAACAATGGCTCAGACAGAATCATTTGTTATCAGTGCGCTTGTCACCAACCATTCGGGCGTTTTGTCGAGAGTTGCCTCTCTCTATTCGCGCCGCGGCTTTAATATCGATTCTCTCACCGTCGGCGTCACGGAAGACCCCGCGTTTTCGCGCATAACAATTTGCTCCGACTGCGACGACGCGACGAAGGAGCAGATTGTAAAGCAGCTCAAAAAGCTTTACGACGTCAAAAAGATAAATGTCATGAAGCGCGGCGAATCGGTTTACCGAGAGATGATTTTGGTCAAAATCTCTTCTCCCCGCTCCGCGCGCGCCGAAATTATGAGCGCGGTCAACATTTTCCGCGGCAAAATAGTCGACATGGGCGTCGAGGCGATCACCGTCGAATTGACCGGTGAACCTTCCAAAATCAACGCGTTTATCGAATATCTCAGCCAATACGAAATCTTGGAGCTCTGCCACACAGGTCTCACCGCCATCAGCCGCGGCACCTCCACGCTGAAAGATTCCGAATAACAGAATTTAATTTATCTTTATAATAAAATTTTTAAGGAGTTGTTTGCAATGTCTCAGGCAATGTATTATGAAAAGGACTGTAACCTTGACGTTCTCAAGGGCAAAACGGTTGCTATCGTAGGCTACGGCTCTCAGGGTCACGCTCACGCTCTCAACCTTCACGACAGCGGCGTTGACGTTATCGTCGCGCTTTACGAGGGTTCCAAGTCGTGGGCAAAAGCGGAAGCCGCAGGTCTCAAGGTTATGACTACCGCCGAAGCCGTAAAGGTTTCCGACATGGTTATGATTCTTATCAACGATGAAAAGCAGGCGGCTATGTATAAGAGCGACATCGCGCCCTACCTCAGAGAAGGCATGACGCTCGCGTTCGCGCACGGCTTCAACATCCATTTTGCTCAAATCATTCCTCCCGCAGACGTAAACGTAGTTATGATTGCGCCCAAGGGACCCGGTCACACAGTAAGAAGCGAATATGTAGAGGGCAAGGGTGTTCCCTCGCTCGTAGCCGTTGAGCAGGATGCAACGGGCAACGCGCTCGACATCGCTCTCGCATACGCGGCTGGCATCGGCTCGGCAAGAGCGGGCGTTCTCGAAACAACATTCAGAACGGAAACGGAAACAGACCTCTTCGGTGAACAGGCTGTTCTCTGCGGCGGCGTTTGCGCGCTCATGCAGGCAGGCTTTGAAACTCTCGTTGAAGCGGGCTACGACCCCAGAAACGCTTACTTTGAGTGCGTTCACGAGATGAAGCTCATCGTTGACCTCATCTACCAGAGCGGCTTTGAGGGTATGCGCTATTCCATCTCCAACACAGCCGAATACGGCGACTACATCACAGGTCCCAAGATTATCACCGAAGAAACAAAGAAGACAATGAAGAAAATTCTCTCCGACATTCAGGACGGCACATTCGCCAAGGACTTCCTTCTCGACATGTCCTCCGCCGGCGGTCAGGCTCACTTCAAGGCAATGAGAAAGCGCGCCGCAGAGCATCCCGCAGAGGTTGTCGGCAACGAAATCCGCAAGCTCTACAGCTGGAACGACAAAGAGAAGCTTCTCGAAAACTAATAAAAACATTTTCCCATATAAAAAGAGCCTCACCCGGCTCTTTTTTAGCTTATAAAGTCTTCCAGCCTAATCATCGCCTCTTCCCTTGTAAACGCCTTTATCCCTTCCTCCAAAAGCTCGCGGTCGTCCTTTCTGAGCATTTCATATTCAAATTCTGTTCTCTCCGCCTCCTCCGTCGTGCCGTCGGAATAAACCTCCGTCACCACAATGTCGCCCCCGTCGGCGCGGATTATATAATATTCGGCTTTCTTCTCCGCTTCGCTCGGCTTTTCAACACTGTTTGTCTGCCTGAAGGTCGGCGTTTCCTCCTCAATTTCCACATTTTCCTCCGCCTTCACGACCTCCTCTTTTTCCGGCTTGTTTTTCACATATCCCGCCAGCAGCCCTCCCCCGAACGCCGCCACGCACACCGCCGTCAATATTGCCGC
>JAJQCX010000197.1 GCA_021202495.1 Clostridia bacterium | reverse complement strand
TTCTTAGGATATTACTTATTAAACGACAGGCAATATGTTTTAATTTCTATGCTTGCCGCGGTTCTTTCATGTGTGCCCTTTTTTGTGCGTTTTGAAAAAAGGCGGGTGGGGGAGCGCGAAATAGTTATGATTGCTGTTATGACCGCGCTGAACGTCGCCTCACGCTTTGTTTTTGCGCCTGTGCAGCATTTTAAACCCGTTACCGCCATCACAATCATAACAGGCATTCACTTCGGCTCCGACGCGGGATTTGTCACGGGAGCGCTCACGGCGATTATTTCGAATTTTCAATACGGTCAAGGTCCGTGGACGCCGTTTCAAATGGCGGTGTGGGGGATAATAGGCTTTTTATCGGGCTTTTTGAAAAATGCAAACAGAATAGTACGCGTTTTATTTTCTGCTGTTTCCGGCGTTTTATATTCACTTTTAATGGACATTTGGACAACTCTGAGCGCGGGCGACGGCTTTTCTTTTGCGAAATATTTAACCTTTGTCGCATCGTCGATTCCCGTGATGCTGACATACGTCGTTTCAAACGTGATATTTATCTTTCTTTTGGATAAACCGATAGGAAACAGGCTTGAGCGAATGAAAACAAAATACGGAATCTTTCAGGAGTAATAAATGGGCAAAGAACTTTTAAAAAGAAAAAGCGAAGATATGAAAACTGTTTGTGTTTTTCATCTTCGCTTTATTACGTTAAAATGCCATCCGTCTTACTCAGACATTTCTTTCAATGTTTTATCATCTGTTGGAACATAGACAATAGATTGTGCCGAATCCCCAACGGAATAATCACCATATTCGTCTACTTCAAAAGTGATATCCTTTTCAACATAACCTTTTATTGCATATACACCTGTATTGTCAGTTTTGTCTGTATAGAGTATCATACACCAATTAAAATCATTCTCGGCTACATAATTAAAATACCAATCAGTTAATGCATCCTCTGTGACTTCACTTGAAGAAACACTTACAATTGAATATTCTCCGAGCTTTTCGGAATGAAAACCGTTCATAGCATCTTTAATTTCTGCGTTGTCATAGATGTGCGTTTCTGCAGTTGTTTCATCTTTAGATGTGTTGTTTTCCGCACATGATATCAACAAGCACATGACGACAAAAAAAGCTGTCATAATAATCAGAAGTTTTGCAATAGATTGAGGTTTTTTTGTTTGGTTTTTAAAGTTCATGACATATTCCTCCTTTCTGAATTAGTTGCATTACAAACTAATAATATCATAATTAGAAACATTATGCAATATTAATCTTTCTTATTTTCGTCTTTTTCTTCTCTTTTAACTTCCGCCAGCGGATTGCGGCTCACGGCGTCGCGGAGCTGCTTTTCGTCAACATGCGTATATATTTGCGTCGTTGAAAGCTGTTCGTGACCCAAAATTTCCTGCAATGCGCGCACATCCACGTCGCCGTGGACATACATCAGCGTCGCGGCGGTGTGGCGCAGCTTGTGGGGTGAATATTTATCGGGGTCGAGCCCGGCGCGTTCCATATTTTTTTTCACCATGCGGTAGACCATGTTGTTTGAAATGCGCGTTTTGCGCTTGCTGAGAAAGAGGGCGTCGCGGTCGGAAACTGCGTCGTGAGGGCGAACCGCAAGATAATCGTTTAACGCGCTCACACAGGCGTCGTTAAGATATACTTTTCTTTCCTTATTTCCTTTACCACGTATAAATATACTGTTTTCTTGTATATCGCGTATATTTATACCAACAAGCTCGCTAAGACGCATGCCGCAGTTTAAAAAGAGCGTAATTATGGCATAATCTCTTGTGGCAAATTCACCGTCAACGGCCTCAAGAAGACGTTTTGATTCTTCAAGCGTCAAATAGCGCGGCAGCTTTTTTGGAAGTTTCGGCGATTCCAAGTCTTTGGCAATGTTATTTTCGATAATATGCGCCTTGACGGTTAAATAATTATAGAAGGATTTAAGCGCCGAGATTTTGCGTGCGAGCGCGTTCGGGCTGTTGTCACGCGAATTGCGGACGTACATTAAATATTCGTACAAATCATCGGTCGTAAGATTTTTAAAATCATCGAGTGAAAAATCGGAAGTGTCAATCGTTTCAAAATCTTCAAATCGAGCCTGATGAAAATAGCATTTCATAAAACGAAAAAACGTCCGCAGATCATAATAATATTCGTGAACGGTTTTTTCGGATTTACCGAGAATTGTCGTCATATATATGAGAAACCTGCGCGCATAAGGCGGAATATCATCGTATTGCTGTAATTTGTCCGCCATATAAATCCCTCCTCTCAATTCAACAAAATTTTTATTTTGTTGAATTAGATATTTTCATCCACAGCCGTTGCCGCGTTCATTACGGCAAGCTTTCCGCTCTCGTAGGTCAGTCCCCCCTGCAGATAGCCTACATAGGGCGGTTTTATCGGCGCGTCGGCGCTTATTTCAATGCTCGCGCCCGAAACGAACGTTCCCGCCGCCATTATCACCTGATGCTGATAGCCGGGCATATCCCACGGCTCGGGCGTCACATAGCTGTCGATTGGCGACGCGAATTGAATTGCTCTGCAAAACACTTTGAGCTTTTCGGGGTCGTTAAATTTTATTGATTGGATTATGTCGTGCCTTTTTACATTTGACGCGGGATTTACCTCAAAGCCGAGCTTTTCCATCATTGCGCCGCAGAACACAGCCGTTTTAACCGCCTGTGCAACAATGTGAGGAGCCATGAAAAAGCCCTGGAGCATAAATCTGTTCTGTCCCAGCGTTGCGCCGCATTCCTTCCCTATTCCGGGGCTTGTCTGCCTGTATGCCGCAAGCTCAACGCATTTTTTTGTGCCTACAATATAGCCGCCGCTTTGTGCAAGTCCGCCGCCGACATTTTTTATCAGCGAACCGACAACCATGTCCGCGCCGTACTCGCTCGGCTCGTGCTCCTCCACAAATTCGCCGTAGCAGTTGTCAACAAGGCATATCGTATCTTTTTTTATTGACTTAATAAACGCGATTATCTCCCCTATTTCCGCGCTTGAAAGCGAGTCGCGCCAGTCGTAGCCCTTTGAGCGCTGAATAATGCAGCATTTTATATCCGCTGTCAGCGCGGCCTTTATGCCCTCAAAATCAGCCTTTCCGTCTTTTAAATCGACTTGTCTGTACGATACGCCGAAATCCTTAAGGCTGCCCGAGTTTGCTTCACCCGAAATGCCTATCGCCTCTTCAAGCGTGTCATAGGGCTTGCCCGTAACCGCCAAAAGCGTATCTCCCGGGCGCAGCACGGCAAAAAGCGCGATAGAAAGCGCGTGTGTTCCGTTGACAATGTTGTGCCGCACAAGCGCGTCCTCTGCGCCGAAAACGTCGGCATATATTTTGTCAATCGTCTCGCGACCCGCATCGTCATAGCCGTAGCCCGTCGTGGGATTAAAATGCGCATCGCTCACGCGGTTATCGATAAAAGCCTGCAAAACCTTTTTTTGATTGTATTCGGCAATTCTTTCTGTTTCTTCAAATACGGGCTTTATTTCCCTTTCCGCATCCTTCGCCAAATCCAGTATTTTTTGACTTATATTAAACATTCATTTCCTCTTTCGTTTAAAAAGCCCGATAAAATCGGGCTTTTTATATTATATGGGATGTGTTTTTTCTTCGGTGTTCGCAAGGTTGGGATCAATCTTATATTTCTGCCCCTGGCGATATTTGAAGAAGTTTATCGCAACCTGTCCGAAGAGCGCATATGAAAGCACGTCCTCATCCTGCTCGATATATTCCGAAATTTCACTTCTGAATTTGTCAAGCTCGTTCGGGATAAGGTCTGCCGGACGGCACTCTATAACCTCTTCGTCGCCTATTATCTTCTTTCTGAATTCAGGCGATATGGGCGCGGGGGTCTTGCCGTATTCGCCCTTTACCAAGCCGCGAAATTCCTTTGTCGTCATTTTGTAGCGTTCGCCCATTATAACGTTAAACACTGCCTGAGTGCCGACAATCTGACTCGAAGGCGTTACAAGCGGCGGATAACCCGCATCCGCTCTTACGCGGGGAACCTCCTTCAAAACCTCTTCGTATTTATCCTCCTTGCCCTGCTGTTTAAGCTGAGAAATGAGGTTTGAAAGCATACCGCCCGGAACCTGATATTTGAGCGTGTTTGCATCAACGCTGAGCGACTTGGGATTGAGAAGACCGCTCGCGATATATTCCTCTCTGAGCGGGCGGAAATAATCCGCAATCTCCGAAAGAAGGTTCAAGTCATAGCCTGTGTCGTAGGGCGTGCCCTGTAATGCCGCGACAAGCGATTCTGTCGGCGGCTGGGACGTTCCGAGCGACATGGGGCTCATTGCGCAGTCAACAACGTCAACGCCCGCCTCAATCGCCTTAAGATATGTCATCGAAGCAAGACCGGACGTGTAGTGTGTGTGAAGCTGAATCGGTATCTTTACCGCCTTTTTCATTTGGCTCACAAGGTCATATGCAGTGTAAGGTGTGAGAAGACCCGCCATGTCCTTTATACAAATGGAGCTTGCGCCCATTTCTTCAAGCTGCTTTGCGAGCTTTACAAAGGACTCGTTTGTGTGAAAATCGCTCAATGTGTATGAAATTGCCGCCTGAACGTGTCCTTTTTCCTTAATTGTCGCGTTGATTGCCGTTTTAAGGTTTCTCACGTCGTTAAGGGCGTCGAAAATACGGATGATGTCAATACCGTTGGCAATGGACTTCTGAACGAAATATTCAACAACATCGTCGCCGTAATGACGGTAGCCCAATATATTCTGACCGCGGAAAAGCATCTGCAGCGGCGTCTTTTTAGCCTTTGCCTTAATTTTTCTCAGTCTTTCCCACGGGTCTTCGTTCAAAAAGCGCAGGCATGCGTCAAATGTCGCGCCGCCCCACACCTCAAGCGAATGATAGCCCACGTTGTCGAGCTTATCAACAATGCCGAGTATTTGCTCCGTCGTCATTCTCGTCGCGATAAGCGATTGGTGCGCGTCGCGAAGCACTGTTTCGGTAATTTCTACCCGTTTTGTATTTGCCATTGTAATTACCTCCTTCTAATATGTAAATGCCGTCAATTTGCGAAATTTGCAAGGAATACGCCGGCTGCGACAGCGCTGCCGATAACGCCCGCCACGTTCGGACCCATAGCGTGCATCAAAAGGAAGTTCGAGGGGTTTTCCTCCTGACCGACCTTTTGCGATATACGCGCCGCCATAGGAACCGCGCTCACGCCCGCGCTGCCGATAAGCGGATTGATTTTGCCGCCCGTCAGCTTGCACATGAGCTTTGCCAAAAGCAGTCCTCCGCAGGTACTCACGCAGAACGCCGCAAGACCTAAGAAAATGATAAGAAGCGTTTTCGCGGTGAGGAACGTATCCGCCTTTGCCGTCGCTCCGACCGTTACGCCGAGGAAAATGGTGACGATGTTCATCAATTCGTTCTGCGCCGTCTTGCAAAGTCTTTCCGCAACGCCCGATTCCTTAATGAGATTGCCGAGCATGAGCATGCCGACAAGCGATGCCGCGTCGGGCACAATGAGAATTACGATAATCGTTACGGCAATCGGGAAAATAATCTTTTCTCTCTTTGACACGGGGCGAAGCTGCTCCATGACGATAGCGCGCTCTTTCTTTGTTGTGATAAGCTTCATAAAGGGAGGCTGTATCAGCGGAATGAGCGCCATATACGAATATGCCGCGATAGCTATTGCCGACAAAAGCGACGGAGCCAATGTTTTTGTAACATAGATTGCCGTCGGACCGTCCGCGCCGCCGATAATGCCGATTGACGCCGCTTCCTTAAATATCGTTTCCATCGTTCCGTCAGCTCCGAAGCCGCCGATCTGGAACGCACCGAGAAGCACCGCACAGAAAAACGTGATAAATACGCCAAGCTGTGCTGCCGCGCCGAGCACAATACTCTTGGGGTTTGAAATAAGCGGGCCAAAGTCGGTCATACAGCCTATTCCAAGGAAGATAAGCGGCGGATAAATGCCGAGCTTAACGCCCAGATACAAGAGGTCAAGCAGACCCCCTTCATGCAGAATCAAGCTGAAATTAAGATCTGTTCCGTCTATCAGATAGTCCGGGTTAATAAAGTAATCCGGATGCATAATGCCGCTCAACGGAAGGTTTACCAAAAGCATACCGAACGCAATCGGCAAAAGCAAAAGCGGTTCGTATTTCTTCACAATAGCAAGGTAGAAAAGAATACACGCAATACAAAGCATAACGACCGTTCTCCAGCCGCCGTCCAAAAAGGTGGACGCAATTTCGTACACGCCGGTTTTTTCCACGAAACTTGCCAAACCTTCAAGTAACATAGTTAAATCACTCTCCAATCTGCGTCAGGACGCTCAAGCGAGTGTTACCAAAACGTCGCCCGTGTTGACGCTTGCACCCTTGGAGGCAACAACCGTAACAACGCCGTCTGAAGGCGCCATAATTTCATTTTCCATTTTCATAGCTTCGAGAATAACCAAAACGTCGCCCTTCTTCACGCTTGCGCCGTTTGCAACCTTAATGTCAAGCACAGTACCGGGCATGGGAGCTTTTACGGGCTCGCCCTTCCCCACCGGAGCCGCCTGCTTTTTGGGAGCAGCTTTGGGAGCCGCGCTCACTGTGGGAGCCTTGGGTGCCGCAGGTGCGGGCGCGGCGGAATCGGCGCCTACTTCCTCAACCTCAACCTCATATGAATTGCCGTTTACATTGATAATAAATTTTCTCATAATTATGTAACCTCCTTAAATTCTGTTGATGACTTCGCGTTTTGCCGCGGCGTTCCAATTATTCGACACCTTTTTATAGCTCTTTATGTTTACGCTCGCGCTGCTCTGCCCCATGCAGGCCGCAACCGCCGCCGTAATAACGGCAATGAGCTCTTCCTCGTTCTCTTCAACGGCTTCCTCTTCGATTTCCGCTGCCGGAGCAGTAGGCACTGCAGCCTGCTGCGGCTCTTCATTTTTCTGCTTCTTTGAGAAGAACGCCATTGCGTATATAACGAGCATTATCAAAATAAGCACCGAAAAGACAACGACAATGCCCTCGATTGTTATGGCAAGACCTTCCGATATAACCTCTTGAAAATTCAAATCTGCGCTCATGCTGAAACCTCCCCGTTAAAGCTGCATGTTGTCATGCTTTCGAGACGGAGCCGAAATGCGCTTGCTTCTGAGCATTTCAAACGCCGCAATAACGCGCGGACGCGTCTCCTTGGGGTCGATAATGTCGTCCACATAGCCGAGCCTTGCCGCATTGTACGGAAGCGCAATCGTGTCCTTATATTCCGCGATAAGCGCGTCCCTGCTCTCACCCGCTTTGAGCCTGTCCGACATGAGCACGCCAACGCCCGCGGGAGGCGCAATTGCCGCAATTTCGGCAGTGGGATATGCAAAGACAACGTCCGCGCCGGTCTGCTTTGAATTCATCGCCGCATATGCGCCGCCGTATGCCTTTTTAACAACAACATTTACCTTAGGCACAGTTGCCTCGGTGAACGCGTAAAGAAGCGCCGCCGCCTTGCGTGCAAGACCGGCATTTTCCTCCTTAGCGCTGACAGCAAAGCCTTCAACGTCGGTAAAGGTTAAGATTGCAATGTTAAACGCGTCGCAGAAGCGCACAAAGCGCGCAGCCTTTTCCATAGCTTGTCCCGAAAGCGCCGCGCCTGCCTCATTGCCCTGATTTGCGCAAACGCCGACCGTTGCTCCGTTTAAACGGATAAATCCGACAACCGTGCCGCTCGCGAAATTTGCCTGGCTTTCAAAAAACGCTCCGTCGTCTGCAACAGACGCGATAATGCTTCTCACATCATATTCGCCGTCAACATCTTGGAGGCTTTCAGAAACACGGTTCAAATCGTCTGTACATTCCAGCTCCGGCGCATCGCAAAGATTGTTTGACGGAAGATAGCTCAGCAAAAGCTTTGCCGTTTCGATACATGCCGCGTCGCCCTTGGCAGTAAAATGAGCGTTGCCGCTTGCCGCGCACGCCTTCGCGTCCGCCTCGTATTTTTCGCCCGTCGACGCCGTAACGACCGACGGAGAGGAAACAAACAGCTCCGCTTTCTTTTCATTCATAATAACAAAATCGCTCATTTCGGCAATCAGCGCGGCTGAACCTGCGCACGTTCCCAAAATAAGTGTGATGTTCGGAACAACACCCGAAACAGATGCGCATGAAGCCATGATTTCGCCCATTGCAGCCTGCGCCGCCACGCCCTCGTCAAGGCGCGCACCGTTGGAATCGAGCATGCCCACGACCGGCGCTCCCATTTCGGAAGCCATATCATAAATTTTACAAATCTTTTTTGCGTGCATTTCGCCCACGCAGCCGCCTATGACAGTCGCGTCCTGCGCATATGCGAACACAAGTCTGCCGTCCACGGTGCCGTAGCCGGTGACAACTCCGTCCGCTGCGGTGTCTACGCTGCGCGATGAGACAAATGCTCCGAGCTCAATAAAACTGCCCTCGTCAAACAACGCCGACACTCTTTCGGCGGCAAGCATTTTGCCGGAGCTCTTTGCCTTGCTTTGCTTTTCCGCACCGCCGCCTTCGGAAATTGCTTTCCTCGCGGCATGGCGCTTGTCAAGCTTTTCTTCACTGCTCATATATTGTACCTCCTTGAAAATATCTCAGGATGCACAGCATCCCCTTATTTTTATCCGTTTAGTCCTATTATAACTGAAATAAACGGAATTATCAACAGAAAATTCATAGATTTTCAATCGTAAAATACTTTGTTTATTGTTTGTTTACAATTTCTTTTGTTTACCCATAAGGCGCTTGCGCTCTGCGTCGTTTAAATGTCGCCACTTCCCCTCCGGGAGATTTCCGAGCGTAATGCTGCCGACGCTGATGCGTTTTAAAGAAATTACCTCCGCGCCGACGGTCTCAAACATTCGTCTTATTTGGCGGTTTTTCCCTTCGTGAATTGTGATTTTTATTTCACAGCCTCGCTTTAACGGCTTTAACACTTGCACCTTCGCGGGAGCTGTTTTTTGCCCGTCAAGCTCAACGCCTTTACGGAGCGTATCGAG
Source organism: Clostridia bacterium (assembly GCA_021202495.1). Taxonomy (GTDB): domain Bacteria; phylum Bacillota; class Clostridia; order UMGS1883; family UMGS1883; genus JAJQCX01. Next base: position 16,142 of record JAJQCX010000197.1, on the reverse strand, counting down.
CGCCGCGGCGTCCGGCAGATAATTCAACTGCGCTATGTAGCACTTGTCCACCACATGGCTGGGATGTGTCAATATGTTCGCAAATTCGCCGTCGTTCGTCATGAGAAGAAGCCCGGAAGTATCATAGTCAAGCCTGCCTACGGGATATATTCGCGCGTGAACGTCCTTTGTTAAATCCATGACGGTTTTTCGTCCGCAGTCATCGCTCACCGTTGTAACATAGCCCTTGGGTTTGTTGAGCATTATGTAATATTTTTTCGCCTCCGGCTTTATCGGCTCGCCGTCAAGTAAAACCTCATCGCGATCTTCATCGACCTCAAAACCCATATAATCAATGATTTCGCCGTTGACCTCAACGCGCCCCTGTAAAATTATCTGCTCCGACGCGCGTCTTGACGCAACGCCGCACTGTGCCATATACTTTTGTAATCTCACGTTTTCATTGTTCCTTTCAGCAAATTCAGGATAATCTCAAAATATGTCGGTTTTTCCTCGGCTTTTTCACGGGAAATTATCCCGACGCTGCCGATGAGCTCGCTGCCTCGATAAATATACATCGTGCCGACCCTGTCGCCCCTATTCACGGGATACGTAACGCTGAATTCCACCTTTGTCGAAATTGTGTCCTCTTCCCCATCTGACAAAGCTGTGGTATAGGTTTGTGCGTATGAAAGCCCGATTTCTTCAATATCGGCATTTTCGGTCAGGTAGCTTCCGGCGCTTTCACCCTTTCTGCAAACCGTGTAGGGCTTATGTGTTTCAAACGCGTAATTCATAAGATTTATGTGATCGTTCCAGTCATCGGGATCCGAAAGCGTTACCGTGACAATTCTCATTCCGTCACGCTCCGCGCTCGAAACAAGACAGCGGCCGTCCTTTTTTGTGTAGCCGGTTTTCACTCCGTCGCAGTCGTCATACATATATAAAAGCTTGTTGTGATTTTTCAAGCTGCGGTTCCACTGTGAGCCCTCCCATGAAATTGTTTTATTTTGCGTTGAAACGATTTCACGAAAGGTATCGTTTTTCATGGCATATGACGCGATAAGAGCCAAATCATAGGCAGTCGTGTAGTGATTTTCGTCGGACAAGCCGTGAGGGTTTGTGAAATTGGTATTATATGCGCCTATCTCCTTTGCTTTTTCGTTCATCAAGAGCGTAAACGCTTCAACGCTGCCCGCGGTATGCTCCGCAAGCGCCGTCGCAGCGTCGTTGCCGCTCGCAAGCATGAGCCCATAGAGAAGATCCTGCGCCGTCATATGCTCACCCGCCGAAAGCCAAATCGATGAGCCTTCGGTACCCGCCGCAAACGAACTTACCGTTACAACTTCATCGAAAGTAAGTCTCTCCAACGCGATAAGCGCGGTCATTATTTTCGTTGTGCTCGCCATGCCCCGCCGCTCCTCGGCGTTTTTCTCATACAAAATTCGATTTGACGCGCAGTCAATCACAACGGCGCTCTGCGCCGAAATCTCGGCTTTTGCCGTCAGCGGAGCGAAAATAAACACAAGTGCGATAAAAAGTGCAATTTTTTTCATTAAAAATCACCGACCTCATTTAAACATATGAAGCGATAAATTTTTTAATGAATAAAAGATTGCCCAAATTACCCTATTAAATATTATACAAGTTTTTGCTCTTTAAGCCAATCAAAAAATATGCCGTATTGAAAAAATGACGCTGTTGTGATAGACTAAAATGAGGAGGTGAAAGAAATGCAGGAAGAGCTTAAAACAAAATATCCCCTGTTTTTTATTCACGGAATGGGATTTCGCAACTGCGATAAAATAGGCTACTGGGGGAGAATTCCCAAAGTTTTGCGAAAAATGGGCTCTGAGGTTTACTGCAGCCATCAGGATTCAAACGCAACTGTTGAGGAAAACGCAAATCAGCTCGTCTTGGAAATGCGAAAGGTTCTGGAAAGAACGGGCTCGGAAAAGCTCAACATTATAGCCCATTCAAAAGGCGGACTTGAAGCAAGATACATTATTTCCACCTTAAAATGCGGCTTTATTTCTTCGCTGACGACGCTTTCAACTCCGCACAACGGCTCAAAAACAGTTGATGCCTTATTAAAAATACCGCCCATTCTCATAAAAGGCGGCAGCAAAATTTTTGATTTCTTTTATAAACTTGCCGGCGACAAAAAGCCCGACACATATAACGCGATACAAATTTTCAGAACTGAATGTGCGGCGGAATTTAACAGGCAAAATCCCGACGATCCCGCGGTTTTTTATCAAAGCTGCTCTTTTGTGATGAAAAACCCTTTCTCCGACATCCTTTTAGGATTTCCTTACATCGTTGTTAAGCATTTTGAAGGCGAAAACGACGGACTGCTCACGCCCGCCGCGTGTAAATGGACAAATTACATGGGCACTTTTTCCTCGCCTCACCGCCGCGGGATTTCACATAACGACGCGGTTGATTTAAGACGCAGAAAATTTGCCGCGGACGGCGACGGAGTGCGCGACATAACGAATTTTTATGTCGATATTGTTCGGGATTTGAAGGAAAAAGGGTTTTAACCGAGCAAAAGAGAGGAAATTAAAGCTTCGATTACAGAAAAGGCGACACACAGAGGCGCACAAATAAGCCCAAGCAGGAAATACTTGGCGTCGGTTGTTTCGCCGCTCTTTCGCTCAACGCACGATTTTATGCATAAAACCGAAAAAAGGGTCATAAGCGGCAGCGAAAAAACGCATTGCGGCACGATGTAGGCGCAGAGAGTTTTCACCTCCGCGCTCGTTATTTCGGAAAGGATAAACGCACTCGAAAATCCTAAAATAAAGCCTCGCATCGCAACAATTGCGGCAATGAACGGCGCCATGACGCTGAGCGTCCCCAATATCCAAATCGCCGAAAGCCATACAAGCTCCGCCGTGCAGTTTGAAATTATCACCTCACGCAGGCTGCCGCGTTCAAGGAGGGCTGTTGCTATCACATCTTTCGTTTCCTCCGTTATCTCAACCGGCATACGAAATAAGGACAAAATGCCCAAAATCAGCCCCACGGCGAACACTATCAATATTACAACTACAAGCGAATTTCTCTCTCCGCCGGATGAATTAACGCGCAAAAAAATCCCTCCCGTCTAAAGCATCTGTAAATAATATGCCTTTTGGGAGGGATTTATGAATGTTTGTCCTTACTTATTTGGATGCGCCCATCTTATCTGCTTTCTTTACGCAGCGGTCGATTGCGTTGATAAGCGAGGCACGGAAGCCGTCCTGTTCAAGCTGATACACAGCCTCAATCGCCGTGCCGCCGGGCGAGCAAACCATGTCCTTGAGCTGACCGGGGTGCATACCCGTTTCAAGCGCAAGCTTTGCCGAACCCAAAATTGTCTGCTCAACGAGCAAATATGCCGTTTCGCGCGGAATACCGTGAAGTACTGCGGCGTCCGCCATTGCTTCAACCATCATAAATACATATGCGGGACCGCTGCCGTTTGCCGCTGTTGCGGTGTTGATGAGATACTCCGGAAGCATGGCAATCTTGCCGATTGATTCAAAAATGCCTTTTACGACGGTCATTTCTTCCTCGGAAACATTGTCCGCGTTGCAGATTGCAACCATTGCCTCACCGACGAGCGCGGCAACGTTGGGCATTGTTCTCACAATCTTGGCATTCTCGCCCAAAACGCCCTTCATTGTGTCAACGCTGATTCCCGCGGCAATCGAAATAATAACCTTATCTTGAACTTCCTCGCGAACCTCATCCATAACCTTTAAAATGACGTTTGGCTTTACGCCAAAGATAATGTAATCGCTGTTTCTTACGACTTCCCTATTGTCTGTCGTCGCGTGAACTCCGAGCTGTGCCGCTTTTTTGAGCCTGTCCGCGAACGGCTCGCTCACGTAAATGTCCTCCTTCGCGAAGGTTTGCGCCTTAATGACGCCGTGTAAAATTGCCGTGGACATATTGCCCGCGCCTATTACGCCAAGTTTCATAACGATAATCCCTTTCTTAACTTTTATGCTGAGAGCTCAACCTTTACGCCAATATCGTCTTTGTTTGCATCGAGGATCGGCTGCACAACCTCTTTTATAAATTCCTCCGTCTGCTGCGGAGCTCTGCCGATATAGCTTTCGGGTTTCATTATCGATTTAAGCTCGTCTATATCGAGCATAAACGCTTCATCATCTGCAATCAAGTCGATAAGATTGTTTTCCAGTCCGAGCTGCTTTACATTTGCGCCTGCCTGCATTGAATATTCTCTTATCTTTTCATGCAGCTCCTGGCGGTCTCCGCCCTTTTTTACGGCGCGCATCAGTATGTTTTCTGTTGCCATGAACGGAAGCTCGGCATAAATATGCTTTTCTATAACCTTGGGATAGACGACAATGCCGTCAAGAATGTTGATATATATGCCCAAAATAGCGTCTGTCGCCAAAAATGCTTCCGCAACGCTGATGCGCTTGTTTGCGCTGTCATCGAGCGTTCTTTCAAACCACTGTGTCGACGCTGTGATAGCCGGATTGAGCGAATCGCAGAGAACATATCTCGCAAGCGAGGAAATACGCTCGCTGCGCATGGGGTTGCGCTTGTACGCCATTGCCGAAGAACCTATCTGGCTCTTTTCAAACGGCTCCTCAACCTCCTTGAGGTGCTGCAAAAGGCGCATATCGTTGCTGAACTTGTACGCGCTTTGCGCAATCGAGGAAAGAACGTTCAAAACATGCGTGTCAAGCTTGCGCGCATATGTCTGCCCCGAAACGGGGAAAACCTTTGAATAGCCCATCTTTTCGGCAATCTTCTTTTCAAGAAGCTTTACCTTTTCGTGGTCTCCGTCAAAGAGCTCCAAAAAGCTTGCCTGTGTGCCTGTTGTACCCTTGTTTCCCAAAAGCATTGCCTTTGAAAGCTGATCCTCCAAAAGCTCGTAATCCATCACCAAATCCATCAGCCACAGCGAGGCTCTCTTCCCCACCGTCGTGAGCTGCGCCGCCTGAAAATGCGTAAAGCCGAGCGTGGGCATGTCCTTGTACTTCATAGCAAAGTCAGCCAAATGCGCCATAACGTTGACAAGCTTTTTCTTTATAAGCCTCAATGCCTCGTGCATAATGATGATGTCGGTGTTGTCGCCAACGTAGCAGCTTGTCGCGCCGAGGTGAATAATTCCCTTTGCCTTCGGGCACTGAACGCCGTAAGCGTAAACATGGCTCATAACGTCATGACGAACCTCTTTTTCGCGCGCAACTGCAACATCGTAGTTAATGTCGTCAACGTGCGCCTTGAGCTCGTCAACTTGTTCTTGTGTTATCGGCAGACCAAGCTCCATTTCGGACTCCGCCAGCGCCACCCACAGCCTGCGCCATGTGCGGAATTTCTTTTCATTTGAAAAAAGATACTGCATTTCACGGCTTGCATAGCGTGAATTGAGAGGGCTCTGATAAATATCGTTTTCCACGTTCATTCCTCCGAATCAATTTATTTCAGTTGAGACACAAAGTCCTCAAGTCTGTCAAGACCCTTGGTTATGTTCTCCATGCTTGTCGCATAGCTCCAACGCGTGTGAATGTCCGAACCAAAGCTCTTGCCCGGAACGACCGCAACCTTTGAAACCTCAAGGAAGTATTCGGCAAAGCTGTCGCTGCCGGTAATTTCAACTCCGTCTATCTTCTTTCCGATAAGCCCCGAAAGGTTCATCATAACGTAAAACGCGCCGTCGGGCTTGATGCAGGAAACGCCGTCAATCTTGTTCATGCGCTCAACCATGTAATTTCTGCGCTCTTCAAACGCCTTGCGCATTTCCTCAACGCTCTCCTGCGAGCCCGTAAGAGCCGCAACAGCGGCGCACTGCGCAATAGAGTTAGGATTTGATGTCATGTGGCTCTGAACGTTAGACATAACCTTCGCAAGCTTCGCGTTCGACGCTGTGTAGCCTATTCTCCAGCCCGTCATTGAATATGTTTTTGAAACGCCGTTCACAACAATTGTAATATCCTTTACCTCATCGCTAATCGTGGCAACGGAAAAATTCTTCTTTCCGTCGTAAACGAGACTTTCGTAAATTTCATCCGCGATGATGTAAATGCCCTTTTCAACGCAAAGCGCGGCAATGGCGCGCAGCATTTCCTCAGGAAAGCACATGCCCGTCGGGTTTGAGGGATTGTTAATTATAATTGCTCTCGTCTTATCCGTAACCGCAGCCTCGATTTTCTCAACCGAAGGAAGAAATCCCTCCTCCTCCGTTGCAGTAACGAGAACGGGAACGCCGTCCGCCAAGCGAACCATCTCGGGATAGCTCACCCAGCACGGAGCGGGAATGATGACCTCGTCGCCCTTGTTCAAAACAGCGCCCAAAACATTGTTTAACGAGTGCTTCGCGCCGTTTGAAATGACAATGTTTTCGGGTTTATACGAAAGATTATTGAACTTTTGAAACTTCTCGCATACAGCCTTTTTCAAATCAAGCGTACCGGACGCGGGAGTATATTTTGTAAAATTATTGTTTATAGCCTCAATAGCGGCATTTTTGATGTGATTGGGAGTCGGAAAATCGGGCTCCCCCGCACCGAAGCCTACAACGTCAACCCCGCTTGCCTTAAGAGCTTTCGCCTTAGAATCGATTGTCAGCGTAGCCGACGGAGCAACAGAAGAAAATTTTTCGGACAAATACATTTAAACGTCATTCCTTTCAAAGATGCTTTTTGTCAAATCAACCTTGTACATTATAGTACAAAAAAAGTTACAAAGCAACAATAATTTTAAACAATTTATTCTTCATTCTCCTCTTCTTTTTCTTCCACTTTTACAAGTACGCTCAAAACACGCGCCGATTCCGTCGACGTGACTGTGAATTTCAAATTTTCGTATACGAAGCTGTCTCCGACGCTCGGTATTTTTTCGAGCTGCGCTGCTGCAAATCCGCCGACCGTCACAATGTCCTCATGCTCCTCCTCGTCATATTCTATCTCAAAAAATTCGCACATATCCTCAAGCGCGACAGAGCCGCTGACCTTATATACATTATCCGAAATTTCCTCAAAATCGTCGCTCGAAACGCTGTCGTATTCATCCCAAATTTCGCCGACAAGCGCCTCTAAAATATCCTCAAGAGTGACAATGCCCTCCGTGCCGCCGTATTCGTCGGTTACAACAACAAGATGCGACTTTGTCTGCTGCAAAAGGCGCAGGAGCTTTGGGATTTTCATTGTTGAAAAGATAAACTTAACCGGCTTGACCGCGTTTTCTATGCGGAAAATACTGCTTTTGCACATCGTGACAAAATCGCGATGATTTAAAACGCCGATAATATTATCAATAGTGTCTTTATATACCGGAAGTCTCGTATAGCCGGATTCGTCAAAAACCTCTTCTATTTTTTCTTTACCCCATTCCACATCTATCGCCACAACGTCGACGCGCGGTGTCAAAACGTCCGTCACGTCAATGTCGCTGAATTCAATCGCGTTTTTGATGAGCTCGCTTTCGTCACTGTTAAGCCCGCCGTCCTGATGTGCCTCGTCAACTATTGTCAAAAGCTCGTCCTCGGTCATTGCCTCCCTGTCGCCCGTTTTAAAAATCTTAGAAACAAGCTTTTGCCACTGCATGAAAAGAAAGCTCAGCGGAGTTAAAAGAATTGTGAGACAATTAAGCGCGGGTGCTATGAACATTGCAAAGCCTTCAGCCGATTGCTTTGCCAGCGTTTTGGGCGTGATTTCACCGAAAATAAGTACAATTAACGTCATTACGACGGTCGAGACAAGCGTGACAAGGCTTGGGTCGCTCAAAATTTGCGTAAAAAGAAGCGTCGAAAGCGACGTCGCCGTGATATTTACTATATTATTGCCGATAAGTATAGTCGAAAGTATTTTATCGAAATCATCCGAAAGCTTCAGCACAAGATTTGCATTATCGTTGCCGTTCTGCGCCAAATTTTTCATTCTTACCCTGTTAAAGGACGAAAACGCCGTCTCCGTTGCCGAAAACAATCCCGACAGCGCAACCAATATCAATATCGGTATCCATAGGGGGTTAACCATAAAAACATCAAATCCTTGGTTAAAAAAGCAATATAATAGTACAGCAATTAAATAAATTTGTCAAGTGCAACAAAATAAATCAAAAAAAGCATTGATTTATTGCCGAAAATTTGCTATGATAATTAATGTTGATTTTTATCTTGGTTTTAGAGGCTCCGATTGGCAATTGAGCCTATCGGCAAATCCCTCAATTTTCTTCAGGAGGTCATATTTATGTCAACTAAAGTAGTTATCGGCGCTCAGTGGGGTGACGAAGGCAAGGGTAAAATTATCGATATTTTGGCTTCGGAGTCGGACGTTGTCGTTCGTTCGTCGGGCGGAAACAACGCAGGTCACACCGTTGAAGCCGACGGCGTGCAATATAAGCTCCACCTCATCCCCTCCGGAATTCTCAATCCCAAGACGCTTTGTCTTGTCGGCAACGGCGTTGTTGTCGATCCCAAGGTCATCCTCAGTGAAATAGACACTCTTATCTCACGCGGCATTGACGTGTCCAATCTCAAAATCGACGCAAGATGCCACATGATTCTTCCATATCATATCACGCTCGACGCTCTCAGCGAGGCAAGCCGCGGCAAGAGTGACATCGGCACCACAAAATGCGGCATCGGTCCGTGCTACATGGAAAAGGCGGAGCGCTCCGGCATAAGGATGCACGAATTTGTGGACGAAAAGATTTTCCGCGAGAGATTTAAGACAAATCTTGAAGCTAAAAATCTTCTTATTGAAAGAGTATACGGCGGTGAGCCGCTCAAATACGAGGATTATGTTGAAGAATATGTAGAATGTGCAAAACGTCTTAAGCCCTATATGGCTGATTGTACGGTTCTTCTCTATAACGCAATCAAAGAGGGCAAGAAGGTTCTTTTCGAGGGCGCACAGGGTACGCTTCTTGACCTTGACCTCGGAACATATCCTTATGTTACGTCCTCTCACCCGGTTTCGGGCGGCGTGTGCATCGGCGCGGGCGTTGGACCCACGCTTATTGACGAGTGCATCGGCGTCGTAAAGAGCTACACGACGAGAGTAGGCAAAGGACCGTTCCCGACGGAGCTTCTTGACGAAATGGGCGATCTCATCCGCAACCGCGGCAACGAATTCGGCACGACGACAGGTCGTCCGCGCCGCACAGGTTGGTTTGACGCGATTATCGTCAAATTTGCGGTTCGCACGAGCGGGCTCAATTCCATTGCTGTCAATAAAATGGACACGCTTTCCGACATTCCCACACTTAAAATATGCGTCGGCTATAAGCTCGATGGTGAAGTAATAACCGAGCTTCCCTATTCGCTCGACCTTTTGGCAAAATGCGAACCCGTTTACGAAGAACTCGAAGGCTGGGAGGGCGACATTTCAGGCTGCACATCCTACGACGAGCTTCCCGAAAACGCAAAGAAATATATCGCTCGAATTGAAGAGCTTTGCGATGTCAGGGTTTCCATGGTCGGCGTAGGTCCGAACCGTACGCAGAATCTTGTTCGGTAAAAGTTCGGCGGCAACGCCGCCGAACACGGGGACAACGTAAACGTTTTCTCAGCCCTCTTTCAATAGAGTTTTGAAAAGGAAGTGACAACTACATGCTGAGCTATGTTCAGGACATCGGCATCGACCTCGGCACCTCGAGTGTATTAATAAGCACAAAAAGCCGCGGCGTTGTTCTTCGCGAACCGTCCGTTGTGACGCTCTACCGCTCCGGCAAAACCGTTCATGCCGTGGGACAGGCGTCCGCGACAATGCTCGGAAGAACTCCCGTCGGCATCGTTGCCGTCCGCCCGATGAAGGACGGCGTTATCGCCGATTACAGCGCAACGGAGCACATGCTTCGCGCATTAATAAAAAAGGTCTGCTCGCACAACGTCATAAAGCCCCGCGCGGTCATTTCCGTGCCGGGCGGCGCAACCGAGGTTGAAAAGCGTGCCGTCAAGGATGCGGCGCTTGTCAGCGGTGTGCGCAAAGCGTACATTGTCTCCGCCCCCATCGCTGCGGCTGTCGGGCTTGGGATTGATATTTCGCGTCCCGAGGGCTGCATGGTTATCGACATCGGCGGTGGCGTTACGGACATTGCCGTCATTTCCATGAACGGAATTGTCGTCTCCGGCTCGCTCAAAACGGCGGGCGAACGCTTTGACGATGCGATTGTGCGCTATGTGAGGAAAAAATTTGCCATAATCATAGGTGAAAGAACGGCGGAATATATCAAAAAGGAAATCGGTTGCGTATATCCCCGCCCGGAGGATATAACAGCCGAGCTCAAAGGGCGCAGCCTTCTTTCGGGGCTTCCGCAGACGATTGTCATGTCGTCAAGCGAGGTCATGGAAGCGCTCAGCGACACCGTTAATTTAATTATTGAAGAAATAAGCAATGTGCTTGAGCAAACGCCTCCTGAGCTTTCGGGCGATATTGCCGAAAAAGGCATCTATCTTGTAGGCGGCGGCAGTATGCTTTACGGCTTTGACAAACTCATTTCCTCATCCCTCGGAATTAAGGTCAATGTTCCCGATGACCCAATTGCCGCGGTCGGCAGAGGAACGGGCAAACTGTTCTCCAAACCGGAATTGTTATCATAAAATATCCCGCTCGACACTATTAAATGTCGAGCGGATTTTTTTATTCCGCGAACGCATATTCGCCTATAAATAATATTTCATTGTTTGTAGTATCTTTAATAACGAACGTAAAAGGCTTATTGAAGACAACGTCTATCGGCTCGGGCGGAAGTGATGCGCCTGTCATTCCGATGCTTGTCACCGCGGCCGCCTCCGTTCCCTTTTCATCGACCTTTATATACGTTTTGTGCAGGCTGTCCGAAATAAACATCGTTCCCTGATTGAACATGCTTTCAAATTCGGCATCGTCTTCGGAGAATGCTGCGCTTACGCCAAGCGATTTCATCATATCTGACAAACTTGTCGAATATTCAAACTCAAATTTCGGCATTGCAAGATTCATGTATGTGCGCGTGAGCTCTTCGTCGTTCAGCGTTGCTTCGGGGTCTATTGAGGTGTCGCTCTCGCTCATTATGAGATACATCGAAACGTTTGCGTTTGATGTGAGCACTTCACCGTCATCCGTATGTACTCTGCTCTTATACGGAAGCTGAACAATAATAATGTCGTCGTTGGCAAAATAATTGAAATAATCTCTTTGGTTCATAAAATCAATCTCGCTTACGCTGCCGTCGCGCGAGGTAAACTCCGCAGGCTTCGTCGCGCTTTCCGAAAATTCGTCCGCCCACATGGCTTTAAAATATACCGCATTTATCAGCATCGCCCAAAATTCGTTTGAATTTGTGATAGAGTCAATTTTTCCGTTCGTCTTTTCGCTGACAAAATCGTTTATCGTTTTAACCGCGTTGTCATTATTGACCGTGTTCGCCTCGGCAAAATAATAATTGATTAGGGTTTCCTTAAAGCTTTCCGAAAATTCCTGCTCTGTTCTGCTTTCGTTCAGCCAAATTGAATTTGAAATGTTCAGCGTAAATAATTCGCTCGCCGAATAATCCTGCATTAAATTTTTTATGTATTTGTTAAATTCATCAAGGTCATTGATTCCGAGTGCCGAAAGTATTTCCTCTTTCGTTTCGCCCTCTGCGCCGTTTGCCGCCATTGCGAACGCCGTCTTTATCGAAAGCGGAGAAAACATGTAGTTTTCATCCTCCGGCATAAGCGCGTTAAGCTTGTCGTCAAATGTTTCTTCGTGTATTGGTGTGAACGAGTAAAGCGTACCCGCAAAATCACTCTCATCATACACTCCCTCATCGCAGAGCTTGTCATAGAGCATTCTCCCGTCAGCCGTTTTTGCAATCATCGCACCGTAGCATATTCGCGCCGCGTCGCTGCGCAAAATGTCCTCGTCGTTTAACACAACGCTCTTTACAAGGCTGTCATTCAAAAGATTGCACTCAATGCCCTTTTCATAGCAATTTTCAAGCGTAATTCCTTCGTAGCCGAGCGCAGAGAGCAGTATTTTGACAAATTCTTTTCCCGTTATCGTCCTGTCTGGCTCAAACGTCGTTTCGCTTGTGCCTTCAACCAATCCCGCACGGGCAAATTTTTCAATCGCGTCCGCCGCCCAGTGTTCCTCAATATCGGAAAATATGGGCGTTTCGTAAGCAAGGTCGTTAAAAGACAGACCGCTTGTCCGCCAAATGAGCGCCACCGCCTCGGCCCGCGTCACCTCGCGCTCAAGCTCCAATCCCTCGCCCGTTCCGACAAGAATGTTCCATTGTTTGAGCGCTGAGACAATGTGGTCAGTCTCACTTAAAATCGGAATTTCCTCCCGCGAAATAGTCTCCGCCGCTCCCACGCATCCGAATAACGACAAAAGCATTGCCGCCGCCAAAATCAAACATAACAATTTTTTCATAATCTGCCGCCTCCTTTATCTTTTATATATAATACCTTTCAGCCGTGCAAAAAGTTGCATCGGAAATAAAAAAATTCAGGCAGCAAAACCGTGTCTGAATTTTTTGCATAATCACTCGTTCTCCTGTTCCTGCTCTTCCGCAAGACGGCGCGCTTCCGCTTCTCTTTCAAGCTCCTCGTGCTGAATGCGCTTCTTTTCATATATGGAGCAGCCGAGCGCCTTTTCAATTTCAGCCACAATAATCACAAGCACAAGCGCCACAATCAAAACATAGACCGTCATCTGCGCGCTCATTCCCATTATAAGCTCCGGCAGCTCGCTGAATGTGACGTGCATTTTGAGCATGATAATAAAAAGTATAACGCCCACAAACACCGCGACACCCAAAAGAAGCCCCTGCCTCATGCCCGAAAGCTCGCTCATCGTTGAAAAATCAATCTTGTTTCCGCAGTTTTCGCAGCCCGCTTCATCCAAGAAAAGCGTTTTAATCTTAATCTCCGCACAGCATTTGTCACATTTTATCTTGCTCATATGTACCCGAACTCCTTTTTCAAATGCCTCTTCCGGTAAGTAATCAATACTTTTTTATACAAAAGCCCCGCAATGCCGTAAGTGAAGCGTAGTTTAAACCTGCCAAAGCAGGTGGGTGAACGCCGTTCTGCTCATGGGTTTCTCTCTTCGTCGGTTTCCCAAGGGAGAGCCTACACGCCACAGACCGAGAAATTCTCCCGTTTAAGATGTGTTGGTTTAAAATAATGCTTCACATATACGCACATCGCAGAGCGATTGTTTTAATATAATAGTATTATATCACATATTCAGAAAAAATCAATCTAAAAATTCAAATTCGTCTTTATTATTGTCTTTAAATATTTGGTAAATCACATCAAACTCCGCGTCGTCGTCCACAGCCTCAAGCATTTGCGCGCCGTTTATCTCTCTCAGCTTCATAATAAAGACCTCTCCCTCGTCTTCTTTTCCTTCGAGCGGGGTCATTACAAAGTAGGAATTGCCCTCGTGGTCAATATTGTCCAAAATATCGAAATCGTCCATTGCGTCTAAAATTTCATCCTTGTTTGCGTCCATTTATACCATTCCTTTCATGCCGCCGCGATTGTCGAGATACGTCTGCAAAATCAGCACCGCGGCTATTTTATCAACCTTTGTTTTGCGTTTTTTTCCGCTCACGCCGCCTGTTTCGAGCAGCCTGTGCGCTTCGGCGGATGACAATCTTTCATCCCACATTTCGTAAGGCAGATTGCATCTTTGCGCCAAATCTTCCGCAAAGGCACGCGTGTATTCCGCACGATGCCCCATCGAGCCGTCCATTCTCATCGGCAGTCCGACAACTATTTTTTCCGCACCCTCGCGCTTTATGACATCTTCAACCCTTTCGAGCTGCTTTTCGCGGTCGTGCTCCGAAATTGTGTCAAGCGGATTTGCAATCATTTCAAGCGCGTCACTCACCGCTACACCGATCCGCGCCTCTCCGTAATCCAGCCCGATTATCTTCAATGTTATATACCTCGCAAAATTCATAGTACTTTTTAAGTATACAACAAATTTTCAATTATTACAATAGCTTTTTACGAAATTTCCTCAATTTCTCCTACCGATACTTCATACGCCGTTCTTATCTCGTACTCTTCCCCGCTCCGCTTTGTGTATTCGCGAGACTGCAGCCGCCCTTTTATCATCACATTTGTCCCTACGGGCAAATCGCGGCAGAAGAGGGCGTTTTTGCCCCAGCAGATTGTGGGAATATAGTCCGAACGATTAAACGCGCGGTTCACAGCGATAATCACGTCGGTAATCTCCCTTCCGAAAGGAGTTTTCCTGTATGTCGGCGTTTTGCACACATAGCCGTTTAAGATAACCTGATTCATGTTTTCCCCCTCGCCCGACGCTTCGTTAAGCGATTTTGCGAACGCCGTAAGTATCAGCCTGGTGCGGTTCTCTAAGTATTTGTTGTAGCTTCTTATCTGCCCCGTGAGCGCAGCACTCTCCCCTGTGGAAAGCCCCGCATCTTCAAGAAGTCTCCCCGACACCGTGACCGGCAGAGCGTCGACCGTTCCCGAAAGACGCGGCACAGCAAGCGTAAATTTGTAAAACTCCTCATCCATCACGCTGTGGCTGTAGGATATATCTCCGTCAATCACACCTTCAAGACTTATAAAATTATTGTCCATTTTATCACAACTCCTTTATATAGTACCGTTTAGCACCTATCCAAAATAAAGTATATGCAAAAATTTTCTTGCTATTACACTGCCCACACCGTCATTTTTAAATTATCCGCGCATATATTGGCAGTAATTGATTTTGTGTGAGGTGGGCAAAGGGTGATAATCGTCGTAAGGCGCGGCATAATTTTTTTTGGGATTCGGGCTTTTGGTGCTTCTCATTGCTCTTTTTCTTGCGGCATCGCCATCCGAGGCGGAGAATTTTGAGCACCGCGGCGTAAAATGCGTCGTTATCGACCCCGGTCACGGCTCGCCCGACGGAGGTGCCGTCGGAAAAAACAACTTGATCGAAAGCAGCTTAAACCTGCAGGTTGCGTTGAAGCTTCGCGAAGAGCTTATCGAGCGCGGTTACGACGTAATTATGACGCGTGAGGACGAAGACGCGCTTGACGCAAAGAAAAAGACGGATATGCAAAAAAGGCTTGAAATAATGAAAAACGCCGACGCCGATATATTTGTAAGCATACATATGAATAAATTCAGTCAGTCAAAATACCGCGGCGCGGAGGTGCTCTATTCAAATAATTACATTCAGTCGGAGCTATTGGCGCAGCTTATCATGTCCGAAATAAGGGAAATCGACCCCGATAACCAAACGCGCACCATCAAAGAGGCGGAGCGCTCACTCTATCTCATGAAAAACGCGACGCTCCCCGCGGTAATTGTAGAGTGCGGCTTTCTTTCAAACGATGAGGAGGCACAGCTTCTTTCTGACAAAAGCTATCAGTCGCGCCTTGCGGGCGCAATCTGCGAAGGGATAATATCCTATTATAAAAATGTCGACAGCTTTACCGACAGCATAACCAAAACGGAGGGTTCGGATTGAAAATATTTATATTTAAACGCTCTCATATTATTTTAAGCGCGGCGGTGCTCATCTTCGCGGTTTTCTCTCTGTCCGCCATGTTCACAAGCGTTGAAACGTCGTCGCAGACAAAGGAGCTTCCCATATACAGCGTTGAGCGCAACGACAAAAAAATCGCCGTCACATTTGACAGCGCGTGGGGCGACGAAGATATTGACGAAATTATCGCCGCGTTATCCGAAGCAAGCTGCCCCGCAACGTTTTTCGTAACCGGCGAATGGGCTGAAAAATATCCCGAGTCGTTAAAAAAGCTTTATGATGCGGGGCACGAAATTGCCTCTCACAGCTACAATCACACGCTCTATTCCTCCTTTACCCGCGAGGAAATAAAGGCGGATATGGATAAGTGCGATACAGCTATTAAAAACGCAATCGGCATCTCCCCCACTCTTGTCCGCGCTCCGAGCGGCGATTATACGAACGATTTTGTGCTCGCCGCCAAGGAAACAAACCGTTACCCAATTCAATGGGATGTGGATTCGCTCGATTGGAAAGAGCTTGACGAAAATGCAATGAAAGAACGCATTTTTGACAGGGTTGCATCGGGATCAATACTTCTCTTCCACACAGGAACCGAGCAAACTGCCGCAGCCCTACCCGGCATCCTTTCCGCACTTTCCGCCGAAGGGGACGAATTTGTCACCGTTTCGGATTTGATATATAAAGATAATTACTATCTTGACC
>JAJQCX010000024.1 GCA_021202495.1 Clostridia bacterium | reverse complement strand
AATTATCATGCTCAATTTAAAACGATTTTAAAAGCATATATCTTTAACGCGCGAAAATGCGGCAGCCCTTTTGACCGCCGCATTTACTATTCTGATTTTACAGCATAAATTCGCTTTAATCCGCTTCCGTGATATAAACTCTTCTCGCGTCCTCGTTCCAATCGACCTCACAGCCGAAGCTTTCGGCGATTGCTCTCACGGGAACCATCGTTCGATCGTTTATTATCTGTGCCGGTGTGTCAAGCGTCACCGCTTCGCCGTTCACATAAAGCTGATCGGAATTTATCGTCAGGCTGATAGTGGTGTCGTCTCTCGTTGCCGTAACAGTCTGCGTCTCCGCATCCCATTCAACCTCTGCGCCCATTGCCTCAAATATCGCGCGCAGCGGAACGAGCGTTCTGTCGTTTACGATAACAGGCGACTGACCGTATTCTTCAAAGTCGATGTTCTTTCTGTCGTAGCCGACAAGAATTTCATCTGTGAATTCATACGTTTCGTCAACATAGCCCTCGGGCTTGCCGTAGATTGCAAGCTCAAGCGGCTTGCCGCCCCAAAGCGCGCTAACGCCGTTGTTCTGCAGGTTCTTAACCGCAGTAACGGTAACCTTAACGTATCTGTAAGGCGTGTCGTCCTCAATCCACGAATTTCTGAACGCGGGGTCGTCGTCCTCGTCGCCCGTTTCGTCAGCCAAAAGCGTCCAAGTCGTTTGGTCGTTGCTGCCGTAAACGTAGAAGTACGAGCCGCAGGTCGAACCGATGTACAAATCGTTTGTGAGGTTGACCTCTGTTATAACGGTCGGAACCTCCAAATCGACGATGATGTCGTAGGGAAGCTGGGTTACCTCGGTAACCTCCGAGCTTTGAAGCTGCGTGTTGTCCGTTATGTAAGGCGCGTCCTTGCCCTCAACTGTCGCCTTTTTGCCGAGCGATACAAGCTGCCCCGACTGAACCGCTATCGCGCCCCAATAGGGATGATACTCAAGCTTTGTACACCATGCGCCGGTCGCGACGCCGTTATTTATTGCCATATGCCAGTAGCGCTGATAGTTATTTGTGCGCCATCCTCCGCTCTGACCCCAGTTATATCCGTGACCGCGCTGCACAACTCTGCCCGAATCGCTGCTGTAGCCCCAAACGCCGTTCGCCTGCGTTGCGAACGTACCGGAGTTCGCTATCTCGCGCAATGGGCTCCACGGCTCGTCAAGCGCCGTACTGCTGGCATACCTCGCCTGGCTTGAAAACCACCCGTTCGCCGTTGATGTGTAGATATAGTAGGCGTTTCCGTCATGGAATACGGAAGGCGACTCCTGCCTCTGTCCCTTTAAGATAACATTCATAACCTTTTCGGGCTTTGTCCAGTTTTCGTCGAGCTTCAAAATGAGCATATCCTGGTTCATCGCCGTTGCGCTGAACGTGTAGAATGTGCCGTCGTTGTCGATAAAGCGAACCATGTCGCGCGAATCGTAGCCGAAGGGTCTGCCGATGTAGTAGCTCGAAACCTGGTTGCTTGCCGGGTTTTCAATCAATTCGTACTGCTCCCACGGATCGTCCGTCGAAAGGATGAGACCGCCCGAAACGGTGATGCCGTAGGGCTCAACCTCACCGTCGTCTCTGCCGGGCTTAAACGCCGCAAAGAACAGCTTTGCCGCGCCGTAGCCGCTCGTTCCCTCAGCATGACCGGAGAATACAATCGTCTCTCCGTCGTTATGCAAATCACTGTGCGAGCCTTCAAGTCTCATGTCCACAAAGATGGGATAAACAAGCGTCCACTCGTCGGGCCATGTAAGTCCGTCGTCGCTTTCCTTGTAGCAAATGCTAGTAACGGAGCAGGTGTTGTCCCAAATTTCGCCGTCAAATCCCGCCGCAACAAAGTCGTCGCGCGAAACGCTGCGCAGCGAAACGGAATAATACTTTCCGTTAATCTCATATCCGCTCGGCGAAGCTTCGCTTTCAATGAGCGAAACATAGCCGCCCGTTACGTTGTCGTCGTAGCCCGTTATGTCGTCAAGGTCAATCGCAAACGTCATAATGGTGTTTGTTGCGCCGACCGCGATAACCTTATCGCCGTTCATTGCCTTAACGGTATATGTATAGTTCTTATTTACCTCAAGGTCATAATCCTCAAGTCCGTCGCCCGTCGCCGTGCCCACATATACATCGCCTCTGTAAACCTCATAGCTCGTAGCGTTCGGATAAAGCGGCCAGCCAATTTTAGCGTTGTTGACGGTGTTTTCACCTTCAATTCTGAATTCCGCAGCCGTCGCCGCCCACTGCTGATTATAAACGTATGCCTCAACGGTTGCGCTCTTGACGCCGTTTGCCGAAATCGCGCACGCAATTATGTGCGCATTTCCCGCGTAGAACGCGCCCGCGTATTTTGTGGACTCCGTCGTCGGCTCCGTGCCGTCGAGCGTGTAGTATATAACGTCGTTGCCCGCCGGATGCGTGATAGAGATGGGTTCAAACGTATCGTTGGGATACGTTTCGCTGCCACCCTCAACGCTCATCACGGGAGCAATGTTCTCAACAAAATATTCGTTTATCTCCTCAACCGAAAGCGCACGGTTGAAAACATATACGTTGTCAACAAGTCCCGCGCCGCCCAAGCCGAGGCAGAACGCCGAATTTGCGCCCAACGCGCTCTTAACCTCAAATGTGCCGACCTCGTCAATTACCATCTCGCCGTCAATGTAAAGCCTGAGCTCGCTGTCCGAGAACGACGCGATAATCTTTTTCCACTCGCTTGTGGACGCTGTTTCATATTCCGCCGCGCCGGCTGAAATTTTAACCGTTTCGCCATCGTCGGTTACAGCAATCTTGCCGCCCGTCACCGAATTTGTCACGCTTATAATTTCAGCGTTTCCGTCCTCGGGAGCCGTGGTTTTGCTGTCATATGAAACCGTCACAGCGTCAACGTTCGCCAAAAGCGCGCTTCCGTTTTCGGCGTTCACCTGCATGTAGAAATCGCCGGTTATGTCCGCAGCCTGTCCGTAGCCGTCCATCGAAAGAGAATATGCCGCAGTCCCGACATGGTCAATCTTGCTGCCTACCTCGTAGCTGTCAAAATCGAACGACGTCACAACGCTGTCGCCCGCGTCAATCGGCAGCACATAAACGGTGTAGTCCTTGGTGTAGTTCTTCCAGCAGAGCGTCAGCGTAACAGCCGCCTCGCCCGCGCCGTATTCGGGGCGTGTCACTGAGCCGGTGTTCGGATTTATAACCGATTCATCCGACGACTTCCACGTTACGCCGTTTGAAGTCGGAAGAGAAATGTTGTCTCTCACCTTCATGCCGTCCGTAACATACGACTGATCCTGAAGCTCCTTCCACGCAAGCTCTTCAATGTCAGCCGTATACTGCTGCGCCTGCGCCTCGGTAACTATGCCCTTAATAAATCTCAAATCTCTGTAGCACGAATCAACGTTTATCGTGTTCGAGCTTGTCGCACGGTTAAGTCTCAGCGTGTCGCTGCCTATTTCGTCCGCGCCGATGCCCTTGCTGTCAACCTCGGCAACCTTTTCGCCGTCGACGTAAACGGTGAGCTTGCCGCCGCTCGAACCGTCGAGCGCGATTGAATAGTTGTGCCACATGTCCTCAAGCGGACGTTGGAAGATTGCCACAACGGAATCCTGTCCGTTGTGTACCAAAACGACCGCAGAAGCGTTTTCGGAATAGTAATAACGCAGCGTGATGCAGTTATTCGAATAATCGCTGCTTCCGAACATGAATATTGTTCTCAAATTCGCCTCATCGGAAGAGGGAGTTCTCGTCTGATTTGCATCAACCTTCGCGCTGAACGAAAACGAAACCTGATCTCCCGTTATCTTCTCGTTCGGATAATCCGAAACAAGATGACCCGTGTTGTCGGGATTTCCCGCGCTTTCGTTTCTGTGAAGCGAAAGGTATTCATCCCCCACAATTGCGTTGCCGTCCGACGGCGGCACAAGCTCCGCCCCGTCGTTTAAGACGTCGGAAAACTGATAATCCCCGTAAAGAGGAAAATAGGCGACAACATTGCTCTCCTCCGCCGCAAAAACGATGTTTCCCATCGTTCCCACAAGGAGTATCATCGCCAAAAGAAGTGATACAGTCTTTTTCATAACCTGCCTCCTTAAAAAATCATTGTTTTCATT
>JAJQCX010000177.1 GCA_021202495.1 Clostridia bacterium | reverse complement strand
CTGTCATTTTCTGGAGAATATTTAAAATACAAGTATTTAATGTACAGTTCAATGATTTGTCGATAATTAAAGCATAAGGGGTAAATGATTGTGTCAAGAAGATCAATCCTATTTTTACTGCAAGAAACATATTCTTTATATAATGCTTTTACAGCAAATACATAGCCTTGTATATATTGCCAAAAACCTGTTATTGTTCCAAAATCGGTGCCAAAGTAAGAATATCTTTTGTTTTTTAGTGCGTTGTCATCAAGACATACAAACAACTTATCACCATGTTTTAAACTCATATTTATAGTCCGCCTTTCTGCGAAAGACACCAATGGGGCATGAAACCCCAAAACGGTTTCGTTTGCTTTTTATTTATTCCTTTTTCTGATATTATCTTGTTATAAGACCGACACACCACAGAGCACGCTGAGGTGTGTGGCGGGGCTGTATAGTGGCAACCTCGCATTTTATATGTTGTCGGTCATCCGTTAAGGCATTAATGAATGGCGCACTAACGTAGCCCGTAAACTTATATCTTGAACCGCGCCCTGTGAACAAAGAAAAGACTTTGACCACTTCACAGATCCGCAATCTTTTGAAGCAAAGGGGATACACGATCAAAGATGATCCTGTAACAACTTCCTAATTGGTTGTTGCGTTAATATTTATTTTTTGAAGCCACCTAACAGATGGCTTGTTTGTGTTACACATTAATATTTTCTATCCGATATCTCTCTGTTTCAAACTTAAACTCCTTCGAATAATTCGGATAATGATATATTGAAACCGGCTGCAATTTTTTCAATATTTATGATAGAAATATTGCGCTTCCCCGCTTCAACGGATGCAAAATATGTTCTGTCCATTCCGATTTTCAGCGCAAATTTTTCTTGGCTCAAGCCTGTTTGCAATCGCAAATATTTTATTCTCTCGCCAAGTCGTTCTTTTACCATGATAACATCACCGCCTATAGATGCATTATAACAGTGTGCGGAAAATGCGACAACGGACTTTAAGTAACAATATGTGCGTTATTTTCGCGCTAAATTTGAAAGAATTTAAAAATTCAGTCTGTACAAACGCTCTTCTATTTGGTATGATAACAATATAATTCAAACAAAGGCGGGTGTTATCATGCAAATTGAGATTAGAGACAATGAGATTTATTTTACGCGCGAGGGCGAGGCGGGGAGGATTTCGGCGTGCGGGGACGGGTGTGTGAGGTTTCAGGGAGCGCCGTCGGGAGAGGTTAAAAATATCAACTACACTCTTTTGCCGCAAAATTGTATGGCTAAGGCGTGGCGCGAGGAAAGAAGAGCGGTGCTTGAAACGGGGAATGTGAGAGCGGAGCTCTACGAAAACGGGCGCATGGTTTATTATGTTGACGGAAAAGAGATACTGCGCGAAAAATCGGAGCTGACGTTTGACGCGGGGATACGAAATTACAGAAGCTCGGGCGGCGGGCTGTGGAAGGCGCGCGTTACGTTTGAGGCGAACGAAAACGAGCATTTTTACGGGCTCGGGCATGAGGCGACGGGGTGCTTTGATTTAAAGGGCTGCACGATTGATTTGCGGCAGGTCAACGCCAAGGCGACGGTGCCATTTGTCTATTCGTCGTTGGGGTACGGATTTTTGTGGAATTTACCTTCGACGGGGCGGTGCGAGATGGGGTTTAACCGCACAAGATGGGTGAGCGATGCGGCACGGCAGGTCGATTACGTTGTTATCGGAGGCGAACCGCGCACAGTTTCCGAAAAATTAGCCGACCTTACGGGGCACGCGCCCGACATGCCGCACTGGGCGACGGGCTTTTGGCAGTGCAGGCTGCGCTATGAAACGCAGGAGGAGGTTTTGAGCATTGCGAGAAAATATAAGGAACTCGGAATTCCGCTTTCGGTGATAGTGATTGATTATTTCCATTGGACGGAGCAGGGTGAATATAAATTCGACCCGAAATATTGGCCCGACCCCAAGAAAATGGCGGAGGAGCTGCACGAGATGGGCGTGAAGCTCATGGTTTCGATGTGGCCGACGATAAACGAAAAAAGCGAAAATTACGGCTATATGCTTGACAACAACATACTCGTGAGAACAGTGAGCGGGTCAAACCGCGTGTTCGATTTTTACGGTCCGCAGGCTGAAATTGACGTGACCAATCCCAAAACGCGTGAATTTGTGTGGGAAAAGCTCAAGGAAAACTATATCGACAACGGCGTTGACTGCCTTTGGTTTGACGAAGCCGAGCCCGAAATACATCCCGAGCACTTCGACAATTTGGTTTTCAGCATCGGAAACGGCGACGAGGTCGGGCTTTTATACCCCTATTACTACGCACAGCTCGTCTGGGACGGAATGAAAAAGATAGGCAGAGACGACATTGTGACGCTTTCACGCTGCGCCTATTTGGGCGTACAGAAATTCGGAACGCTCGTGTGGTCGGGGGACATTCCGTCGACGTTTGAAAGCTTGGCGGCGCAAGTGAAGTCCGGGCTTAACATGGCAATGTGCGGCATCGTGTGGTGGACGACGGACATCGGCGGCTTCTACGGCGGAAACACCAAGACGGAATATTTCAGAGAGCTCATTGTGCGCTGGTTCCAATACGGGGTGTTCTGCCCGGTGACGCGTCTGCACGGAAGCCGCGCAGGGCAGGACAGAAGCCGCGACATTATCGAGCCCACCGGCGGCGACAACGAGCTTTGGAGCTTCGGCGACGAGGATTTTAAGATTTTGACCGAGCTTGTGAGGCTGCGAGAAAGACTGCGCGGATATGTTGAAAAGCACATGAAAATTGCCTCCGAAAAGGGAACGCCCGTTATGCGCCCGATGTTTTATGACTATCCGAATGACGAAAAATGCTACGAATTGGGCGAACAATATATGTTCGGCGACGACATTTTGTTCGCGCCCGTAACACAGCGCGGCGCGGTCGAAAAGAAAGTTTATCTCCCCAAAGGCGATTGGATTTTGACATCCGATAAATCCGAGCATTCGGGCGAACAATTTGTGACTGTGAAAACGCCGATAGATACATTTGCCGCGTTTGTGAAAAAGGGCGCGGAAGTAATCGAGGTATTTTTAAATTAATAAATAATCACTTGACAGAAGCGCCTCCTATTTGATATAATAACTTCTGATAGGAGGCGCTCGACTTGAAAATATTAACCGATTTTTTTCATAAACTGAGGTGGAAAAACATTCTGGGTCTGACAATTGCGGGCGTCATCAACGCGTTCGGCGTAATAATGTTTTTATCGCCGGTCAATTTGTACGACAGCGGGATTTCGGGAACGTCGATGCTTTTGGGGTAAGTTACGCCTTTGCCGCTGCCGGTCTTTCTGATCCTGTTAAACGTGCCTCTCTTTTTATACGGTGCCAAAAAACAGGGCGGAGTTTTCACGTTTTACGCGATATACGCGGTTGCAGTCTACTCGCTTGTGGCGTGGATAATAACCGACATTCTGCCTGTAGATGTGTCGTTCGCCTCGCCTCTTGCGGGGTCTGATTTGCTGCTCTGCGCACTGTTCGGCGGGCTTATCTCGGGCGTAGGCAGCGGACTTGCGATACGATTCGGCGGTTCTATGGACGGCATTGAAACATTGGCGGTGATATTTGCCAAAAGGCTGGGCTTAACTGTCGGCGCATTCGTGATGATATACAATGTAATCTTGTATGTGATATGCGGCATCGTGCTGCGCGACTGGATATTACCGCTCTATTCAATTGTGACATACGGGGCGGCGTTGAAAACCGTTGACTTTATCGTCGAAGGACTTGACCGCTCTAAGGCGGCGTTTATCATAACCTCAAAACCTGATGAGATTTGCGAAAGGCTCTCCGAAACATTTGCCTGCGGGATTACGCTCCTTGATGCTAAGGGATATTATTCCGACACTTCCCTATCGCTTGTTTACATAGTGTTAAACCGTTTTCAGATAGGAAAAATGAAAAACATCGTCCGTGAAACAGATGACAAAGCGTATGTCTCGATAAATGAAATAGCCGAAGTATATAAGGCAAATTAACATGATTCTTTTAATAAGATAAGTGAGTTTACGCTTGCTTATCTTATTTTTATGTAAAAAAAGATGCTCCCTCAAACTGATATGCTCCCTTTATGAGAGACAGTGAAAAAACAAAAACACTGTCAAACATG
>JAJQCX010000136.1 GCA_021202495.1 Clostridia bacterium | reverse complement strand
AAGTATCGCGGAAAATCAGACCCTAAAAACCGCGTCGGGAACGACTTCCTCAACCTAGCACCTCTTTTCACATCGCGCGCTTACGCTTACGCCCGCCTACGGCGGGCTACCGCGATAGAGGAGTCAAAAACCAAAGACGCTTTGGTTTTTGACGATTTTACGCGGGGGAATTTCCTCCCCCGCTCCCCCCTCCGCCGAGACAACGCAGAGCGTTTTCTCGGCGCTCTTTTCGGCGTGTGATGTCACTTTTCATAGCTGAACTGTACTCTTTCTATTTTACGTATGACAGGGGGTCTGTCGTGGAGCCGTTTATTCTGACCTCAAAATGCAGGTGGTTGCCGGTGGAAACGCCGGTTGAGCCGACCTTGGCAATCGTCTGTCCCTTTGTTACGGTGTCGCCTACGCTCACCAAAAGGGAGCTGCAGTGCGCGTACAGCGTTGTGATGCCGCTGCCGTGGTTGATGATAATGTATTTTCCGTAGCCGCTGCTTGTCGTCGCGACCGTAACGGTGCCCGATTCCGCCGCGACAATCGCCGAGCCGTAGGACGCGCCGATGTCAATGCCCGAGTGGAACTTGCGCGTTCCGTAGACGGGATGTATTCTGTAGCCGTAGTAGGAGGTTATGCGCGTGCTTGAAGGGCAGGGCCACTGAAATTTACCGGAGCCCGTGTATTGAGAAACGGAGGAATTGTTTTTCTTTGCTTCCTCGGCTTCCTTTGCGGCTTGCTCCTCCAACTGCTTTTGTATTTTCTTTTCCTCGGCTTCCGCCTGCTCATACGCTTTTTTATAGGCTTCCTCATCTGCCTCCAACTGTTCGAGCAAAAGCGATTTTGCCTCCAAGCGCTCGTCAAGCTCCGTTTTTGTCACCTCAAGCTGCTCCTGACGAAGCTCAAGAGCTTCCTTTTCGGCTTCGACAGCCGCTTTTGCTTCGCTTATCGCGTTGCGCGAGGCTACAAGCGCGGCAAGCTGCTTTTTGTCGTATTCGATAATTTCCTGTATCATTTCAACTCTTGAGAGCAAATCGCCAAAGCTCGTCGCCCCCAAAAGAACCTCCAAATACGAGCCGGTGCCGTTTTCGTACATGACGCGGGCGCGCGTTTTGAACGCGTCGTCGTATTCGATGCAGTTTGCCTCGGCAATCGTAAGCTCGGTTTCTTTCTGTTCAAGATCTATTTTATTTTGCTCGATCGCGGCTTCCGTTTGTTCTATTTCGTCTTCGGCGCGGGTTATGTCCGCGTCGATATCCAAAACCTCCTGCGCAACGTTCGCCTTGTTCGCCTTAACTGTGTTAAGCTGCTTTTGTGCCGCTTCAAGGTTTTTCTTGGCTTCTTCAACCTGTTTTTTTAATTCCGACGAGGTCGCCGCGTCTGCCTGAAGGAGCGGGGACAAAAGCGTCGCGAAAAAAGCCAGCGCGACAAGGGCGGCGCAAATTGCGGCTGCGATGCGCTTGCGGGAGTCGTATCTTTGCTTTCTCGATTTTTTAGCCATGTCAATCACACCTTTAAATGTTTAATAAGCGCGAGGGTACTGCCGATTGCGCCCATGATAATTCCGAAAACAAATGTTATGAGGATAACCCACGGCATGATGTCCCATGTGGGGAGAAGGTCGAAAATGTCGAAAAATTCTTCAAGATAAGTTACTACCGCGTTGTATCCGACGCCGACAAGCGCAAGCGAGATTATGCCGCCGACAATGCCGGTTAAGATGCCCTCAACGACGAAGGGGCGTCTGATAAAGCCTGCCGTTGCGCCGACGTATTTCATGATGTGAACCTCGTCGCGGCGCGCCTCGACGCTGAGCTTGATTGTGCTGGAAATGATAAATATCGCGACAATGAGCAAAATGAGCATTGCGATAAGGCTGCCGTTTCGGATTATGCTTGTCGCGCTCAAAACGCGCTGAAAGATGTCCTGTCTGTTGGTGACCTTTGCGATGTTGGGAATTTGGCTGAGCTGTTGGGCAAGCTCCTGCGACTGCTCAAGGTCGGTCATGTTAATCCGAACCGAGCTGCGCAAAAATTCCTCACCCTCCAAATCGTCGAGCACTGCGCCGTCCGCGCCCAAGGATTCGCGGTAAATGCGCATTGCCTCTTGTTTTGAAATGAAAACACATTCGGAAACGTTGTCGAGTGCGCTCACCGCCTCGACGACGGCTTGTTCTTCCTCGCTTGTCGCTTCAAACTCTATATATGCCTCAATCTGGCACTGATTTTGTATTTGTTCGCCTATGTAATTGATGTTCACCGAAAAAAGCATGAACACGCCGAAAAGCAAAAGACAGCTCGACACCGTTATTATCGCGGTTACGGTCATTTCGCCGTTACGCTTCATGCCGGTGAGAGCGCTTTTCAAAAAATAAAACTGTCGTCTAATCACCGAGCTTGTACACCCCTCTCTTGTCGTCACGCAGGAGAACGCCGCGGTCAAGCTCAATAACGCGCTTGTTCATGTCGTTTACAATTTTCTCCGAGTGAGTTACCATGAGCACCGTTGTACCCTGGTCGTTAATTTCCTCAAACAGCTCCATGATTGAGGAGGCGGTAATTTGATCGAGGTTGCCGGTGGGCTCGTCCGCGATTATGAGCGAGGGCTTGTTCACAAGAGCGCGGGCAATGCCCACTCTCTGCTGCTCGCCGCCGGAAAGGGACGAGGGATATTCGCGCGTTTTCTGCCCCAAGCCCACAAGGCGCAGAATGTTGGGCACCTCGTTTCTTATTTGCTTGCGGCTCGCGCCGACTATTTCCATTGCGAACGCCACGTTTTCATAAACCGTTTTGTCGCGCAGAAGCCTGAAATCCTGGAACACGACGCCGATCTTGCGGCGGTGATAGGGAATTTCGCGGTTTTTAAGCTTGTTCACCTTTACGCCGTCGAGCAGAACGTTGCCCGAAAAGGGCTTTATTTCCGCTGTCAAAAGCTTAATCGCCGAGCTTTTGCCCGCGCCGGTTTTGCCCACAAGGAAGACAAACTCGCCCTTGTCGACATGAAATGTGACTTTATCAAGTCCTGTCACGTTGTTTTTGTAGACAACGGTGACATTATCAAAATCTATCATAGTGATCTCCTTACATCATAATTTCATTTCTTTTGCGGGATGAATTGAGATATTTTTTGACGAGCATCGCCACCTTAAACAGAATTGCATGATCGAGTATTCTCAAATCGAACCCCGTCAGCTTCTGCACCTTGTCGAGGCGGTACACAAGAGTGTTGCGGTGTACGTAAAGCTGGCGCGACGTTTCGGAAACGTTGAGGTTGTTTTCAAAAAACTTGTCAATCGTCAAAAGCGTTTCACGGTCGAGAGAATCTATCGAACCGTCCTTGAAAATTTCCGAAAGGAACATTTCGCACAGCGTTGTCGGAAGCTGATAGATGAGCCTTGCTATGCCCAGGTTCGCGTAGTCGATAATATTTTTTTCCTCATCGAACGCCAGCGCGACCTCAAGGGCAAGCTGCGCCTCCTTGTAGCTTTTCGCCAAATCGCGGATGCCGTTGACGGGTCTGCCCACGCCGATCTTAACGGTTATCATGGCTTCGCTCTGCAGCGTGTCGATGATTGTTTTTGCGATTTCCTCAAGCTCGCCGTCAAACGGTTCGGCGGCAAGCTCCTTTACAAGCACAATGTTCCCGCTGTCGATTGTTATTACAAAATCGCTCTCCTTATCGGGATAAATTCTTTCCACAATGTCGCGCACGTTAAATTCGTTCGTTGAAATGTTTTCCTTCACGATGTCAAAGACTACGCGCCTTGTGTCGCGCAGCAAATTGAGCTCGCGCGCCTTTGCGTAAATGTCGCCCGGCAAAATGTTGTCCAAAAGGACGTTTTTTACAAAATTGGTTCTGTCGAATTTGTCGTCGTAGACTGATTTTACTCCGCCGACGGAAACGCCCAAAATGCGGCAGCATTTTTCCGCAGCCTCGTCCTCGCCCGCGCAAAAGGCAATAAATTCCGTTTTATCCTTGCCGAAAGAGACAAAGGTGTGTCCCGCATAGCGATAAACCGTGCCCGACTGAGGGCAATTGTCCGCAATTTCGTCAACCGCGTTTTCAACCTCGCGCGGCGTATTTTGCGAAATTATGTATCGCGAATCATCGATAATGCCGATTTTCCTTCCGAAAACTTCTCTGAGCTGCGATATTATCATTCGTATGTAGTTGTGCGACATTGTCCATCATCC
>JAJQCX010000063.1 GCA_021202495.1 Clostridia bacterium | reverse complement strand
ATTTGAATTATATTGCCGTTTTGGAGTTTACACAAAATGCGGGACATACCCCTTTTTTTTTGGTGGCAAACTCGGGGTTTACCACAGTGCCGCCTTTAAATCAACTCCTGAATTTTCAGATAATTTAAAATTTTTCATAAACTTTTTTGACACAAGCTGTGATTTTCACACATCCGCCGCATCCTCCCCATCATTAAAGGTAATCCGAATTTCCTCTGTGGACACATCCACCCTCCGCACGTTCGCTGTAATGGTCTCTTCATACTCGCCGTAAATCTCGACACCACGCGAACTCAATGCCGAAACAATTTCTGCAATCAAGTCATCCTCGCGGATGGCGGGGTTCCGGCAGCCATTTTTCTGCTTCTGCCGACCTCGACAGTTCCATGCTTTGTACTTTGTCTTATTTTGGTTTGTGTAACTGCGCCGAATCATCGGCGACCCGCATTCCGCGCAATAAACAATTCCATAAAAGTAATGTGTCTTGGTCTTGTTCCTGCAAAGCCCCGCTGCCCGGTCACGCTCCGCCGCCCGGATACGTTCCTGCACGATGTTCCAAATTTCACGACTGACAATCCCCTCGTGCTCATTTTCTACAAGATAAGTCGTGTATTCTGCATTCTCCAGAGGCTTCTTCGTCAGATAATCTGTTGGTGCTTCCTTTTGTAGCCGAAGGTCACCGACGTATTTTTCGTTGCGCAATATTCGCCATACTGTGATCGGTATGAACGGATTATCACTCCGCAGACGCTTTGCACCGGCGGTATCCAGGGCATCACAGATTTCTTTTAAGTTCATGCCTGCCGCATAGCCCTCGAACATCTTCCTGATGATCCAGGCATCCTGATTCGGTGTCAGCTTCCCGTCCTCACCCATGTCATAGCCAAGGAGCCTGTTATTCCCCATGTGATAGATGCCCTTCTCGAAATCCTTCTTGTACCGCCAACGGACATTCTCGCTGATTGAATGACTCTCCTCCTGCGCCACCACCGCCAACATTGAGAAAATGAAATCTGCAGAAGGATCCATGTTGCTGATTCCCTCCCGCTCAAAACGCACCTCCACTCCGTAGCTCTTTAACTCCCTCGTGTAATTTTGACAATCGGCGGCATTTCTCGCAAAGCGGCTGATGGATTTTACAAGTATGATGTCAATTCTGCCGCTCTTGGCGTCCGTCATCATCTGCATAAACCGCGGACGGTGTTCCACACCGGTTCCGGAACGCCCCTCATCTGCATAAATCTCCGCCATCTCCCACGATGAACGTGACGCTATCAGCTTTGTATAATAGCTTTTCTGCGTTTCAAAGCTTTCCTGCTGCGCGTCCTTGCCCGTGCTGACGCGGCAGTACGCCGCCACACGATAGCTGACCTTGCCAATCCCTCCGATTTTTATAATCTTCATTTTGCCCTCCGCTCCGTTTGTCTTTTTGTTTATTCCCTGTCCGCTTCCTCCGCTTTTTCCGTCCACCGCTTTGATACAAGTGTCCCCAGCTGCTCTTTGCTGTTCGGAAAATCGCACGGTTTTTTGTAATCTATATGAACGCGGCTCTCTATTCCGCACTTCCATTTAACAACCATCGTTTCCCAATTTTCAAATGTAATCTCGTCCACTGTCTTATCTAAAAATATGTAATGAATTTCTCCGAGCTCCGGCATTTCTTTCTTCATACGTAAAGCTTCCGCTGCCGCCTCATTTGGCTTTCGCAAAAGTTCCGCGTCCAATTTTGCATACGCCTGCCGCAGCGCCGCGTCAATGTATTCCTCAAGCACATA
The DNA here is from genome assembly GCA_021202495.1 of Clostridia bacterium. Classification (GTDB taxonomy): domain Bacteria; phylum Bacillota; class Clostridia; order UMGS1883; family UMGS1883; genus JAJQCX01. Next base: position 2,439 of record JAJQCX010000063.1, on the reverse strand, counting down.
ATACCCCGCGCAAGCCGTATTCCCCTTTTCCGGCGGACAGTGCCACGCCCCCGGAGAGCCTGTACGCTCCAAGACAACCCGCTCCAGCTTCCGTCCGCAGACGGGACAGACAATTCTTCCTCCGTAAGGATACTGCACAGGTCTCCATCTGCGGCTTCTCAAAGAACGTATTATCTGCGCCATATCGAAAACCTCCCGCCCCACAATCGGCATGTGATGATCTCTGATATAGTAGCCGGGAACGACAGTCTGATCATTTCTGCGCCTTCTGTGGTTTAGGTGGTTTTCCACATAACTTTTCTGACACTGTGCGTCGCCGCAGTATTTTTCATTCGTCAACATAAAATCCACTGACGCGTATTTCCAATGGTTCCCCTTAGGTCCCGGAATCCCTTCCGCCTCAAGCTCCCGCGCAATTTCCGCGGTTTTCTTTCCGTGGATATAATCATAAAAAATGCGCCTTACCACAGGTGCGGTTTTCTCATCCACGATAAACTCGCGGTCTCCTTCCTTTTTGTAGCCGTAGGTTTCCTTCCATATCGCCCTGCCTTCCTCGTAACGCTTTCTCTGGTTCCACTTGATATTTTCCGAAATGTTTCGGCTCTCCTCCTGCGCGATTGCCGCCAATATCGAAAGCACCATCTCCGACGCCTCGCTCCCGGTATCAAGGCGCTCTTTTTCAAACAAAACATAAACGCCGTAACCTTTCAGCTGCCTGATATATGTCAAACATTCCAATGTGTTTCGCGCAAAGCGGCTGATGGATTTCGTGATAATGTAATCAATCTTACCCGCTTCACAATCCGCAATCATACGGTTAAAAGCGTCCCTGTGCTTTGCCTGCGTGCCTGTGATTCCCTCGTCCGCGTAAATGCCAACAAGCTCCCATCCGGGGTGCGCCTCAATCTGACTGCGGAAGGATTCTGTCTGTACCTGCAGGCTGGATTCCTGCTGCTCCTTGTCGGTACTGACGCGGCAGTACGCCGCCACACGCTTCGTTTCCGCTTTCGGTACGCTTTCAATCTCCCACGCTGTTCCCGACTCCCGTTTCAGAACCTTAACATTGCTATTCGCTCTCCGCGCCTCACTCTCATTTATCGGACTTTGTACAGCCGTAGCATTTGCACCTTCCATACACACATTTTTCTCCATCTTTCAAAGCTCCTTTCCCTTTTTCCGTACAGCAGCCGCGACTTTGCTCATAAATCTCCTTGTTGTTATTTACTTCCTTTAAGCCGTTTTTCTTCTTCCACTCAGCCGAACGGCAGCGTTCCGGCCTCTCCTCGTTTGGCGGTGCCTTCATCACGCCGGACTTTATATTTTCCCCAACCCTCTCAAACCTCTCTTTACTCACAAGCGGTTCATGGTGTCCTTCCATATAATACTTCGGGTACTTACCGTTGTTTCTCACCGTTTTCTTGTGAAAACAATCGACGCACACTGTTTTTCCCGTAATTCGATCTCCGATATATGCTCTATCCGTCAGATAGCGGCGAAGCCTCACTTGATCCCATACGATTCCCGTTTTCTCGCGTTCCTCCATTTCCTGAAGTGCGCAGACGATTTTCCAATACCTTTCGCCTTTTTCCGCCATCTCAAAAGCAAGCCGTATTCTTTCCGCCTCCGGCTCGCAAATTCCCCATAGACAAACGTCACCGACCATGTATACTCTGTATCCGTAAGATGCAAAATGCTTTGGGTTACCCTTTTCCCAGCTTTTCAGCTGCGCCCATTTGATATTTCTGCTCATGCTGTTTATTTCTTCCTGTGCCACCGCTGCAAGCATCCCGAGCAGCATGTCGCCGGAAGGGTTCATCGTATCAATTCCTTCGCGGTCGAACCTTACAGGAATACCCAACCCCTTAAGTTCCCTGATACATTCGAGAGTATCGGCGAGGTTTCTTGCAAACCGGCTGATGCTCTTTGTCATTATCATGTCAATTTTTCCGTCTCTGCAATCCTGCATCATTTTAAGAAATTGCTTTCTCTTCTTTATGTCCCCGCCCGAAACGCCCCTGTCCGCGTAAATGCCCGCAAGCTCCATGTCGGGGTTTTTGTCGATGATTGCCTCATACGCCGCTTTCTGCGTCTCAAAGGATTCCTCCTGTTCCTCGCTCAATGTGCTCACACGGCAGTATGCCGCAACTCGGAGCTTTCTTTTTTCCGCCCTCTCAGGCTCTGCCGACCCCGCGTTTTTCACCGTGCGGATAACCTCCGCGTTCTTTTGTGTCATTTACCTACATATCCTTCCTTGCAATTGCAGAATTTTTGCGTATTAAGTCACAAACTTCCGATTATACTTTAGCTTAAAATTCGCGGCATGTCAAGTGTACCTAAAAATGCGTTCATTTCACCCTTATTCAGTTTAATCACGAACAAAATTACTATGAAATTTATTAGTTACTTATAAATTTGTTTATATCTTGAATTGTTCGAGCC
>JAJQCX010000191.1 GCA_021202495.1 Clostridia bacterium | reverse complement strand
TTCCAAATGGGGGTCAGATGCGAGAAGCTCGTCTACGGCATGGGAGGTTTGTTTTAATGTGTCCATGTCGAGCAAGGATGCTATTTTAAGCGGGGGAAGGCCGTGCTGGAGGGTGCCGAAAAATTCGCCGGGACCTCGGATTTCGAGATCGGCTTCGGCGACGCGGAAGCCGTCGTTTGTTTGGGTCATTATGCTCATGCGTTTTTTTACGTCGTCGTCAAGGTGTGAAACGATGAGAAAGCAGTAGCTTTTATCCTTGCCGCGCCCCACTCTGCCGCGAAGCTGGTGAAGTTGGGAGAGCCCGAAGCGTTCCGCGTCCTCGATAATCATGAGTGTGGCTGTGGGAACGTCGACGCCGACCTCGACAACGGTGGTGGAGACGAGAATGTCAGTGTCGCCGTGCGCAAAGACCTGCATGGCGGCATCCTTTTCGGCTGTGGGGAGCTTGCCGTGGACAAGACCTATTTTAAGGTCGGGGAAGACGTTTTTTCTCAAATTTTCGGCGTATTGGACAGCACTTTTTAAATCGAGCTCAGGGTTGTCCTCAACCATGGGGCAGATTATGTACGCCTTGTGCCCCGCGGAAACCTCTTTGCGGATAAACGAATAGAGCCGTTCGCGGTGCTTGTCGGTTATGCAGAAGGTGTCGACCTTTTGCCGTCCGGGAGGAAGCGAATCAATGACGCTGACATTGAGGTCGCCATAAATGACAAGCGCGAGAGTGCGGGGGATGGGGGTCGCGGTCATGACTAAAACGTGGGGGTCGTCGCCTTTTGCGACGAGAGCGCCGCGCTGACGCACACCGAAGCGGTGCTGCTCGTCGGTGACAACGAGGCGCAGCGCGCGAAATGAAACGCTCTCCTGAAAAAGAGCGTGAGTGCCGAAAACAATGTCGACTGTGCCGTCGGAAAGAGCTTGATATATTTCTTTTTTCTCCTTCGCGCTCATGCTGCCGACTAAAAGGGCGGATTTTATGTTGAGCTTTGAAAGAGTGGGGGAGAGTGAAGCGTAGTGCTGACGCGCCAAGAGCTCGGTCGGCGCCATCATTGCGCCCTGAAAGCCGTTTTTTGCCGTTAAATAGAGCGCGGCAAGGGCGACGGCCGTCTTGCCGCAGCCGACGTCGCCCTGAACAAGACGGTTCATGGGAGTGGAAAGCGCAAAATCGGAAATTATTTCACCGACAACTCTGTTTTGCGCATCTGTCAATTCAAAGGGCAAAAGTGAAAGCAGCGGCGATATGTCAAGGTCACGGAAAGGCGTGACCGAGACTGAAAGCGCGGTTGATTTTTTTAATTTCAGCGCCAACTGCAAAAGAAAAAGCTCCTCAAAGGCGAGGCGTTTTCGCGCAAGCTCGCAGGAATCGTAATCTGTGGGAAAATGGATGCTGCGGACGGCATAGTCGGCGCGGCAGAGATGATATTTTTCGCAGATTGAAGGAGGAAGAAAATCCTCGATTGAATTGCCGGCAAGCTCGAAGCACTGTTTTATGATTGAAACCATCATTTTTTGCGTGATGCCGTTTGTCAATCGATAGACCGGAACAATCGTATCGGTGACATTCTTTGCGTCGGGCTTTTCGTAGACGGGCATGGGCATTGTGCGGCGGCCGTTTGAAACAGTGACCTTGCCATAGAAATTAAACCAATCGCCCTGCGAGAAGCTGCGCATGACATAGGGCGTGTTGAAAAAAACGGCGGTGAGTGCGCCCGTTTCGTCACGCAGGGGGAGAGAAAAAATTGTGAGATTGTTCCTCACGCGGCGCACGGTGACGGGTGCAATGACCATCGCTTTGACGCAGGCGTTTTCGCCATCGGTGAGCTCGGTGATTTTTTTCTTAATGCGTCTGTCTTCAATTGCGGCGGGAAAATAACAGAGCATGTCACGGACGGTTGTTATATTCAATTTTGCGAGTTTTTCGGCGCGCTGCGCGCCGATGCCGGGAAGTGATGTGATGGGGTCCGAAAGAGACATAAGAACAACACCTTACTAATAAAGAGGCTTAAAAAGCCTCTTTATCAATTCTTTATTCAACAGATACAATATAGTAATAAACGGGCTGACCGCCGCTTCTTATGCAGATGTCGCAGTCGGGGTAGGCTTCTTCAAGCGTTTGACTGAGGGCTTCCGCCGCGGCGGCATCGGCGTCGGAACCGTAATAGACAGTGATAATTTCGGAGGAAGAATCGGTCATTGACGCTATGAGATTTAAAAGAGTGGTCTCAAGATTTTGCCCTATAAGAGAAATCTTGTTCTCAATCATGCCGAGATAGTCGCCCTCGTGGATTTCCATGTCTTCAAACGAACTGTCGCGGACGGCGTGGGTGATGCTGCCGCTCTTGATTGTGTCGAGCGCTTCGGTCATGGCGGCGGCGTTGTCGTCAAGAGTGCCTTCCGGCAAGAAATTCATCATGGCGGTTATTCCCTGGGGAATAGTTTTTGTGGGGATAACCTTGACGGGAATTTCCGCAAGGTCGCGCGCCTGCTCGGCTGCCAAAATGATGTTTTTATTGTTCGGAAGAATGATGGCGCTTTCGGCGTTTGTCTTTTCGATTGCCGCCAAAATGTCCTCTGTGCCGGGGTTCATCGTTTGACCGCCGGAAATGATGTATGCCGCGCCGAGCTCCTTCATGACCTCCTCAATGCCGTCACCTGCGGCAACGGAAATGATTGCAAGCGGACGCTTGGGGGCGGCGGGTGAAATGAGGCTGTTGTGCTTATGCTTCATATTTTCAATTTTAATGTCTGTAAGCTCTCCGAGCTTTACAGCCTGTTGAAGGACGTAGCCGGGGTTATTCGTGTGAATGTGAACCTTGACAAGGCTGCCTTCCTCGGTTATTTCCATCGCGTCGCCAATCGGCGATATTTTCATTCGCATATTGTCAGACGACATTGTTTCATTATATTTTTCAATAATGAATTCGGTGCAATATGTAAATGTTATTTCCTCGGGGGAGGAGGCTTGATCTAAAGTTGCCTGTGAATTTACCGTGCCGGAGGGCTCGGAAAGAGAGAAGGTTTCGCCGTTGAGCGCCTTTTCAAAGCCTTCAAAGATAAATAACAGTCCTCTGCCGCCGGCGTCTACAACGCCTGCCTGCTTGAGCTGAGGCAGAAGGTCGGGCGTTTTGTCGAGCGCGTCCTTGCCTTGTGCGTTGACTTCCGCGAAAAACGCTTCAAAGCTTTCAAATTCAGCATCTGACGCGCCCTTTGCCATGAGGCGGACGACGGTCAAAATTGTGCCCTCGGTGGGCTTCATAACCGCGCGGTAAGCGGTGTCGGAGCCGCGCTGAAGCGCCTCGGTGAAATCTGCGACGGAAACGTCGCTTTTGCCCGAGAGGGACTTTGAAATGCCGCGAAAAATCTGCGACAAAATGACGCCGGAGTTGCCTCTCGCGCCGCGAAGTGTCGCCTTTGCGACAAGCTTTGCCACGTCGCTCGCCGTTTCAAAATCCTGCTGCGCAACCTCGCGCGCAGCGGACATGAAGGTGAGCGCCATGTTTGTGCCGGTGTCGCCGTCGGGTACGGGAAAGACGTTGAGAGAATCGACGTAGCCCTTATTTTCGTTTAAAGTGTTTGCGGCGGAAATAATCATATTTTTCAAAAGCGCCGCGTTGATAAGCTCAGTCATATCGGATAAATCCTCCCATCTCACGCGGTTGTTACGCGCATACTTTCCACATAGACGTTGACGGCTTTGACTTCAAAGCCCGTCATGTCCGAAACCTGATATTTTACGTTGTGCATGATGCTGCCGCATATTGCGGTGAGGTTTACTCCGTATTGAACCATGATGTGCATATCGATGGTGAGCATGTTGTCCTCAACGCCTATCTTGATGCCCTTTGAATAGTTTGATGATTTGAGCAGGCTGACAAGCCCGTCCTTGGCATTTCTGACCACCATGCCCACAACGCCGTAGCAATTGTTTGCCACCGCGCCCGCGATGTTGGCGACGACGCTGTTGCTGATGATTATATCACCGTAATTGTTTTCGATTTTAGCAGCCATACAGCCACCTCCAATGATTATATTATGTTTATTATACATCATTTTTGCGTCATCTGTCAATTGTAAGCGCAAATAAATTTTGATAATATCAAAATTTATTTGCGCTTTAGTGTGGAGTTTGGAGTGTGAAGTGTGAAGTGTGGGTGCAAATTCCGCGGAGCGGAATTTGAATTGATTTATCGGTGGGGGATGTCAGGACGGCGGCTTATTTTTTCGGAACGGTGGAGAAACATAATATAATAGGT
>JAJQCX010000072.1 GCA_021202495.1 Clostridia bacterium | reverse complement strand
CGAACGGCATGTACGGTGGTGTGAGAGGAGGGAGAAAATCCCTCCTACTCGATCGGGGCTCGCGCGGAAAGGGCGGAGCAAGACCCGTACAACACAGCGGAGGGAAAGACGCTATTTGATTTGGGAGCGGGGGAAAATTCCTCCGCTTTTTGCACGGAAAATCGCAGAAGAGAGTAAAAACGTGATATTTATATGGGAAAATGTGATATAAATTTTGGACTTTTTATGCAAAAGGGGCTTATTTTGCCCTTTTGTTTTTCAAATCGAATTTTTTGTGTTTTTTGCACAAAAGGGGCTTGTTTTTGCGGTTGAAATATGGTATAATTTTTACACATAAATTCATAATCAAACAAGGAGGAATTTGACATGAGGAGATTTTTATCCGTACTTATGTGCGGGGCGCTTCTTTTGGCGGCTTTGCCGGCGGGAGCGGCGGAGGCTGTCGGCGAAAACGACATGACGACGTTTTCTCAGTATACGGAGGACGAGAACACGATTGTCTATGTCGACTTTGACGGCGATTTGCCGAGCGGCAGCGTGAATAACGGCGTGACGTTTTCGGACGACGGCGTTTACGGAAAAGCGGGCGTTTTTGACGGGAGCAGCTATATTCAGCTGCCGGACGACATAACGGTCGGCGTTACCGATTTTACGATGGCGGCTTGGGTGAAGTTTGACGCGACGACAAGCTGGCAGAGAGTGTTGGACTTTGGTAACGGAACGAGCAACTTTGCTTTTTTGGGAATTGCCGCAGCGAGCAATTTGCGCGGAAGCGTGTTAAACAGCAACAACGGCGAAGAAAAGCTGTCGAGCGCGGACAGTGCGCTGTCGAGCGATGTGTGGACGCACATTGCGATGGTACAGAGCGGCAGCACGAGAACGCTCTATTTGAACGGCGAGGCGGTGCATACGCTTGATGTGAGTTATACGCTTGACGCGATGGGTTCCACAACGCAGAATTACATAGGGCGTTCGCAGTTCAGCGCAGACCCGTATTTGACGGGTATGGTGGACGAGGTTATTTTGGCGAATACCGCGATGAGCGCGGATGAGATTGCGGATTTGGCGGAGATCAGCGAAAATGTACTTCTTTCCTACGTTGACCTTGGCGACACGAGCGAGGTTGAAAGCGATTTGACACTTCCGACCGAGGCGAACGGCGCGAGCGTTACATGGGTGAGCGCGGACGAGAGCATAATAACATCCGAGGGTGTTATAACAAGAGATCTTGAGGATAAGACAACGACGCTGACGGCGACGATTACGCTGGGAAGCGTTTCGGTGACAAAGGAGTTTGAAGTGACGGTTAAGGCTATGTCGGCGTTTTCGTATGAATTTGCGAACGCGGATTCGATAAAGGAAAATGCGTATCTGCCGTCGGAAATTGACGGGGCGACGCTTGTTTGGACATCGTCCGACGAGAGCGTTATTTCGACAGAGGAAATACAAAACGGCGATTATGTAATTCCGGCGGGCGTTGTTACGCGCGGCGAGGAGGATCAGGTTGTCACCTTGACGGCAGAGATTACATACGGCAATTACACGGAGACCAAGGAATACAAACTGACGGTTAAGGCGGCTCCCGAGGAGCTCGGCGAAATGGGCGGATATTTGTACGCTTATTTCAGAGGCAGCGTAAACGGCAGCGACGAGGTGCTGTCGATACATATCGCGGCGAGCGAGGACGGTTATAACTGGTTCGACTTAAACGGCAACTGGCCTATTTTGGAATCGACGATGGGCACGACGGGACTGCGCGACCCGTATCTCATTCGCTCGAAGGACGGCGACAGATTTTATCTCATCGCGACAGACCTTAACACGCTTGACGGTCAGGGCTGGGCAAAATGGAGCCTTGAGGGAAGCAAGTACCTGATGATTTGGGAATCGGACGATCTTATCGACTGGTCGGAGCAGAGAATGGTTAAGTTTGCGAACGACGACATGGGCTGCGCGTGGGCTCCCGAGGCAATTTGGGACGAGGACACGCAGGAATATCTCGTTTACGCGGCGGCAAAGGATTTAACGCTCGGCGACGATGCGATAGACACGGTTTATGTTGTCAGAACGAGAGACTTTACGACATTCAGCGAGCCGGAATATTTCGTGAGACCTTATAACAGCTCGGGCACGCGCATTGCGGCGATCGACTCGACGATAATCAAGGGCGACGACGGCAAGTATTATCAGTTCTACAAAAAGTATAACAACAACGTTTACATGATGGTGAGCGACCATGCGTCGGGTCCGTATGAAGAGGTTGCATCTTATAACCTTACGTCGGTGACGGGTGAAGGTCCCGCAATCTACAAGGTAAACGGAACGGAAAATACGTATTGCTTGTGCATCGATAACTACTCGGAATATGTTCCCTATTTGACGGACGACCTTGCGAGCGGCGTATTCACAAAGGCGACGGCGGACGTTGTGATGCCGACAGGCTCAAAGCACGGCGGATTTTTGCCGGTGACGGTTGAGGAATATGAGAGACTGCTTGAAAAGTGGGGCCCGAAAGGTGCGGAGTCGGAAGACGGCGCATCGGCTGACTTTACATATGATTTTGAGACCGAGGGCGTGGGCACGCTTTACGGCAATGCGGCGATTGAGTACAGTGAGGAGCGCGGCTCGAACGTGCTGACGCTTGACGGAACGACGGGCACATATTGGCAGTTCCCCGAGAACCTCTTTGACCAGAAGGACACGTTTACACTTTCCTTTGACGTGAAGACCAATGAGACGACGACAAAGGATCTCATGACGTTTACAATCGGACCGGACAGCGACAAATACTTCTTCTTTAAGGTGAATCCAACCAGCATGAGAGCGGCGATTACGAACGCGAGCTGGAGCACCGAAGAAGCGGCGGCTGTGAGCAACATGGACGATCAATCGGGTGTATGGATGCATATTGACCTTGTTGTGACGCCGGACAAGATTGAAATTTACAAGGATGGCGAAAAGGTTGCCGCGACCGAGGACGTTACGAAGACGATAACGCACTTGGGACTTGAGAATGTTGCGGCGTACTTCGGAAAGAGTACATATTCGGCTGATGCTTATTTCAACGGCGAATATGACAACATTGAGCTCTATTACCGCGCGCTTTCGGAGGCGGAGCTTTCGATGAACGCGAGAATTGAGGACGCGGCGATTGCAGACGACGTTGTTTCCTGCACGGTTGCGGCGAAAGAGGAAATGACGGGCAAGATGATTGTTTCGGAATACGACGCGGGCGGCATTCTTCTCACGATTGCAACGTATGACTTCACGGCGGAGGTGGGCGACACAGCGTTTACGGCTGCGGTGAGCAACGAATCGGAGAGTGTGAAGCTGATGTTCTGGTCGGATGTGGACAGCATCATTGCTCCATACGCGGAGTGTGCAAAGGCGGACAAATGACAGAAGAAATTTTGGAAAGAGAAAAACTGAATAAGGGTCGTCTTTCCGAAGTGACGGGCAATTACGCGGCGCATGACAATTTTGTCATGCGCTATGCGTTGTCCGTAAAAGGGGAGAAACGCAAGGATGGGTACGACCTTTTTATCGCGCTGCACGGAGGCGGACAGTGCGACACGCCGGAGATTAACAATTCGCAGTGGGAGATAATGTCGCGCTATTATTTGGGCAGTGTGAAAAACGGAATATACGTCGCGCCGCGCGGGATTGCGGACACGTGGAACACGCATTTTATGCCGCAGAGCTATGCGCTTTACAAAAGGCTGATAGAAAATATGATTATTTTTTACGGCGTGAACCCGAACAGGGTTTTTCTTTTGGGCTACAGCGCGGGAGGCGACGGGGTGTATCAGATTACGCCGAGAATGGCGGATTATTTCGCGGCGGCAAATATGTCGGCGGGGCACCCGAACGGGGTTTCGCTTGTGAATGTGAAAAATGTGCCCTTTTATTTACAGTGCGGCGAAAACGACGCGGCTTACGGGCGAAATGAGGTTACGCGGGAATACGCGAACAAAAAATATGTAACTAAGGCTTTTATCCACAAGGGGCGAGGGCATCAGGTGAGCGACAACGGCGAGGAATTGTGCGAGATGGAAAACGGCGAAATTTGCGACACGAACGCGGTGAGGCTGGTGACGCAGCACACGAGAAATCCGTATCCCGAGAAAATAGAGTGGGATTTGGAATACAAAACGGACGACATGTTTTATTATGTTGAAAGCCGTGCAAAAAAAGGCTTGATAACGGTTTTAAGAAGTGATAATATATTCACTGTGACGGGCGAGGCGACGGCGCTTTTCATAAACGAAAGGTTCGTCGATTTCGCGCGTGAGGTGAAGGTTATTTTAAACGGGAAAACGCTTTTGTTTGCGCCGAAACATTCCGAGGAAACTGTGCGCGAAACGTTTTTAAGGCGGTTTGACCGTGAACTGACTTTCAGCTGCAGATTGGATTTAACGGAGGATGAGACATGAAACCATGGATAAAACACAGCGCCGACCCATTTGTGACGAAGAAGGACGGCAAGTATTATTTCACGGCGACGGCGCCGAAATACGATTACATTTCGCTGCGTGAGAGCGACGGACTGTGCGCTTTGAGCGAGAGCGAGGAAAAAATAATTTGGAGACGGCACGTCGAGGGCGAGATGAGCGGCTACATATGGGCTCCCGAAATGCACTTTATCGACGGGGCGTGGTACATTTATTTTGCCGCGAGCAGAATCGATAAGATTTGGAACATACGCCCGCATGTGTTAAAATGCGAAGGCGACCCGATGAAAGACGAATGGGTCGAAATGGGCAAAATGAAGGCTGCCGAGGGCGACGGATTCAGCTTCAATTCGTTTTCGCTCGACGCGACGACCTTTGAGCACAGGGGCGAAAGATATTTTGTCTGGGCGGAAAAGATTGGCGTGTGGAAAGGGATAAGCAATCTCTGCATTGCGAAAATGAAGTCGCCTGTTGAGCTATCGACAAAGCAGGTTATTCTCTCGACACCGTGCTACGACTGGGAAAGAGTTGACGAATGGGTTGAGGAAGGACCGGCTGTTTTAAAGCACAACGGCAAAATATATCTGACGTTTTCGGCATCGGCGACGGGCGCGGCGTATGCGATGGGAATGTTTGAGTGCGACGAGGACGCGGATTTGCTCGACCCGATGAGCTGGAGGAAAGAGAGGCTGCCGGGTTTGAAGACGGACACTGAAAAGGAAATTTTCGGTCCCGGACACAACAGCTTTGTGAAGGACGAAGAAGGAAATGACATTTGCGCGTTCCATGCGCGTGATTTTGAAAAAATTGTCGGCGACCCGCTGGACGACATAAACAGGCAGGCGTATTTGCTGAAAGTTGTGTATGATGAAAACGGAAAGCCGATATTTGATTTGGATAACGTGAAAAATTAACGGCGCATCTCACCGGTATTCTGAGCTTGAAGTATCTGTATACGTCGGCGCTCAGAATACCGGCAATTTGCTTGTTCCTTTTTCACGTTATGATTTGTGCCGCCGCAGGGCGGCGGAATGGAGATTGATATGTACGAACTGATAAGAGCGGGAGAGTGCAGCTACTTCATGGACGCGCCGGCGAAGGCGGGAATTTATGTGCGCGAAAACGGCGAGGCATATTTGATAGATTCGGGCAGCGACCGCGACGCGGGAAAAAAGCTGTGGAGAATAATCACAGAGCAAGGGTGGGATCTCAAAGGTATTATCAACACGCATTCGCACGCGGATCACGCGGGCGGAAACAATTTCTTGCAGGGGAAATCGGGCTGCGATGTTTTCGCATCCGAGATTGAGCGGGAATTTATCGAGCATCCTATCTTGGAAACGATGGGGCTGATGGGCGCAAATCCGCCAAAGGATTTGCTGCATAAGCTTCTTTACGCAAAGCCAAGCGTGACAAAGGGGCTTGACGATGAGGCTTTTCCAAAGGAGCTTAAAATTATAAATCTGCCGGGGCATTTTCTCAACATGATAGGCGTGATAACGCCCGACGGGACGGCGTATATTGCCGATTCTGTATCAAATCCGATAGGGCTTGAAAAGTACAGGCTGACATATATTTACGACGTTGCAAAATATCTTGAAACGCTCGATATGCTGGACACACTTGAAGCGAAGCGCTTTGTGCCCTCTCACGCGCCGATGACCGAGGATTTGAGCGAATTGACGCGATTAAACCGCGAATGGGTGATACATAACGCGGAGGACATTTTGCGATTTGCCGAAAACGGCGCGACGGCGGAGGAGATAACGAAGGCGTTTTTTGACAAATATGAGCTTAAGATAAGCTATGAGCAGTATGCGATAGTTCATTCGACTGTTTTGTCGTATATAACGTGGCTCAAGGACGAGGGAAGGCTGCGTTCGGAATTTGTCGAAAACAGGCTGATGTATTTTGCGGAGTAATACTGAAATTCAATAAAAACGCTTACCGAAAAGGGCGCGGATGACGGAAGTACGGTGGTAGACCGCGGGCGGGGAGGATGCGCCTCTATTACCAAGTTTCGGTCAAAACTTTACGTTGCGGTGACAAATAGGAACGAACGCGCGGGGCGCGTTCGAATTGACGCGCAGCTCGCGCGGACGGGCGGAGCAAGCCCCGCCCCTATGACGTAGATAGCGAGAAAATCGCATAAGGTGGGATGATTTTTAGTTAATTGGTAACCCGCGGCGGGGGACAAGCCCCGCCCTACGAATCAATACGGAGAGGAAACTTGCAGAAATCATCGTGTGTAAAGTTTTAGATGATACGAGGTACTACAACGCAGACAGCAAGAAAATCACATAAAATCGGCTGATTTTTAAATGGGAGGGAGACTGCGGCGGGAGAAAAAGTTTTTTTAAAATTTCCGATTGCTGACTTTAATGTGTCGGTTTTAACGAATTGTGCTTCGTTTACACAAATGCTTGCATTTTTTTAATAGTTTTGTTATAATGTATTCAATAAGAATTTTTTTGTTTAGCGGAGGTTTTTCCATGGAAACGCTTACAATGCGTTCGTATGCTAAGATTAACCTTTCACTTGATGTGTTGGGGAGGCTGCCGAACGGGTACCATGAAATAAAAACGGTTATGCAGACGGTGTCGCTGCATGACGTTATACGAATTACGAAAAGGGATGTGGGGGTGAGTGTTGCGGCGTCGCTGAAGTTTTTGCCGACAGACGGCGAAAATTTGGCATATGCTGCGGCGGAGGCGTTTTTCCGCGAAACGAAGATTGCGGGAGAGGCGGACATTTATCTTGAAAAGCATATTCCGGTCGGCGCGGGGCTTGCGGGAGGCAGCGGCAACGCGGCGGCTGTGCTCGCGGGGTTGAACCGTCTTTATGGGACGAGGCTGCCGAAAAGGAGGCTTTGCGCAATCGGGGAGAAGTTGGGCGCGGATGTGCCGTACTGTTTGCTCGGCGGGACGAGGCTTGCCGAGGGGATTGGCGAGAAGATTTCGAGGCTGCCGAATTTGCCGGATTGCAGCATTGTTTTGGTGAAGCCGCGCTTTTCGGTTAGCACGAAATGGGCGTATGAGAATCTTGACGCACAGGAAAATTTGAACCATCCCGATTCATACGCGCTGATTGCGGCGTTGGCGGAGGGAGATTTAAAGGGCGTTTGCGCCGCAATGGGGAATGTTTTGGAAGAGGTGACGGTGCCGCACCACCCAATGCTCGCGGTGATAAAGGACAGGCTTTATGCTTTGGGCGCTCTTGGGGCGATTATGAGCGGCAGCGGGCCGACGGTGTTCGCAATTTTTGACGATGAGGAAAAAGCCGTTGAGGCAAAGAGCGAAATGCGCATGGATTACGGCACGGCTTACGTTTGCAAGGTTGTAAATTCATGTAACTATTGATTTGACAGAGGTTTTGTATATGCAGCTTGCTGAATTTTTTGATATATTCGATTATTCAAATCCCGAGCTGGGCGGAGTTGCCGCAGCTGCGGCGGACGGGGATTATGAATCGGCAAAGAGGGAGCTTTTGCGCTATTTTGTGCGGCGCAAAAAGCGCAGCGCGGCTTATTCCGAGCCGATTGGAGACGAGGACAAAAACGCGGCATTGGCATACATTTCGCGTCACGGTATTTTGACGGGTCCAAATGAGGCGGACGTTTATTTGTCGTCGATTTTTCTGAGCAAGAGCTCGGATATGGCGTCGCTTGACGTGATGCCGTTTATAAGACGACATTTGTCGTTTATGATAATGTCGAGGCAAAAGGAGGACGCGGCGGCGTTTTTCTTCTCTCCGCGCTCGATTTTTCCGCCGTATATTGAAGTTGAGGACAAAAACGGGACGGTGACGAAGGTTCATCCTTCAAAATATGCCTATGTTTCGACAAAGGAGCCTGATTTTCCGCTTGCGGACGAGGGCATTTATGAAATATGCGAAGAGAGCGCGTCGCCCGAAGAGGCGTTTGGGGCAAACACGGGGCGCGTATATTTGGAGTTTGACTTTTCGGAGATGCGGCGCGAGGAAATTGTGAGCGCGAGGTTCGTGGCGAAGATAACAATCTCGGAGAGCATAACGAAAAAAGAACTTTTGCTTTTTAACATTGCGGATTCGTCATGGGATAATTCGCTCACGTGGTCAAAGATAAGAGGAAATGTGTATTCGTGGGAGTCGAGCGCAACGGGTCCCGGTTGGGACGCGGTTGAGGGGAGCGACTGCGAATATTTGAATGTGATATGCCGCTTTGGGTTTGCGCGGGCGATGGCGCAGCAATATCTGTCCGACGTTGAACATAACGCTATTTACGGTGAAAAGCTGCTCTTTTTGATGGATTCGTTCTCGAAAAAGAAGGAGGGCGGCTTTAACAGGGTGCTTGAGACGGGGGAGAGGTTGTCGAATTTTACCGCCGTGTTGGGCGCGCTTATCGACACGCCGGCAATGACCGGGGATTTGCTGGTGTCTATCTTATGGATGATGTACCGCGACATGAAGCATTTGGCGGAAAACCCCGATTTGGGGTGGAGCAATTGGGCTGTTGTGCGCACGAGCGGGCTGTCGAAGGCGGTGGATTTTCTGCCGGAATTTAAGGAACACGACGCGTGGCGGAACGCGGTGCGCGAAACGATGGATATGCTTTTTGAGAGGATGTACTCGGCTGATTTTTCGTTCCGAGAGGCGGGGTACGCGTATTCGTTTTGGTGCATGGAGCTTTTTATCACGGCGGTGAAGTGCGCGGAAATGAACAGCGACCCCTACAGCGCGTTTATGCGCGGGAGGCTCGAAAAGGCGCTCGACGCGTCGATTGATTTGATTTATCCCAATTTTTATGATACAAATATAGGTGACAGCGATTACAGGACGAGGCGGCCGTATCTAAAAAAGGCGGCAAAGCTGATGCCGACGAAAAAGCTTCTTGCGTTTTTACAGGGGAAAAGCTTATCGCGGTCGGCTTCCTCGTGCTATCCGAACGCGAATTTGGCTGTTTTGCGCTCGGACTACGGAGATGAAAATAATTTCCACCTCACGGTGCAGGCGACGCCGTTTGACGGGCACGCGCACGCGGATTTGGGGTCGGTGACGTTTTATGCATATGACAGACCGCTTGTCACGGACAGCGGAAGGTACGGATATTCCGACAATGAAATATCGCGTCTTTTGAAAACGCCGCACGCGCACAATTCGATTGAAATTGAAAACGCGAAGCCCGCGAACCATTCGGCGGCGGGCGGAAGGATAACCGTTTTTGCGTCAAACAAAATGTTTGACTTTGTAAAGCTTTCGGTTTGCCCCTATGAGGATTTGGACGCGGTGCAGCAGAGGAGCGTTTTTCTCTCGAAGGCGGACGGAGTTGTGATTGTGTCGGATTTTGTAACGTGCGGGCAGTCGGCGCGAAAGTTCAATCAAAACTGGCATTTTATGCCCTATTCGAGAGCTAAGGCGGATTATGACGGGAGAGTGGAGACGCATTTTGAAAAGGGCGCGAATTTGAAGCTTATTCCGGCGTCGGCGGACGTCGTTGACATTCGCGAGTCGATTTTTTCGGCGGGGTACGGCGTTGAGACGAAGGCGAAATGCGCGGTGTTCACGAAATACGGGCAGACGGCGGCGTTTGTGACGATGCTTTTGCCGATGCGCGCGGGAGAGGAACGTTTTGCCTCGGCGGCGGATTTGACGGACGAGGCAAAGACGTATTCGGCGGCAAAGTTCGCGCTCGACGGAAGAAACGACATTTTTTACACCAAAAATTCGGATGAAGCGAAGCCTCACATGTTCGACTACGATGGCGAGGGGCTGTACGTTTCGGGGGACAAGATTTACATGGCGGCGGGTAAGAGGCTCGCGATAAACGGCGTTGAGTGCGTTGAGAGCGAAAAGATGATAAAGGACATGTTTTTGCACATTTCGGGCGGAATTGTCGAGATTGAAAGCTCGTCGCTGAAGCTCACGACGAACCGCGATGAGGCGGTTAAAATATTCGCGCCGAAGACTACGCATGTTATTTTTAACGGCGAGTCGGTGCCGTTTACGCTCTATTCCGACTGCGTTTACGCGGTGGGATGCTGAGACGCAATGAATTTGTTATGTTGGAGGAATAATTAATGCTTGAAATAGGAACAAAGGCTCCGGGGTTTTCGCTGCCGGATCAAAACGGAGAAATTCACACGTTGGAGGAATACAGGGGCAAGAAGGTTGTGCTTTATTTTTACCCGAAGGACAACGCTCCCGGCTGCACAAAGCAGGCGTGTGGATTCGGCGAGAGAAATGAGGATTTTTCTGCGCTGAACGCGGTTATAATAGGAATAAGTAAAGACAGCGTGAAGTCGCACAAAAATTTTGAGACGAAATACAATTTGCCGTTTGTGCTGCTTTCGGATGAGGAACGCGCGGCGATTGAGGCGTATGACGTTTGGAAGGAAAAGAAAAACTACGGCAAGGTGAGCATGGGAGTTGTGCGCACCACATACTTGATTGACGAGGGCGGGATGATAATTTACGCGTCGGACAAGGTTAAGGCGGCGGAAAACCCTGCGCAAATGCTGGAGCTTTTGCAAAAGGGCTGAGAAAATCGGAGTAATACTGAAATTTTATAAAAATGCTTGATGAGAGGGGTGCGGATGAATCAAGCGCGGCGGTAGGCGCGGGCGGGCGGAGCAAGATGCGCCCTTACAACTAAGATAGCGGAAAAATCAAGCTTTTTTGGATGAATATTAAGTATTAAACAAAAATGCGGCGCTTTAAGTTGGCAGCCGCATTTTTGTTTAATCAAATGAATTTGTTTTTCGGTGCATCGAGACCGAGCAGACTATGCCTATGGCGACCATGCTTGTTATCATGTTGGATCCGCCGTAGCTGAAAAAGGGGAGAGGGATGCCGGTTATGGGCAGAAGATTGATGCACATGCCGATGTTTTCTATTGTGTGGAACAAAAGCATCGCGCCGCATCCGGCGCAGAGCATTTCCCCGAAGGTGTCCTTGGCGCGTCTGGCGTCGATAAATACGCGGCAGATGATGAAAAAGAGAAGCGCAATCACCGCTATTGCTCCCATGAAGCCGAGCTCTTCGCATATTACCGAAAAAATGAAGTCGGTCTGTTTTTCGGGCAAATAGCCCATTTGAGTTTGGGTGCCCTGCATGTAGCCTGTTCCGAAAAGCTGCCCGCTGCCAACCGCGATTTTGGACTGTATGATGTGATAGCCTGTCCCCAAGGGGTCGGATTCGGGATCTAGAAACGAGAAAAACCTCGCCTTTTGGATGTCGTTCAGGTAAAAAAACCATGCTCCCGCGGCTCCGACGCCGCCCAGAGCGAGAGCCGCGACTATATATTTTGCGCTTATACCGGCGAAAAACATCATTACCGCAAACATGAAGATGAAAACAATCGCCGTGCCGGTGTCGGGCTGCAAGAGAACGAGAGCCACGGGCACCGCCGTGTGAAGAAGAAGCAGGCAAACGTTTCTGAGGGAATTTATATCCTCTCGTATTTTTGAAATGTGCGCCGAAAGCGTCACCAAAAAGCACACCTTCGCAATTTCGGCGGGCTGCAGGTTTACAAATCCGAGGCTGATCCAGCCCTGGGTACCGGTGTCCTCACGTCCGAAGCCCAATATCAAAACGAGAACCAAGAGACCGAGCCCGACACCCATTGCGACATGGCGCAAGGAATAGAGCACGGAATAGTCGATAAACGCCAAAATGACAGCCGCCGCGAGCCCCAAAATGAACGCCGCCGACTGCACGATAATATATCTCTCCGGGCTTGAAAGCTCGTGAACCGCGCTGTTTATCATTATTATGCCGAATACGGACGCGACGATAACTGCGCCCAAAAGCCTGACGTCGCACCCGTCCTCCGAAAAAAATCGCTTTATCAAAAAATCACCCCGCGAATATTTATCCCGCACTGTTTTATTGATCTGATTATACCACTCCCCGCAAAAAAATACAACACCCGCGCACAAAAAATCACCCTTCAATTATGTTCGCAGGGTGATTTTCTCTTATTCTCCTATAAAATATGCGAAATCTATTTGGCTTTGCGCAACTTCCGCGAGGTTTACGCAGCCGGTGCCCATGCGGTCGATGCAGTAGAGCATTTTTATATACGGTCGGGACAGGCTCTTTTTGCATTTGCCCTTATTGACGCGCTGCATGTGGTGTTTGCGCATTTCAATGTCGAGGCTGAGAACCTCGTCCTTGTGGTTCAAAAGCTTTGTGGCGTCGCCGCCGTTTTGAAGCGCTGTGAGAGCGCTGTCGTACATCGTTTCTATGCGTATGAGGCTTTCCTCAATGTCGTTTAAAGCCTCTTTTGAGTAATTGTATTTCTTATCTATCTTCTCTAAAAGATGATTTGACAATTCGACCGAAAGGCTGCCCATTCTTTCAACGTCCGCCAAAACATACATGAGCTTTGCCGTTTGGGTCGCTTGTTTTTCGGTCAGAACGCCGGCTGAGAAAAGCTCAGCCAAATAATCGTTGATTTCGGAGTTGAGCCCTCCGAGAGCTTCGCCGTATTCGGTGATTTTGCGGATAGAGGACGCTTTGTCGCTTTTGACAGCGCCGATGACGTCGGCAAGCATGTTCTTGACGAGCTCTCCGTAGTTGAGAGTTTCCTTTGCAACAAGCTGCAGCGCGGCGGCGGGCTGCGAAATGACGTTGCGGTCGAGATAGCGCGGCTTTGCGGGATTGTCAAGCTCGTTTTTGTTGTCGGGAATGAGCTTTGTGACAATCTTCACCATAATGCCCAAAAGCCCAATCCAGATGAGGGTCATTGTTATGTTAAACGTCGTGTGAGCGTTTGCAATCTGACGCGAGATTACGTCGACCTCTGCGCCGCTCGGGGAAATATACTCTACGAATGCGGCAAGCGGCTTTATGAGCCAGATGAAGAGAAACGCGCCGGAGAGGTTAAAGAGAGTGTGTGCCAAGGCTGTGCGCTTGGCGTTTTTGGATTGACCTATCGAGGCTAAGAGGGCGGTTATCGTCGTGCCGATGTTGTCGCCCAAAAGAATGGGTATTGCGCCGGTTAAGCCTAATATGCTTGTGACACCGTCGGGACCCGCCTGAGAGGCGAAATTCTGCAATACGGCAATTGTGGCGCTGCTGCTTTGAACGACGAGCGTCATAAGCGTACCTACGGCGACTCCCAAAATGGGCATGTCGGCGACCTTTGCAATCATATTTGTGAAAAGGGGGCTTGAGGCGAGCAGCTTCATAACGTCGCCCATCGTTTCTATACCGAGGAACAGAAGACCGAACGCGAAAATCGTCATGCCGATATTTTTAATCTTTTCCTTTTTGCATACGAAGGAGAGGATAAAGCCCGCAAAGATGAAGACATATATGTAGTCGGTTATCTTAAAGGCGATTATCTGCGCGGTGACGGTTGTGCCGATGTTGGCGCCGAAAATTATCGAAATTGCCTGCGGAAGCGACATGAGCCCCGCGCTGACGAAGCCTATCGCCATGACGGTCGTCGCGCTGCTGCTTTGAAGCACCGCCGTCACAAGCGCGCCCGCCAAAACGCCTAAAAGCCTGTTTTTGGTGAGAAGTCCCAAAATTTGCTTCATTTTTTCACCGGCAGCCTTTTGCAGACATTCGCTCATCAAGTTCATGCCGAAGATGAAGATTGCCAAGCCGCCTATCAGCCCGAATATTATTTGAAGCGTGTCATTCATAGCTTACTTCCTTCTTTCGTTAATTTCTTCCCAGCTTGTAATTTCACCGGTGAAGAGCGCGTTCAGCTCGTCAAACGTTACGCCGTCGAGCGGGTTTTCGGCGTTCACAATTACCGCAATTCCGTCATAGGCGATAACCCTGTAATTCAAAAGTTCTTTTTCGTAGTCCTTTAATTCTCTTGAAGCCATGCCTATGTCGCACAAGCCCTGCATTGCGTCGTTTATGCCTTGAGTTGAGTCTGACGCCGTTATGACGATTGACGCGTTGGGGTTAATCGTTTCGTATTCATTCGCCAGTTCCTGTAATAACGGCGTTACCGAGGTTGAGCCGTGAATTGTGATTGTGCCTCGGCTCTGATCCGATAAAAAGTCGCATTCGTCGCGGACGTTGGCATATGATTTTTGAACGATTGCCTGTCCTTTGCCCATCACATAAGTCAAGAAGTCGTTTTCGACGTCGTTTAATTCGCCCGTCCATACGAGAGTGAAGGGGCGACTTAAAGAATACTTTCCATTTATGACGTTTTCGAGGCTGCCTTCCGCGCCGTCAACGTCAAGTGTTTTTACGTCGGAGTTTAGCGTTGTTCCCATGGAAACGTAGCCTATTGCGGAAATGTCTCTTGTGACAGCCTCGCACACCGATTCGGCGTCGGAGGCAATCTGCGCGTTTTCCGTCGTAGCGTCGGAACCCGAATTTGCTTCCGCAAAGCCCGCCAAATCGGCGAACGCGCTTCTTGTGCCGGAGCCCTCCTCTCGTGACACAATTTGAACCAAGCCAAGCTCTTCGAGCCCGTCGACCTGCGTGACGCCTTTTTCGGTTTCGCCGCAGGCGCTCAATGATAAAACCGCCGCAATTAAAAATATCGGCGCAATCCTTTTTTGCAGCATTGTAATTCACTCCCCTGTGATTAAATTCTATAAATGCTATGTAAAATTCTCTATCAATTTTGTTTAAAGTCTGCGTAAAACCGGGCATATTGTCGAAAAAAGGCGCAAAAAAAATGCCGCACCCTGCGGTGCGGCGGATTTCGCGCTGTATTTTTCAGTTCTTATATTTCATGCTTTTGACGTATTTGACGAGCTCTTCTTTCGCGTTTTCGCCGTATTTTTCGATTATTTTCACAATTGCGCTGCCGACTATGACACCGTCGGCGTATTGGTAATATTCATGCACTTGCTCGGGCGTATTGATACCAAAGCCGATGAAGACGGGGATGTCGGTCGCTTCCTTTGCCTTTTCGGTGATGGTTTTTAAATCGGTTGTGATTGTGCTTCTCATGCCGGTTACGCCCATTGATGAGACGACGTATAAAAATCCCTTCGCTTCGGAGGCTATTTTTGTTATGCGTTCCTCGCTTGTCGGCGCGACGAGCGACACTATGTCGACATTGTGCGCATCGGCTTCGGTTTTAAATTCGTCCTTTTCCTCAAAGGGAACGTCGGGAATTATAATGCCGTCAATGCCGACTCTCTCACACTCCGCAAAAAAGCGATCCTTACCATAAGTATATACAGGGTTTGCATATGTCAGAAAGACAAGCGGAACGTCGGTTTTTTTGCGCACGTTTTCGACGCATTTGAAAACGTCGTCCGTCGTGGTGTTGTTTTTCAGCGCGCGGATATTCGCGTCTTGGATTACAACGCCTTCGGCAATGGGATCGGAGAAGGGAATGCCTATCTCAACCAAGTCCGCGCCCGCCTGTGCCATTGCCAAAATGTATTCTTCTGTTTTTTGAATCGTGGGGTCGCCCGCCGTCAAAAACGCGATGAAGCTTTTTTGCCCTTTAAGCCGTTCAATTCTACTCATAAATATTAACCCCCCTGTATCTTGCTATTGCGGCGACGTCCTTGTCGCCTCTGCCGGAAAGGCACACGATTAAAATGTCGTCCTTTTCCATTTCGGGCGCGAGCTTCATTGCGTGCGCTACTGCGTGGGAGCTTTCGATTGCGGGAATAATGCCCTCGGTGCGCGAAAGATATTCAAACGCGTTGACCGCTTCCTCGTCCGTCACGGCAACGTATTCCGCTCTGCCACTGTCGTGAAGATACGCATGTTCGGGACCTATGCCGGGATAATCGAGCCCTGCGGAAATGGAATAAACCTCGTCGATCTGCCCATATTCGTTTTGGCAGAAATACGACTTCATGCCGTGGAAAATGCCGAGCTTGCCCTTTGTGAGCGTTGCGGCGTGCTTGTCGGTTTCAAGCCCTTTGCCCGCAGCTTCGCAGCCGATGAGGCGCACGTTGGCATCGGGGATGAAGTGGTGGAACATGCCTATCGCGTTGCTGCCGCCGCCGACGCACGCAAGCACAGCGCTGGGGAGTCTTCCCTCTTTTTCAAGAATTTGCGCTCTCGCTTCGCGGCTTATGACGCTTTGAAAATCGCGCACAATGGTGGGGAAGGGGTGAGGTCCCATGACGCTGCCGAGCGCGTAATGCGTGTCGGCAACTCTTGCCGTCCATTCACGCATCGTTTCGTTAACCGCGTCCTTGAGCGTCGCGGTGCCGCTCTTAACGGGGTGTACCTTTGCGCCCAAAAGCTCCATACGGTAGACGTTGAGCGCTTGCCGCTCGCAGTCAACCGCACCCATGAAAACCTCGCACTCCATGTCCATGAGCGCTGCCGCGGTCGCCGCCGCAACGCCGTGCTGTCCCGCGCCCGTTTCTGCAATTATCCTTGTTTTGCCCATCTTTTTCGCAAGAAGAACCTGCCCTAAGACGTTATTTATCTTGTGCGCGCCCGTATGGTTCAAATCCTCGCGCTTTAAATATATCTTTGCGCCGCCCAAGTCCTTTGTCATTTTTTCGGCATAGTACAAAAGCGACGGGCGGTTTGCGTATTCGCACAAAAGAGTGTTGAGCTCGCGGTTAAAATCCGCGTCGTCTTTGTAGTAATTGTATGCCTCCTCAAGCTCGTTTACGGCATTCATCAGCGTTTCGGGAATGTATTGCCCGCCGTGAACGCCAAATCTTCCTTTACTCATCAAAATTCCTCACAATCTGTATTATCTTCTTTATTTTCTCTCTGTCCTTCACGCCGTCGGTTTCGGCTCCGCTCGACACGTCGAGCGCGAACGCGGTCGTTTTGAGCGCTTCGGAGATGTTGTCCAAATTCAGTCCGCCGGCTAAAAAATATGGTTTGTCAATATCGGAGAGAACGCTCCAGTCAAAGCTCTCGCCCGTGCCGCCGTATACGCCTTTTTTGTAGGTGTCAAAAAGATAAAAGTCGGAATTAAAAGACTTTATGTCCTCTTTTGCGGCAATTCGCTGCACCTTTATTACGGGAACGGACACGCTGAGATTTTTTATATATTCGTCATCCTCGTCGCCGTGGAGCTGCACAATGTCTATAACGCCCGATTGGGCAAGATTTTTTACAAGCGCAATATCCTCATTTACGAAAACGCCGACAGTTTTAATTTTCTTGTCAAGCCTTGCGCGGAGCTGTGCCGCCTTTTCGGGGGCGACGTAGCGGCGCGTCGGCGCAAAGATGAAGCCTGCGTAGTCGGGCATAAATTCGTTTAAATAATCTGCGTCCTTGTCGCGCCTTATGCCGCATATTTTAATCTTCATGTTCCAACCCTTTCAAAACGGCGAGCATTTTACGCTTGTCGGAGCTTCGCATAAATGTTTCGCCAATCAGAACGGCGTTTACGTCCGCCTCTTCAAGCCTTGCAATGTCCTCGCGCGTCTTAATGCCGCTTTCTGATATAAATACAACGTCCTTCGGCACCAATTTGCGCAGTCTCAGTGAATTTTGCATATCGACCGTGAAATCCTTTAGGTTGCGGTTATTCACGCCCACAATGCGCGCACCGGCGGTGAGGGCACTTTCTACTTCCGCTTTGTCGTGCGCCTCCACGATTGCCGAAAGCTCCAATTTGTCGGCAATCGCGATGTATTTTTTAAGCCGCTCCGTTTCGGTCAGAGCGCATATCAGAAGCACCGCATCGGCTCCGATGGATCTTGCTTCATATATTTGATATTCGTCAACGACGAAATCTTTGCGCAAAACGGGAATGCTCACTCTCTTTTTTATCGCGGTCAGATATTCGTTTTTGCCCTTGAAAAATTCGGGCTCGGTTAAAACGCTTATCGCGTCCGCGCCGGCAGCTTGATATTCGTCGGCAATTTTTTCATAGGGAAAATCCTCGGCGATAATTCCCTTTGAAGGCGACGCCTTTTTAACTTCGCAAATGAAGCTCATGCCGGGTTTTGAAAGCTCTCTTTCAAGAAAGAATGGCTTTTCCTTTTTTCCGAAATCAAGCCCCAAAATTTTGGGCTTTTCGGCGCGCGCTTTTTCGACGCGCTTTAGGGTGGATTGTGCAATGTCGTCTAAAATCATATTACACCTCGTTGGAGTATTTTATGAGTTCGTTCAATTTCTCAAGTGCCTTACCGCTGTCAATCAATTCTTCCGCCATTTTTACGCACTGTTTGAGCGTTACGTCGGAATTGCCCATGTAAAGGCAGAGCGCACTGTTTAAGACAACCGCGTCGCGCTTTGCGCCGCGCTCCTCGCCCTTTAAGATTGCGAGCGCAATCTGCGCATTCTCTTCCGGTGTGCCGCCCTTTAAGTCGCCGATGTGGGCTCTCTTTAATCCAAGCTGCTCGGGGCTTAAGAAAAAGCTCGACGTTTTGTTGTTATTTATCTCGCACACCGTCGTCGTGTCGCAGATTGTCGCCTCGTCAAGTCCGTCGTGTCCATGTACAACCATCGCTCTCTTAATTCCGAGCTTTATCAAAACCTCTGCGAGCGGCACGACGAGATTTTCGTCATAAACGCCCAAGAGCTGCAAATTTGCCGCAGCGGGGTTCGCGAGAGGTCCTAAGATGTTAAATATCGTTCTTATGCCTATCTGCTTTCTCACGGGACCCGCATATTTCATCGAAGTGTGATACGTCTGCGCGAACATGAAGCAAATGCCTATCTTTTTCAAAAGCTCCGCGTTCTTCTCGGGCGGCAAATCGAGTTTTACGCCGAGCGCTTCGAGGCAGTCCGCCGCGCCGCATTTTGAGGACGCGCTTCTGTTGCCGTGCTTTCCGACCTTCACGCCGCCGGCAGCAATGACGAATGAGGATATTGTTGAAATGTTAATCGTTTGCGCGCCGTCGCCGCCCGTTCCGACAATTTCAAGCACGTCCATGCCGTCGGTGTCGATGTGCAGTCCTTTTTCGCGCATAACCGTCGCGCACGCGGTTATTTCATCAATCGTTTCGCCCTTCATTCTGAGCGCCGTCAAGAGCGCCGCCATCTGTGCCCCTGTCGTCTCACCGCTCATTATCTCGCCGAAGGTTTCTCTCATTTCGTCAAACGTCAAGTCCTTGCCTTCGACAACCTTGCTCAAACTTTCTCTAATCATTTTTTTATACCTCCATAAAATTTTTTATTATTGTTTTTCCGAGCGGCGTCAAGATTGACTCCGGATGGAATTGCAGTCCGTAAATTTCGTATTCGCGGTGCTTCACCGCCATAATTGAGCCGTCGTCCGTCTCCGCGACAATGCGCAATGTGTCGGGCATTGAATATTTGTCTGCCGCGAGCGAATGATACCTCGCCGCCTTGATTATCGGCGGCAGATTTAAAAACACCTTGCAGCCGTTCGCGATGTGAATGTCGCTCTGCTTTCCGTGTATCAGCTCGGGCGCGTATGTTATCTTCGCGCCGAAAACCTCGCATATTGCCTGGTGCCCCAAGCACACGCCCAAGATTGGCATTTTGCCTTTGAAGCAGTCAATCGCTTCCTCGCAAATTCCCGCGTCCTTGGGTCGCCCCGGACCGGGCGAAATTATGAGCCTTTCGGGGTTCATCTTTTCAATATCCTTGACCGTTACCGCGTCATTTCGCACAACCTTGATGTCGCGGTCAAATTCGCCTATCATCTGATAGAGATTATATGAAAAGCTGTCGTAGTTATCTATCATTAAAATCATTGTTTTCGCCTCCTTAACGAACCTCTGAGGTTCTTTTAATTGCTTCCGCCATAGCGCCGGCTTTGTTTAAACATTCCTGATATTCGCTCTCCGGCACGCTGTCGGCGACGATGCCCGCGCCCGCCTGAACGTATACCTTGCCGTCCTTTTTGGACGCCATTCTTATCGCGATGCACATGTCCATGTTGCCCTTAAAATCGATGTAACCCACCGCTCCGCCGTACACTCCGCGGTTCACGCCCTCAAGCTCGGAAATTATTTCACATGCTCTGTATTTCGGAGCGCCGGAGAGCGTTCCCGCCGGCAGCACCGCGCTGAGCGCGTCAAATTGGTCGAAATCGCTTCTCATTTTACCGCGAACGGTCGAGGCGATGTGTATAACGTGAGAATATTTGAGGATTTCCTGATAATTTTCAACGCGCACAGAGCCAAATTCGCTGACCTTGCCGATGTCGTTGCGCCCGAGGTCGACTAACATATTGTGCTCGCTGAGCTCCTTTTCGTCCGCCAAAAGGCTCTTTATGAGCTTTTCGTCCTCCTCGGGCGTTTTTCCCCTCTTTCGTGTTCCCGCAATCGGGAAGGTTGAAATTGTTCCGTCTGAGATTGAAACAATCGTTTCGGGCGAGGCTCCCGCGATTTCGCAGTCATCGTATTTCATGTAGAACATATAAGGCGAGGGGTTGATCGTCCGCAGAATGCGGTAGGTGTTGAGCAGGCTCCCCTCAAAATCAGCTTCAAGCCTGTTTGAAATAACTGCCTGGAAAATGTCGCCCTCATGAATGTAATGCTTTGTCTTTTTAATCATTTCGCAGTATTCATCTTTCGTAAAAAGAGGCTTGAAATCGCCTTTTACGCCCGCGTATTCCTCGGAATAGGCAAACTCCTTTGCCAAAAGCGCGCACATCTGCTCAAGCTCCAGCACTCCGCGGTTATAATTTTCCTCAAGGTTATCGGTCTTGATGTTGTTTATGACGATTATTTTCTGCTTCAAATGGTCAAAGCAGATAACTTTATCGAATAAGAACAAATCAAAATCATAAAAATTTCCGTCGTCGCGCTCGGGCAGCTTCAATGTCGGCTCGGCATAGCGAATGTAGTTATACGCAAAGTAGCCGACAAACCCGCCCGTAAACGGAGGGAGGTTTTCAAGCTTGGGGCTTTTGTACTGCGAAAGAATGCTTCGCAGTATCGAATTGGGGTCGTTTGAGCGCTGCTTCATCGTGACGGATGAAACAATTTCAATGTCCTCGCCCTTGCCGCGCACCTCGAGCGCCGGGTCAAAGCCCAAATATGAATATCTTCCCCATTTGTCTCCTCCTTCGACGCTCTCCAAAAGATAATACTTCACGCTCATCTTTTTAATGAGCTTGAGAGTTTGAATGGGCGTTCTCAAATCCGAATAAATCTCTTTTGAGAGCGGAATGACGCTCATGTCCTTTGCCAGCGCCTTCGCATCCTCAAATGACGGCTTTACCATAAAATCATTCCTCTCTGTAAAAATAAAAATCGTCCTCGGTCAATTGATTTTGACCAAGGACGAGAAATTCCCGCGGTACCACCTTGTTTTGCCCTATAAAAAGGACACACTTTGCAGAGTACAAGCATACTCCCCGCCACTCACGCGTGCGTCACGTCGCAGAATACTCAAAGCAAAACGCTTTTTTGACTGCGCCCTCCGCGGTCCATTTGACAAGCTGCATTTCTGCGAGGCTCTCAGCTGCCCTCGCTCTCTGTGAGCGCATATCCTGCCGTTATCTCCGCTTCAACGGTTTGATATTCAATTCTGTTCTTTATCATACGCTAAGATTTTGGATTTGTCAATAGTTTTTTTGAAAATTATCGAAAAAGGGGGAGTGTGGGTGACGTTACGTAGGTGGGGTGATTTAGAGATTAAATAATTTTTGCAATTCTTCTTCTGTGGTGCCTTCTTTGGCGTATTCCAGCGTGTCGCAGAGGATGATGTTGTGCTTTTCGATGTTTATTTTATTGCTGAAGCCTAAGATGTAGCGCAGGCAAATGCGGTAGATTATTTCAGTCGGGGCGCAGCCGTAGACTTGCTTTGAGAAGATGTGGCTGAGGCGTTCGGCGTCGTCGGGGAAGAGGGCTTTCAGGCGCTTGCTTTGATAGAGTCTTGTCACAATTTCCGTCACATACATGCCCGATTTCATGTAAAGGTCGGCAAAGGTGGCGTCGGGATTGTCAAAACAGCCGGGGTTTTCCTGCTCTAATCTGTCCACCATGTCTTTCACATTTTTTTTCGGAGTGAAAATTTGGTTTGTGCGCTGGGGCGGGATGTAGTCGAAAATGTCGCCCTTTCGGTTCGGCTCAAAATAATTCGCAAGCTCGGAGCGTTTTTTCATAAACTCCGCGACGGCGTCGTTAAATACAACCTCGTCGAAAAGATGACCGTCAAAGTGTTTTTTATCACCGGCATCGTTCGTATAATCTTTGCCGTCGCGCATCATGCGGAATTGGTCGAGCGTCACGCCCTTGCCGTTTTGCGGATTGACGGTGACCTCCCAAAAAACATCCTCGGGAACAAGTGTGTCGAAATTGGAGAGAGTTGTGTTTTCGTCGCCGTATGCCATGAGGAAGGCGGGGATTGTGCGGGAAAAGCCGCGCAAATGGTCGCGGATGGTCGATTCGATGGAATCCTTCGCTGCGTTTTGTTTTTCGCTGTTAACAGTTTTCACAATGATTTCACCGGCTTTTTTAATGGTTTCCTCATTGTGAATTTTTTGGTTGATGGTTTCTATCATGTCGCTGCGGTTTTGTTTGCGTTTGGCGGCATATTCTTCGTCGATTTGCGTAATTTCCGCCATATCGGCGCCGGACTTCTGCGCCTCTTGAATTTTGTCGTCGTGCTCTTTTAAAAGCTGATGGTCGCGAATTGTGTAATCGCCGTATTCGCGGTTGACGACGGCGTCCGTGCTCTCCCTGATTTTGCGCTCGAGCTGACTTTGCGTGGATTTTCTCAAATCGCTGCCGTAGCTCGCTTTGGCTTTTTCTATGAGCGTTGTGGCAACCGGCTTTGATAACGTCTCTTGAAGCGCTTTCAGCTCATCGCGCTTGGGGTCTGGCGTCGATTCCGACACGCGCCAAGCGTCCTCCATCGCTGCCGCAAGCTTATCTTCAATATCCGCGTAAACCTTATCGCCGAAAATCTCGCTTGCCAGCCCGATGACCTTTTCCTCGGGGATTTCAACCTCTCCCATCTCGTTTAAGTTAAGTTCGTCGGCGGTATTTTCATCAATATTTGCCTTCTCAAGTTTTTTCGGCTCCTCGATTGCCTGCATGTTGTTGATAATGTCGATAATTTCCTTCGGCGCGCCGAAAATGCCGCTGATGTTCGCAAAGAGGAAGTTCGACATAAATCCTCGCTCCACAACCTCTTTTGCGTGGATGTGGCGCGGAATGGTGAGCACCTTTTCGGCGTCAAGCTCAACCATCGCGCCCTCGTCGTCCTCGGCATAAACGGGGAAGAAATTGAGCAGCTCGCGCACATTTCGCTTGCGTCCGTCAAAGTCGCCCTTGTCGCCCGAGGTTTCGGGGATGAGGTCATTTGCGAACTTTTCAAAAACAGTCAGCGTGCGGGCGGGGTCAAAGTCGAAAACGTATGAATTTTGTTTTCTGTAAGAATTGCCCTCCGTGTCCGTGAAAAGGCAGGGGTTTTGCGCGCGGAACGCCGCCTGCATGTAAAGCGCGGGGCTTGCCATGTTTGAAAGCATGAGCACCGCCGTCCATTCGGGAATTGTAACGCCTGTCGTCAGCTGCCCCACGGAAAGAGTTATCGTTTTGTCGTACTCTTTAATTGCCTTTACGACCCTGTCGAACGACTTTTCGTTTTCATCGTCGTCGTCAAGCTTGCCGTCGCCCGCGGCTAAGATTATCTCGTAATCTTTAAATATCGGATGCAGCTTAAGCTTTTTTGCGAGCGCCTTTGCGCTTGCCACGCGGTTTAAAATCCAAAACGTGTGTTTTAATTCATTCCGCAGCTCCGGCGTTGAAAACGGGAACTTCTCCTGCCTCGTCATTGCGTCGAGGAATTTGTCCACGTCCGCGTCGTGAACGAATTTTCCGGAGTCGTTTGTCGCGAAAAACTCGTTTAAATCGAACGCATATTCTTCAATCTCATCCTCCGCAAGCTCAATGCCGCGCTTCACCTTGTCGCGCACAATGTCCGACATTTGATACGTGAAAAGCGAAAGCCGCGGAAGATTGGCGTAAGGATTTTCAATTTCCGATGAAGAGTCCCAGTCGCGCTTCTTTTTCTGCTCGTCTGCATATGTCCAGTTGTAAATTGCGCTCTCGGGGAATTTGTCGTTTGCGAGCGCCTTAAACGGGGTGCCGGAAAGATGGAGGGTACATTTTCTGCGGATGTGATTAAACGCCGTGTCCGTCTTATAGGTATCGACGCCCTCATGTGCTTCGTCGATGATGAGAATGTCCCACTCCATGCCCTTTTCGCGGCTCACTTCCGCAAGCTTGTCAATGTGCCCGCCGAAATAGACCGAGCCTTTCAAATCCTGCAGGCTGACAAACTCAATGCAGCCTTTTGTGTCATCGTTTATTTTCGAGAGGTATTCCTCGCGGCTGCAGACAAATTTTTTGTCCTTAATTCCGTCCACGTTGCTCACGAAAATGTAGCCCGACTGCACGCCGAAAAACGTCTCGTAATCCGCATACCACGAATTTGCGATAGCGGGGCGGTTTGTCACAATTAAGATGTTTTTCGCTTCAAGCCGCATACATAAATCATACGCTGCGAGCGTTTTGCCGAAGCGCGGCTTTGCGTTCCAAAGAAATTCCGCGGATTTTCTGCTTTTAAAATAATCCGCCGTCATTTTCACGGCATCCGCCTGCTCGTCGCGCAGCTTGTAGGGAATAACCGCGTCGGCGTCCTTTTGCTCGGTTATACCGTGGTTTTGCACAAAATCCATAAAATCGCCGCGCGCGGCGTCGGGCTCAATCTTAAACCATTCGGTGCCCTTTTCGCGCCGAACGCCGAGCTTTTTCAAATATGCGTGAAAATTTTTGTCCGTAAACGTGCCGAAAGGCGGCGCCATAAAAGCAGCGCGCATTGTCCAATGCGTCTTGTGGGCGACGCCGACGGTGTGAGTTTGCTCTTTTATGCGTGTTTCCACGTCGCGCTCCGTAAAGCCTATTTTCGTCCAGCCGTTATGCGCCGGTACGCCGGGAGTTGTGTAGGCATAGCACTGCGGAGTGACTTTGGTTGTCGTTTGAATATTGATTGCCGCCATTACGCCATCTCCTTCACGTGTGATTCGATAAATTCAATCTCTTTCTCGTCAAGATTGTATTTGCGATAGAGTTGGAGATCTATCTCGTGAACGGACTTTGACCAGTCGATGTCGGAATTTTCGGTGAAGTCTTGGAGGGGAACGTATTTCCAAACAGGCTTATTGCCGTTTTGAGTTACTTTCAATACGCTAAGCAAAGCACGAGTAAATTTTGTTTTTATATATTTCTTAACTGCATATGCCTCTTCAAGAGTCTGAAATCTGCCGATACTTAAAAAAGTTTCTGTTGAACCAACCCCCGGACTTTCGACAGCCGGCTCACTGATGGTTTCTCCAAATTCCCCACTACCATTAGCCTGCGCAATATAGACCTTATAATAATCGAGATTAT
>JAJQCX010000121.1 GCA_021202495.1 Clostridia bacterium | reverse complement strand
GGGGACGAGCCACCGCCCGTAGACCCGGGGTAGTGAGAGACGTTACAAAAATTTCATATAATTTTTAGTTTAAATATATAAAATATGAGAGAAAAGAGGTAAGCAAATGAAACACAAACGAATTTTGAGTCTGCTGGTCGCGGTGGTAATGTGCGCGGGATTTATGCCGGGGTACACGCTTGCGGCGACGGCGGAGACGGTCGGCGATTTGACAATC
This sequence comes from Clostridia bacterium, assembly GCA_021202495.1. GTDB lineage: Bacteria > Bacillota > Clostridia > UMGS1883 > UMGS1883 > JAJQCX01. The sequence continues at coordinate 25,520 of JAJQCX010000121.1, read as the reverse complement.
GCGACTGCAAACAGCAGCGGCTACAGCTACGACAGCGGCAGCCGGCTGCTCACCATATCGGGCGGCGGAGATTATGAGATAAGCGGCTCGTCTTCGTCCGACACGATCAAGGTCACGGCGGGCGACGATGTGACGATTACGCTTGACGATGTGAACATTCAAAGCGCCGGCGCGCCTCCGCTGGAGATTGACGCGGCAGGCAACGTCACAATCGAGCTCAAAAACGAGAACACGCTCGACGCGAGCGAAGGGCACTCCGGCTACGCCGGACTGCAGAAAACCTCGACCGGCAATACGCTGACAATCACCGGCAGCGGAGAACTGACCGCAACAGGCGGCTTTGGCGGCGGCGCGGGAATCGGCGGCGCATATCACGGCGACGGCAGCAACATCGTCATCGAGAGCGGTACGATTGAGGCAACAAGTAGTGACGGCGGCGCCGGAATAGGCGCGGGCGCCGGTTATAGTTATCACAACGGCGCATCCGTAACCATCAACGGCGGCACGGTAACGGCAACCGGCGGTAGCGGCGCAGGCGGCGACGCGTGCTGTGCCTGCGGCTTCTCCGTCACCGGAACCATCAACGGCGGCGCGGTAACGTCGACGAGCTCCGGCGGCGGCGCGGGCATCGGCGGCGGTGTGGGAGACTACGGCAGCGTAACCGTGAACATCAACGGCGGTACGGTATCGGCAACCGGTGACGGCGGCGCGGGCATCGGCAGCGGAAACGGCGGCAGCGGCAGCGTAACCGTGAACATCACAGGCGGCACTGTCAATGCGACCGACGACGGCAACGGCGCAAGCCTCGGCAGCGGCAAGGATAATGAACGAAACAACAATGTGAACATAAGCGGCGGATATATTACGCTTTCAAAAAGCAGCAGCGACGCTGACTATATCGGCAGCGGCGCGGACAGCCCCGATGCGACGGACACGGTCAACATAACGGGCGGCTATTTCGGCGACGGCAGTTACAGTGCAGACACGGTTTACGGCTGCACCGTTGCGGAAGGGTACGTGGTTTGCGCCAACACAAACGCGGGCACGAGCGGCGCATATCCATGCTATGTATCTGTATCTTACGAAGCCGCAGCGAAAAACTCCGACGGCGTGTATGAAATCGCAAACACGGGACAGCTCTTCTGGTTTGCGGCGCTCGTGAACGGCGACACGACGCAGGAGGGCATAAACTACTCGGTTCCCGGCGCGGACGGAATACTGACGGCTGATATCGACCTTGGCGGTGCGGAGTGGACGCCGATTGGGGATTACGCCGCCTCGTCAATAATGTACGCGGGTACGTTTGACGGAGACGGGCATATTATTTCGGGATTGTACATCAACAGCTCGAGCAGTTACCGGGGGTTGTTTGGGTATGTCAAAACAACCGGCACGGTGAAAAATGTGACGGTTTACGGCAGTGTGACCGGAAACAATTACGTTGGCGGCATAGTCGGCAATAACTACGGCATTGTAACAAATTGCACCGCCGACGTTTCGGTCAGCGGCACGTATGCGGGCGGTATAGTCGGTTTGAACCGCGGCGAGGTGACATATTGCTTTAACAGCGGCGCTGTCGGCGGCAGTATGTATATAGGCGGCGTGGTCGGCTCTACCGGCTCCGGAGCTGTTGTGGCAAACTGCGGTAACAGCGGCGCTGTCAGCGGCAGCGGAATGAACATGAACATTGGCGGCGTTGCCGGAGAAAACGTCGGCACTGTGGCAGATTGCTTTAACAGCGGTGAAGTCAGCGGTTCCACATATGTGGGCGGTGTGATTGGATTTAATATGGCTTCCGCAAGCAATTGCTACAGCTCGGGAACGGTCGGCGGCAGCTGGAACGTCGGCGGCGTGGTCGGCTATAACTACGCCAACGGCAACAGCTACAACGGCAGCGTGACAAATTGCTGCTATTTGGAGAATACGGCGGACGCGGCTATCGGAGTGGACAGCGGAACAACCACAGATACCTTCAGCAAGACGAGCGAAGAGTTCGCTTCCGGTGAGGTCGCATATTTGCTGAATAGCGGCACGACGGACGGCACACAGGCATGGTATCAGACGCTCGGCACGGACGACTGCCCTGTTTTGGACAGCGCTCACGGCGCGGTGTATTACACCACGATATGTGACGGCAGTTCAACCTTTTACAGCAACAGCTCCGTAATTCATGCGGGAAGCTATGACGAAAACGGCTTCTGCACCGTCTGCGGCGGGTATCAGCCGGCGACACTAAATTCCGATGGCATATATGAAATTGCCAACGCGGGACAGCTTTTCTGGTTCGCGGCGCTCATAGAGGGCGACACGTCTCACGAGGGCATATTTGCGGCGAACACCGACGTGAGCGCTGTATTGACAAAGAGCATAGATTTAAGCGTGACCACTATCGAGTGGACGCCTATCGGCACAAAGTCCGCGCCCTACACAGGCACATTTGACGGCGACGGGTTTGAAATTTCGGAGCTTAACATAACAACCGCGGCGGAATATATCGGTCTCTTCGGCTACGTGTCGACGGGTACGATAAAGAATTTGACGGTATCGGGCGAGATTGATGTCAGCGGCGCCACAATCTTCGCGGGCGGCATTGTCGGCACAATACGAAACGGCGTTTTGTCAAACTTAACTTCAAACGTGGACGTGACGGGTAAAACTGCCGATAAAGGTACGTTCGGCGGCGTTGCGGCGACGGTTGAGGGCACGGACGGCACAGAGGGCTCGACGATGGAGCTTTGCGTAAATAACGGCAAGGTTACCGCAAGCGGTAAGCTCGACTGCACGGGCGGACTTGTCGGCTATATGAACTCGGCGACGATAATAAACTCCGTAAACTACGGCGAGGTTGACACGACCGGCGCCACGGCGCATCAAAACGCAGGCGTAAATACGGGCGGCATCGTCGGCTACATCAACAATAAAACGGCGTATATCACAAACTGCGTTAATATCGGCAAGGTGTCGAACGCAGTCAGCGTCACAACAGGCAGCAATAAGATGTACTGCTACACCGGCGCGGTAGTAGGAAGAATCAGAGACGACATCGGCGCGATTACAAACGTGTATTATCTCAACACAGGCACGAACGCCGCTATAGGCGAAAATGAGTACGGCAAAGAGGTTGACATAACGGCGCAAACTGCGGAGGAATTTGCAAAAGGCGCGGCTGCGTGGCTTTTGCAAAACGCGAACACCGATTATGTATGGGGACAGGACTTGGGCAACGACGCCTTTCCTCTCCTCACAAGCGACGCGAACAAAAAGGTTGTAAAGGTCAGCTTTTATAATTTCTCCGGCACAACGGTACTTATGGAAAGCTACACAAACATGGGCGGTACGGTTTCAAGCTACCCGACCGATTACACGCTCTACGCCGACAGCGCGTTGACGGACGTGATTGGCGACATCGACACAAGGGCATTCTATGCCGACACGGATATATACGCGGCAGAGGTGCGCGACTTGACTATCACGGGCACGGGCATTGTCGAGGGTACGGATTATACATATGAAAACAATCTCCTCACGGTGCTTACGGGCGGTGAGTATAAAATAAGCGGCACGTCAACGAGCGACACGATTAAGGTCGCCGCGAGCGACGATGTAACGATTACACTTGCGGGTGTGGATATTACAAACAGCAGCAAGCCTCCTATGGAGATAGACTGCGACAGCACAGTTACCGTGAAGCTTTCAGGTGAGAATACGCTTGAATCGACTGGTAGTGACTATGCCGGATTGCAGCTGACAAATGGAAATCTTACGATAACAAGCGCGGACGACGACGGCAAAACAACGGGCAGCTTGGACGCAGCAGGCGGTATTTATGCTGCAGGTATCGGCAGCGGCGACAGTTCCGACATGAGCGGAAATATAACGATAAACGGCGGCACTGTATCCGGTTCTTCAACATACGGTGCGGGTATCGGCAGCGGCGATAGCGCCAACATGAATGGCAGCATAACGATAAACGGCAGTACAGCATCCGGCACTTCGTCATACGGCGCAGGTATCGGCAGCGGATTTTGGGCTGATATGAGCGGAAGCATAACGATAAACGGCGGTACAGTGTCCGGCACATCTCTGAAAAGCGGAGCGGGTATCGGCAGCGGAAGAAGTGAATATGATTGGGATAGCAACAGCGGATTGAATAAGCTGTCCGGAAGCATAACAATAACCGGCGGTACAGTATTCGGAACGTCTGCATACAGTGCAGGTATCGGCTGTGGTTACTATTCCAATATGACCGGAAGCATCAGTATAAGCGGCGGTTATGTCACCGCCGAATCCGACAGCGGCGATAACATAACCGCAACAAACACAAGCATTATCGGCGGCTACTTCGCCGACAGCAGCTTTACGGCGGGCGTGGGCAGCGAAGGTGCGGTTTACGACTGCGGGATTGCGGACGGCTACGTGGCTTACGCAAACATTGAGGACACAAATAACGTATACTATGCGCGAGTTTTGTCGACAGGCTGGACGGCAAACGTGACATACACCGCGCCGTTCGGCGCAAGCGGCACAGTGCCGACCGATGATAAGGATTACGGCTACGGCGCGAAGGTTACGGTTGACGATACTCTGCCGCTTACAAAGGGCAGCTACGGTCAGACGGGCTGGTCGTTAAGCGATGCCGACACGACAAGTGTAACGAGCTTTGCGATAAGCAGCGACACGATTCTCTACCCCGTATTTGCGCGGCAGTTTACGGACACGGGAGTATCGACAGACATAAGCCTCACATACGGCGAAGCAATCGCGGAAATTGATTTAAACGATTATTTACAGTTTGTTGACACGAGCATTGACACGAACGGGCAGTTTACATTCGCGTTGGCGGACGGAAGCGAGCTTCCCGAGGGGCTGGAGCTTAAAAACGACGTCATAAGCGGCACGCCGACAGCGGCGACAACAGCGGCGCAGAGTGTGAGCTTTACCGTGACGGACAACAACCCCGGATATACATTGTTTGCGGCGCTCGAGGGCAATCCCGCGACAGTTTCGGCGACGCTGACCTTGACATTTAACGTCGCAAAGGCGACACCGACGTATAGTGTGCCGAGCGGAATTACCGCCGTCTACGGCGACACCCTCGCAACTGTAACACTTCCGACAGACTGGACATGGGACGACGAAAACCTGAGCGTCGGCAACATCGGCACAAATGAATTTGCGGCGACGTTTACGCCGAGCGACACGGCGAATTACGAAACGATTACGGAAAATGTGAGCATAACCGTTGCACCGCTCCCGATTGAGGTTGAGTAGGATTATACAAGCTTTGTCTATGACGGCAGCGAAAAGACCGTGACGGCGAAGGTTGTCAACGCGATTGGCGGCGATGAGGTAAATCCGATCTGCATCGACAACAGTGCGACGGCGGTCGGCGGCTACGAAGCGGCGATAATGGCGGTTGACAACACCAACTACACATTGACCGGCGGAACGGGGCTGACTAACGAATGGACAATAGAACAATCCGCAGCGGACGGCAGCGTTAAGACGTATAACGGCGAGACGGAAACGAGCGCGTTCACGTATGGCGATACGATAACCGTAAAGGCAAAGTTTGACGCCACAGGCACTGCGGCAAGCGGATTTACGCTTTCCTCTCTTGCATTGGGCACGGCGGCGGTATTTAACGGCGATACGCAGATAAGTGACGCGGTAACAGTGACGGAGGGCGACGAGATAACGCTCACGGTTGACAGCGCCGATTTGGGCGCGGGCGATTACACATTGACGCTCAAATACTGCGGAGACTACAACATTGCGGCGATGGCGCTTGACTTTGACATAACGATTGCCAAAGCGGAGCCGACAGTGACCGCGCCGACAGGATTGACGGCGGTCTACGGCGACACGCTCAAGGACGTAGCGCTTCCCGACGCGGACAACGGCGTTTGGACGTGGGAGAATGCCGAATTGAGCGTCGGCAACGTCGGCGACAACAAATTCACGGCGATTTTCACACCGACAGACAGCAAATACGATACCGTTACCGTTGAGGTAACAGTCACGGTTGAAAAGGCGGAGCCGATATATGAAGTGCCGACAGGATTGACGGCGGTTTACGGCGACAAGCTTTCCGATGTAGCACTCCCGAACGGCTGGAGTTGGGATGACGAAAACATGAGCGTCGGCGAAGTTGGAGAAAACGAATTTGCGGCAACATATAACCCGAATGATGATAATTACAACACGGTTACGGCAAATATCAGCGTGACTGTTACAAAGGCAGAGCCTGCGTATGAAGTACCCACGGGCTTGACCGCAGTTTACGGCGATAGCCTCGCAAGTGTAACACTTCCCGACGGCTGGACATGGGAAGATGAAAGCCTGAACGTAGGAAACGCGGGAACAAATGCGTTCACAGCGATATTCACGCCCGGCAACGATAACTACAACACGGTTACCGTTGAAGTAAGCGTAACGGTTGAAAAGGCGGAGCCTTCGTATGAAGTACCCACAGGCTTAACGGCGGTTTACGGCGACACGCTCGCAAGCGTAGCGCTTCCCGACAATTGGACATGGGCAGACGCGACAGCAAGCGTAGGCGACGCGGGCGGCAACACATTTGCGGCGATATACACGCCCGAAGATGTTGCAAATTACAACACGGCGACGGAAATTTTGACCGTAACGGTTGAAAAAGCGGAGCAGGGCGTACCGAGCGGCTTTACCGTAACACAGCCCGATGAGGAAACCTCTACAGGCACAATCACGGGACTTACGACAGACATGGAATACAGTCTCGACGGCGGCGACACATGGGAGGAAATCACGGACGATATTCTCACACTCGACCCCGGAACGGTGCTGATACGCTATGCCGAAACCGAGAATTACAACGCAGGCGCGGCGGTTGAAATTACGATAGATGCATCAAATCCGTCGTACACAACGCCGACAGACTTAACAGCAACCTACGGCGACACGCTCAAGGACGTAGAGCTTCCGACAGCGGACAACGGCATATGGACGTGGGAGAACGAAAACCAAAGCGTAGGCAACGCGGGAACAAATACGTTCACGGTGATATTCACACCGAGTGACAATAATCACAACACAGTTTACGTTGAAGTAACCGTAACGGTTGCAAAGGCAATGCCGACATATGAAATTCCGACAGGCTTAACGGCGGTTTACGGCGATATACTCGCGACTGTAACACTTCCCACGGGTTGGACGTGGGCGGATGCGGCGCAGAGCGCAGGCAACGCGGGTACAAACACATTCACAGCGATATTCACGCCGAGCGACAGCGTGAATTATGAGACTGTAACGGCTGAAATTGACGTTGAAGTAGGAAAGGCTGCGCCTGTCTACGAGCTGCCGACAGGACTGACGGCAACCTACGGCGATACGCTCGCAAGCGTGGAATTGCCTGACGGCTGGGCATGGACGGACGATACGCAAAGCGTAGGCGACGTGGGAACAAATACATTCACGGCAATATATACGCCGGACGATACCGAAAACTACAACACAGTAACTGCGGAGATAACCGTAACAATCAGCGCAATTACTCTCACAGTCACCGAAGCGCCGACGGCAGCGCGGGTAAAGCGCAACAACACGCTTTCCAAATCGACACTCAGCGGCGGCAGCGTAGCTTTGGCAGACGGCACGGAGATAAGCGGCACATGGGCATGGGCTGACGGAATGGAAACGATGAGCAAGAGCGGAACGTATGAGCGCACAGCGGTATTCACCGCAGATGACGAAAGCTACGGAACGGTTAAAGCAACAGTAACGGTAACCGTATACACAAGCGGCGGCGGTGGTTCGTCGAGCGGCACAGTGACCTACACGGTAACTGCCGAAGACGCGGAAAACGGCGGTGTGAACGTCAGCAGCACAAGCGCAAAATCGGGCGCAAGCGTGACAATTACGGTAACGCCGAACGACGGATACGAAGCGGAAAGCATTACGGCAGCCGACGCAAGCGGAAACGAAATCGAGCTTACGCAAACCGACGATGACACATACGCCTTCATTATGCCGTCCTCAGATGTGAGCATAAGCGCGGCGTTTAAGAAAATCGCGACTGAGGAAAACGACAGCGGCGAGGATGAAGAAGATACGCACATATGCCAAAGCGAAAAATTCACGGACGTTAACACCTCGCTTTGGTATCACGAGTACATCGACTACGTTCTTGAAAACGGCTTGATGAACGGCACGGGCGGCACAACATTTGAGCCTGACACCGCGACAACGCGCGCTATGATAGTGACTATCCTCTATCGCCTCGAAGGCGAGCCGAAAGTTAATACCGCGGCGGCATTTACGGATGTTGCGGCAGGCGACTGGTACGCGGACGCGGTAGCATGGGCTGCCGAAAACGGCATAGTTTTAGGCTACGGCGACGAAACATTTGGCGCAAACGACGTCATCACCCGCGAGCAGACGGCGGCGATACTCTACCGCTATGCAAACTACAAGAGCACAGATACAAGCGTTGGCGAGGACACAAATATCCTCTCCTACACCGATGCCGACGAGATCAGCGAATACGCAATCCCCGCAATGCAGTGGGCAGTCGGCACGGGTCTTGTAAACGGCAAGGGCAACAACACCCTTGATCCGCAGGGCGGCGCAACGAGAGCCGAAACCGCGGCAATGCTGATGAGATTCATCGAAGCGGAATAAGTGAATTAAAATAGGGCGGGTACAAAATGACATTCAAATCATTTTGTACCCGCCCTTCTTTATGCAGAAGTTATCTCACGACGCCAATCTCTGCGCCGCCGCGATCTGCGGCTGCATATTTTCGTCCCACAGGAACGCTCTTATAATATCCCCGCTTTCAAATTCAAGCTCCGTCACGGTTATGCTTTCCGAAATCTCCGCCGTCACAGTCGCCTTGTGAACTCCGTCCGCATCGTAAACCGAAATATAAATCGTGCCCGTCAAATCCTCACAGTTGAACGCCTGAACCTCAATCATTCCGCTTTCCGCAGACGCAATTTTAAGCGCCGCCGTTTCCTCAACCTCGGCTGTTATGTTCACATCACAATCCGGCATCGTTATCGTTGTCGTCACGCTTTCCGCATCCTCAAAAATGTCGTATCCCGCATCGGATGTCCAGCCGACAAATTTGTATCCATCGGGAATATATGCCGCAATCTCCGCTTTGTCTCCCGCGTTAAGTTCGGTTTCAACCGCCATGCTGCTTGTGAAATATCCGCGCGTAATGCTCGCCGTGTATGCCGCGTCTGAATCCGCGTTAAGCGAATCGTAATCCGGCAAAATTTCCTCGCCGTCCTCCGTCATGAGAGAATATGTGTCGGCGGCAATCGTTTCGCCGTCCGCAGTTGATGTGTATTTCACACCGTCGCTCAACGCTATTCCGTAAAAATACGCCGTCCGCGTTTCTTCGCCCGCAGAATCGTAGCTTGTGAGCGTTATGTCCATTGTGCCCTCGTCGTTTCCTATGTAAAGGATTGTGTATTCGTCATCATAAAGATAAACGGTTTTGCAATCTCCGCTGACGCCTATCGTAATTTTCGCGTCCTCGACACAGTACGGAACATTATCCTTAACGTAGCCCAAAACGCTGCCGTTTTTGTTCAGAATATACACATCCACAGGGCAGTCGATTTCAAGAGCGCTCGTTATTTCGGATGTCGTAAGCTCCGTAAGATATTCGTAATCCTCAAACCTGCTCGGAAAATCCGTTTCCAAGCTCCAAATCCAGTTTGTCAATTCAGATTTGTGAATGTCGCTGTACGTGGCTTTAAGGCTTTCAACTCCCGCGTTCCAATCCTCGATGGTTGAATCGCCAAACACATCCAATATCTTCTGCGCCCATGCGTCGTCAATTGTGTTTGCGTATTTTGTCGCATATTCGCAGTCGGTGTCGAGCATGTTGAACATAACGTCTATCATGCTGTTGTAAATCTGCGCCGTCTCGTCGGTGTCCTCCGATGAAAAAGAATTTCTTTCTTTAATATAGACGCTCTCCGCCAAATCCCATACCTCATTTATCGCGGCTATTTTGCAATACTGTTCTTCAATGTCGTCGGCATTAAAAATTGTATTGGCAATGGTCTTTCCGCCGATGTATGCCGCCATAAAGGTGAACGCCGCAGGATGCGCCGAACAAAACGCCTTCTTCATATCGCCCCAAAATTCATCTATGCAATACTTTACAATATCTTTTCCGACAACGCTTCCGACAAGCGTTGACATATCGGCTGCAAAAGCCAATTCGCTGCCGTCCATAACGGATATGCAGTCTAAAAGCGCCGCCTTGAGTGCAACATTGTCACTCGGGCAATTGTTATACATATCCTGCATAACCTCCTTCATCGAGTCGGTAAGCTGCCGCACATTGCCGTATGTTGCTATGTTTTCGCAAAGAGATTGAAAATCCTTCACATATCCGGACGCGGTTTTAATATAGCCGGTCAAATCCGAAATGAAAGACGCTGTCGGATGCAAATCGCCGTATGCGTCGCTTATGATACCGGCAAGCGCGTTTATCTCGCTGTCGCTTAAACCGCTGTAACCTGACGAATCGTATACATCGACGTTGTACAGCGTTTTCATCTCTTTCGCGGCTGTGCTTACAAGCGAATTTGTTTCCTTTACAACTTCATTTGTCAAAATGCTCGTCGCGGAATAATCGACCGAGCATTCAAAAAGACTCATTATTATCGCTTCATATATGTCCTTTTCCTCAAATGCGTAATCGAGAATACTCGAAGGGCTGTCAATCATATCCAAAGTATCCATAAATGTTGACCAAGCCATAGCCGCGTCGCCCAAGTTATTTTCCAATCCTGTTTGATAAATTATTCTGCTCGGCGTGTCGCTCAAATCTCCGTAAAAAACGCTTTCGGACGTCGCGCGAACCTCCGAATCCAAAAACCATTCGGCGCGGTATTTATTTAATTCAAAAATGTCCTCCGCGATTGAAAGAGTATGCGTATATTTCTTTGACGTCACATTGTCCGCCGACGCACAAATGACAATCTCAAACTCTCCAACCCCCGGACTTTGCAGATGCACCGTCTCGCTTATCCTCGGCACGGAATAGAGCGTTTCAAATTCATAACGTCTCGCCTTTACGCTCTTGTCCTCATAAAAGCTGAACCCGTCCGGCAGCGTTATCGTCACAATCGCGTTTTTCATTGCCGTTTCATCTGAATAATCCCCGTCAAGCCGCAGCCCCGAAACATTTACGTTAAGCTCAAACTCACTTTCGCTGTAGCTTCCCGTATTGCCGTTGTATATAATATCCTGCCCGCCGTTTGCGGATATGTAGATGAGATTATGGACAGTGGGGGTCTTGGAAAAATTTACGCTGCAATTATAATGCCAAGTGGCAGTTTTTAAATCCGTATTGTATTTTCCGATAGTCAATCCCGTGCTATTGCTTCTTGCACAATACACATCAGTCAATTGGTTGCAACTTGCAAAAGCGCTATCATTAACAGTCGCAACATTACTTGACAGAGTAACCTCTGTTAATAAACTACATCCGCCAAACGCATAGGTGCCGACGGTTTGACATCCTATATATGCGGTTTTTAAACCCGTACAATTATAAAATCCTCTTGACCCTATACTTATAACATTGTCCGAAATATTAACGCTTACTAACGCGGTACATTCACTGAAAGCATAACTTCCGATGTTGGTAACACTGTCAGGAATCGATACATTCGATAAATTTATACAGGAAGCAAATGCGTAATCACCGATTTTAGTCACGGTATTCGGCATAGTTACACTGTTAATGCTCTCAATCCCATAAAACGCATAATCCCTTATTGTCTCGATCCCGTCTGGAATCACTATATCTTTGGCAGGCTCTCCGTTAATGTATAAATTTCGGGCATAATAAATTGGATTTGAAGTAATATTCTTATCCCACGAGTACTGCCCTGTACTTTGCATATCAATATCAAGCCACGCACCTAAATCCGTTATATATACATCCATCAATTCGCCACAATCTTCAAATGCTTCTCTTCCTATAACCGAAACGCTTCCTGGAATATTTATGCTTTTAAGCGAGCTGCACCCCTCAAATGCTTCCGACCCTATTTCTTCGAGAACGCTACAGTCATAGTAGATATAATTTTGAGAAGACACTGACTGACCGTCATTTATATACACATCTGCCAAACCTGTACATCTCTTAAAAGCACCGATGCCTATAGTTTGAACGCTTGAAGGAATTGTTACACTTATTAACGAGTTACAGTCTGTGAATGTATAATTGCCGATTTTTTCAATTCCTTCAGGGATTGTCACGCTTTCCAAATTGGTACACCCTGAAAAGGCAGAATTACCTATACTCCTAACATTATCAGGCAACGCCGCACTTGTTAAATTAACGCAGTCAAAGAAAGCACCTTCTCCTATACTTGTAACATTCTCAGAAAAATCTACATTTCTTAGTGAACTACAGCTATGAAATGCGCAGTTTCCAATACTCGACACATCGTCGGACAGGATAACATTCTTCAAACACGTTAAACCATAAAACTCGTAATTTCTTATCTCAAATACACCGTCGGGAATAGTAATATCTTCTGCCAATACACCGTCTATATATAGGTTTTCGCTGTAATACAATGGATTAGAATCAATGTTCCCTAAAGCAATACTAAACCACGACTCCAAATCCGATATATACACACTGCTTAAAGCAGTACAATTTTGAAATGCATAATCTCCTATGCTTACAACTTTATCTGGAATGTTAATGCTTGTTAAGCTATTGCATTCTGCAAAAGCGTAATTTCCTATAATTGTTACTCCATTCGGTATAGTTACGCTTATCAAATTGATACAATCCTCAAACGCACCATATCCGATATTTAATATACCGTCAGGCAGCGTTATTTCAGTCAAGCTGCTGCATCCTCGGAATGTATTATCGCCGATATTTGTTACGGCATTCGGAATATTTATATCTGTTAGGCTTGAGCAGTTCCGGAACGCCCCACCGTCAATACTTGTTACATTCTCGGGTATTGTCATACTTGTTAAGCTGGTACAGTTTGAAAAAGCGCCATAGCCAAGATATGTTATATTATCAGGCAATGTTATGTTTGTTAAGCTTGTGCAGCCGCTAAAAGCATAATTATATATTCCTATAACTTCACTGGCAATCTGAATGCTTGTCAAAGCGGTGCAGCCATAAAAAGCATTCATACCTATACTTGTAACACCCTCTTCAATAATTATCAATTTGATACTCTCGCGTTGATCCGCCCATGGCACATATGATTCCCGCGCATAGCCTTGCATATCCCCTGTTCCGCTTATTGTTAAAAGTCCTGATTCGGTGTCTAATTTCCACGTCACCTTGCTTCCACACTTCCCGCTGTAGGTTTCTGCAAAGACGGGTAATGCCGGAATAACAGGCAATACCAAAGTTAAACAGATAAGCAAAGAAAAAATACGTTTTAATGTTTTCATTTGAGTTTCCCTCCGATAAAAATTTTCGCCATTTAAAAAGGTGCGCTGCGAGGCAACGCACCGAAAAATGCATTGCTCTCATGCTGCGACGCAAGTCAGTTATCAATGTCAAACAACGTATACTGAACAGAGCCTGCATTTTTACCGAAACAGTAAAAACGCACACGTTGTTGACATTTATATTAACTTACGTCGCAAAATTATCCTATCACATATTTATGGAAATTGCAACAGCTTTAAGGAAAAATTTCGCCGACAAAAAGGGAACGCCGCAGCATTCCCTTTATAATCTGTATTTTATTCCGCTTTTATCGCAATCAACGCGCTTTCAAGCCCGTCCGATGTAACCGTCAACTTAGCCTCGCCCTTTTGCGCCGTGCTCTTTATATAAATAACCAATCTCCCGCCGTTGAGTTTCCTGAAGCGTTCGCTATATGGCGTGAGGTCGTGTCCGCTGCCGTTTTCGATGCCGGAAATCTCCGCCGCACCGGTTATCTGTGCGTAAATTGTGTTGTCGGCATTTTGAACGACTTTTCCGTCCTTATCGACTACCGAAACATCTACGCGGATTGTGTCGTAGCAGTCCGCTGTCATGCTCTTTCTTGACGCGTCAAGGCGGATTGCGTAGGGTTCATCGGTTGTCACAAGTGTGCGCTCCGCTTTTCCGACTGAAACCGTGAGCGCGCCCTTTTCGTAGGTCAATTCCCACATGGCGGTGTTTTGATGTCTGCCGTCTTGGGTGCTCTTGACGCCTACGGATTTGCCGTTTAAGAAAAGCTCCGCCGTGGGGCTGTTTGTAATGCAGAGCACCTCAACCTCCGCGCCGTCCTCAAAATTCCAATGCTCGCCAAAGCGCATCGGCGGCTTTCTGCCGCGCCGCTCTTCTGTATGCTGCGGCTTTACGCGCGCGGCAAGGTAGACGTGCGGCTCATCGCACCACAGCGTTTTTCTGAAATGCCACGATTCCTTGGGGAAGCCCGCCATGTCCAAAAGCCCGGGCATCGACGCCCTCACCGGCCAGCCGTGAGCTTCGCCCATGTAATCAATTCCCGTCCACAAAAACTGCCCCGCGATATAGTCGTTGTCAACCACGGCTTTCCACGCCTCATAGCTGTGCGAATTTTCGCTGCCGTAAATAACGGCGTTCGGGAAGCGCTTGTGGTCGTTTTCGTAAAGGTGCTCCTTGTAGTTGTAGCCCACAATGTCAAGCGCCTGAAAATATCCTGTCAATGTTGAAATTTCGGGGAAAGCGAGCGCCGCCGTAACCGGGCGCGTCGTGTCGCACTCCTTCACATAGCCGACAAGCTTTCGCGCAATCACCGCAAGGCGCTCCGCGTTGGGCTTGTTGGGGTCGTACATGCGCTCCGCCTGCGGCTTGTTGTGGTCGTTGTTGCCGGTCGCCTCGTCAAGCGAGGGGTGGCAATAGGGGTCGTTGGGGTAGTCAATCTCGTTTCCTATCGACCACATGATAATGCTCGGGTGGTTGCGGTCGCGCAAAACCATCGTCTTTATGTCTTTTTCGCCCCATTCGGGGAAATCCTCGTAATAACCGAATCTCTTTGGCGGATAGACGTTGTGCCCCTGCCACCACTTGTTTTTCGGACCCTCCCATTCGTCAAACGCCTCGTCCATTGTGAGAAAACCGAGCTCGTCGCAAAGCTCCAAGAGCGTCGGGTCGGGCGGGTTGTGGCTTGTGCGGAGGGCATTTGCGCCGCATTCTTTTAACTTCAACAGCCTGTCGCGCCAAATCGCTTTGGGCACAGCCGCGCCGAGCGTGCCCGCGTCGTGATGTACGCACACGCCCTTGAGCTTCATCGGCTCTCCGTTTAAGAAAAAGCCCTTGTCCGCGTCAAAGCTGAAATAGCGTATGCCAAACGTTGTATAAACCGTGTCTTTAATTTCGCCTTCCGCCGAAACCTCCGTTTTTAACGTATACAAGTGCGGATTGTCGGGCGACCAAAGCGAGGGGTTTTTAACGCATAAGTCCCCGTCCCCCTCGGCGATGACCTTTTCCCTGTCAAGTACGCTGTGATGAATTTGGGCGGGTGTTGTCGTTTCAAGCTCAACGTGAATTGTCGCCTCATCTTTTGAAACCGACGGCGTTGTGACAAAGAGCGAATCGGGCACAATTGAAACCGCGTCGCACACGGTGAGATATACTCTCCTCGTAATTCCGCAGCCCGTGTACCAGCGTGAATCCGCCGTCTGCGTCCGCTCAACCAAAACGCTCACAACATTGTCGTCAGATGCAATGTCGGTTATGTCATATGTAAAAGTCGAATACCCATAGGGACGCTTGCCCATGTACGATGAATTGACCCACACCTTGGAATTGTTGTACACGCCCTCAAACGTGATGTAGACCTTTCCGCGCTCTTTGGGGAGATTAAATCTGCGGCGGTAGAAAAACTGCCCGCCCGGAAGATACCCCGTTCCCGAAGAATTACTCTTGTCGAACGCGAACATAACCGATGCGTCGTGCGGAACGCTCACCTTTTGCCATGAAGAATCGTCATATCCCTTGTAAAATCCCATGTCGTCAAACCCGACATGAAACCGCCAATCATCGTAAAGAAAAATTGTCTGCCGCATACATCTGCTCCTTATTTGAAAATTGTTGCCTGAAAACACCTGTTGATGCAAACACCACTCTCGAAAGAGCGCAGAGAAAACGCTACGCGTTGTCTCTGCGAAGGGGTTGCAGGGGAGGAAATTCCCCTGCGCAAAATCGTCAAAAGCCGTGACATGCGCGCGGCTTTTGACACCTTTATCGGGGTAGCACGCCGTAGGCGGGCGTAAGCGTAAGCGCCCGATGTGAAAAGAGGTTTACGGGGAAAAACGAAGTTTGTCCCCGTGTTCGGCGGCTTTGCCGCCGAACTAGTACCCAAGTGTATCACCTATCGAATCGTCATTCTCAATCCAATCCGAAACAGGGGTAACGGTATATTCGTTCATCGTATTTCTCACTATAACCTTCTCAATCCCGGCGTTAATAATCGCACGCTTGCACATCGCGCAGCTTGAAGCATTGGGCACAAAATCGCCCGTCTCCATGTCGCGCCCGACAAGGTAGAGCGTCGAACCAATCATGTCGCGGCGCGAGGCGCTGATTATCGCGTTCTGCTCGGCGTGAACGCTGCGGCAAAGCTCGTAGCGTTCGCCGCGCGGAATTTTGAGCGCGGCACGGCGGCAATAGCCCAAATCGATGCAGTTGCGCCGTCCGCGCGGCGCACCGGTGTAGCCTGTTGAAATAATTTCGTCGTTTTTGACAATGATTGCCCCGTATGAGCGGCGCAGACACGTGCCTCTCTCAAGCACCGCCGTCGCTATGTCGAGATAATAATTTATCTTATCGCGTCTTTTCATTATGTATCCTCCAAATCTTAGGGAAGCGCTGATTAATTACAGTGTACATATCGCGCAGTCGGATTTTTCGTCAGATTGTGCAAAAATTTCGAGTCAATACTTTGTGTATTAACGAGGAATTTTTGTGCGGAATGACGGAAAATACGTAAGCGAGATGTGCGCTGAGCCGTCAGGCGTTAATCAATCAGCGGTTCCTTAGTTCACAACAATTTTTGAAACGTAAAACGTTCCGCTTCTCACAACGCCGGTTGCGACGATGGAATAATCCTCCTCCAAGTCATCAAACGACAGCTCGCGCCCGTCAATCGCGCGCACAATCGTCGCGTTCGTCTCAACCGAAAACCGCTTTGTCACCTCGTCGCCGTTCGCGTCCTCATATGTAAGGTCAACCGTGCGGTTCGTATAGCTTATCGCGGAAATAACGCCCGTGCGCGTCACCGCGTCGGGAGACGAGATCGACGCATCCGACGCGTCAGCCGTGAGCACAAGCCCCGACGAAAGCACAAGCGTCACGTTCTGCCCCACGCGCAGACTGTAAGCCGTCGCTGCAACGGAATTTAGATATACAACCGCCGAAGACGAAAAGTCGTAAAATACACCGTCAATCTCAACCGATACGCCGTTTTCGGTGATTGAGATTGAAGAGATAGTGCCCGTGACGCTGCCCGAAGCGAGCGACGGATCCGACGATTCGGAGTCCGAGCCGTCGTAGCGGTATGCCTCGTCGTTTAAAACCTCAACGTCGTAAATTTCTCCGTTAATCTTAAAGAACGCCACCTTTGCGCCCGACTGCACGTGCTCCACGCTGTCACAGTACCAGCCGTCGATGATGAGATTGACGCTGTCCGTAACGGTGTAGACCTTGAGCGCGCCGCTCGTTGTTTTATAGGAAAGGCTGTTGTCCTGCACAATTCCGCCGTAGAGGTCATATATTTCAACCGTTATATCCATTTTTTCAAGCACACGGTAAAGCAGAACCGCCATCTGCGCGCGAGTAACGGGCTCGTTCGGCTTAAAGAAAACCGAATCGGGATATTCCGGATCGTACACGCCCTGCATAAGCCCGCTTTCCGTGACGTAATCCACATAGGGCAAATACGCATATGAAATATCCGCCGAATCGGCATAGGAAAGCACAATTTCATCCGGCTCTTCAAGGTCGCCCTCTGCGCGCATGAGGCGCGTCAAAAGAAGCGCCATCTCGCTGCGCGAAAGAGAATAGTTCGCGCGGTCTGACGCCAAATACGAGCCGAGCTCGTTCACGTCAAGAATGTTTTTGTAAAGCAAATACGACACCTCATTCGGGTACGGCGTGTCATACGCCGTCACAGCCTCGTTAAAGCGCGACGCCGCCTGTATCACAAAAGAAGAATACCCGTCCGCAATGTAGCCCGCCGCACGCGCCGTCAGCACAAGCGCCTCGGTTTTCGTGATAGCCTGGTCGGGGCGGAAGGTGCCGTCCGTATAGCCCTTGATGATGCCGTGCGTCGTCATTTCCTCAATCTGCGTCTCAGCCCAAGCGTGAAACTCGGTCAAATCCGAAAAGGACGCCGCCCCCGCAGCGACAGGCGCCGCAAAAAGCGAAAGCGCCAACACGATTGAAATAACTCGTTTTTTCATATCCATAACCTCCGAAGAGCAAAATTTTTCATTCATATAGTATAAGTGTATCATATTACGCCGTAAACTTCAATATGTAAAATTTTAAATTTCTGCGACAGAAGCATTTACTTTTATAAAAACAAACCCCGCAATCCTCGTCGTAGGGCGGGGGCTTGCTCCCGCCGCAGTTTTTCCACAATGCCGCAACGCGGACACCCTCTTTTCCCTTTCATACCTTACTTCGTGCGCGAGGAGAATCCAACCGCAGGTTGGTCAAGCGGCACGCTTGGCACGCGCCACATATTCCCACACACGCCGCAACGCGAGCATCTTCTTTCGCTTCCACACCTTTCCACCCCGCGCGAGATGCGCTCAAGCGGCACGCTTGCCCCCGCCGCAGATTACCACCTTTGCCGCAACGCGAGCATCTCCTTTCGCTTCCACACCTTTCCACCATTCGCGAAATGGCTCAAGCGGCACGCTTGTTGTTCATAAAATCTTAATTTGACAATTTGGGCAGTTGTGATATACTGAAGAATAGAAGCATTAAATATGTTAAGTGTTAAGGAAGTGGTAATAAATGCTTTGTTCAAGATGCAAAAAGAACGTTGCGGTGATGTTTATTACGAAAATGGAGAACGGCAAAAGTGTGAACGAAAGCCTGTGCTTAACGTGCGCGAGAGAGCTCGGTCTCGCTCCGCTCAATAAGCTTGTCAGCGACATCGACCCCGATACGCTCGCCAATCTGGAAAGCCAGGTAATGGACATGATTCCCGAACAAATGCCCGACGGCTCGGACACGGGCTCACTCATGAGCATAATAAATAACATTTTCCCCCATGGCAAAGGTCCCGAGGGTCAAGGCGCCGACGGCGAAAAACGACGCTCCGCAAGAACGGCGACAAAAAAGCCCAAGCCCGAAAAAAGACTGATAGATTCCTACGGCGAAAACCTCACGCTCAAAGCGCGCGAGGGGAGACTTGATAAAGTCATAGGGCGCAGTGAGGAAATCGAGCGCATGGTGCAGATTTTAAACCGCCGCACTAAAAATAACCCCGCCCTCTTGGGTGAGCCCGGCGTCGGCAAAACGGCGATTGCCGAGGGCTTGGCGGAGAGAATCGCGGCAAATAACGTGCCGGTGAAGCTTCGCGACAAGGAGGTCTATCTGCTCGATTTTACCGCCATAGTCGCGGGCACACAGTACCGCGGTCAGTTTGAGGCGAGAATGAAGGGTATTGTCGATGAGGTCAAGAAGCTCGGCAACATAATCCTTGTCATAGACGAAATGCACAACATCGTCGGCGCGGGCGACGCCGAGGGCGCGATGAACGCCGCGAACATATTAAAACCCGCTCTTGCGCGCGGCGACATTCAGGTCATCGGCGCGACGACGCTTGCCGAATACAGAAAATACATCGAAAAGGACAGCGCTCTTGAAAGACGCTTTCAGCCGATAATCATCGAAGAGCCGAGCGTTGCCGAAACGGTGGAAATTCTGCGCGGCATAAGAGGCTATTACGAAAACTATCATCAGATAAAAATCCCCGACGACGTACTCGTCGCCGCCGCCACGCTCTCCGAGCGCTATATCACGGACAGGTTTTTGCCCGACAAAGCGGTTGATTTGATAGACGAAGCGGGCAGCCGCGCGAATTTGAACAACAAGGCGCTCTCGACGCTCTATGAATTAAATCATCAATTGGAGCTCATCCGCGCCGAAAAAGAAAACGCCGTCACCGAGGATTCGATTGAAAATTATCAGCGCGCCGCCGATTTGAAAATGCAGGAATGCTCTATCATGCAGTCTATCGAGGAGATTGAAAAGACGCGCGAGGACTGCGTTTTGACCGTCGACGACATTGCCTCCGTGATTGAACTGCAAACCAAAATCCCCGTGCGCAAAATTACCGAAGCCGAAACAAAGCGCCTGCTCGATTTGGAGACCAATCTTCATAAACGCATCGTAGGGCAAAACGAGGCTGTGAACGCCGTTTCGCGGACAATCCGCCGCAAGCGCGCCGCGCTCTCGAAGAAAAAACGCCCCGCAAGCTTCATCTTTGTCGGTCCCACCGGCGTCGGAAAGACCGAAACTGTGAAGGCGCTCGCGGCGGAACTTTTCGACAGCGAAGAGTCGCTCATCCGCATTGACATGACGGAATATATGGAAAAGCACACCGTGTCGCGGCTGATAGGTTCGCCTCCGGGCTATGTCGGCTACGACGACGCGGGACAGCTCACCGAAAAGGTGCGCAGAAAGCCTTACAGCGTAATTTTGTTTGACGAAATTGAAAAGGCGCACCCTGACGTATTGAACATCCTGCTGCAAATTATGGACGACGGCAGAGTGACCGACAGCCACGGCAAAACCGTAAGCTTTGAAAATACCGTCATTGTTATGACCTCAAACGCCGGCAGCACATATTCCGCCTCCGCTCTCGGCTTTTCCAAAACAGTGGAGCAGGCGTCGAAGGAGCGCGCAACGGAAGCGCTCAAAAAGTTCCTCCGTCCCGAATTTTTAAACCGCGTCGACGAAATAATCACGTTCGACCCGCTCACAAAGGATGAGCTTTTGGGCATCGTCGACTTGATGATAAACGAGATTGCCGAAATGGCAAAGGAACGCGGCATCGAAATCGAAGTTTCTTCCGACGCAAAGAACTATCTTGCCGACAAAGGCTACGACCCCGCCATGGGCGCCCGTCCCCTCCGCCGCCTGATAAGCCGCGAAATAGAGGACAAATTAGCCGAAAAGGTAGTCTCCGGCGAAAGCATGACGAAAGCCTCATTTACCTTAGAAAACGGAGAAATAGTGATAAATCGCATCTAAAGAAAACCCCTCCCGGAATTCGGGAGGGGTTGAAAATGTACCCTTTTATACTAATATTCAGCTAAAAAGCTCAATTTTTACGCTGTCTTGGTCGTAGGGCGGGGGCTTGCTCCCGCCGCGGTCTACCGTCCAATTAAAAATAAACCATTTTATGTGATTTTCTCGCCATGTCGGCTGTATGGGCGGGGCTTGTCCCCGCCCGTTGTCTACTGCCGTACTTTCTTCACTCACATATTTTTGGCAATCATTTTCATGGAATTTCAGTATAAAAACCCTCCCGAATTTGGGAGGGTTTTTGAATCAGCCTACAAATTTATATCCTTTATCCTCGATTGCCTTTTTTATCGCCTCGTCCGAAACGTCGCCCGAAAGCGTCACCTTCACAGTACCGTCGGTGTGGCTCGCAACAGCTTCGCTGATTCCCTGCATTTCCTCAAGAGTTTTCTTTACGGTTGCTTCGCAGTGGGGGCACATCATGCCCTCTACCTTATAAGTCTTTGTCATTGTTTTTTCCTCCGTTATATTTATTTTTCCGACAGGACGCTTTATCGCTCTGTCGTTTTTGGTGTTGTGAATATCCTTCAAATTGAGCCTGAGCGCGTTTGTCACAACGCAGAAGCTCGAAAGGCTCATTGCCCCCGCGGCAAACATGGGGTTAAGCTGCAAATTGAACAGCGGAATCCACACGCCCGCAGCAAGGGGAATGCCGATTATGTTATAGATAAACGCCCAAAAGAGATTTTCGTGTATGTTTTTGAGCGTCGCGCGGCTGAGCCTTATCGCGGCGGGCACGTCGTCAAGGCGGCTCTTCACCAAAACAACGTCAGCCGCGTCAACCGCAACGTCAGCGCCCGCGCCGATTGCCATGCCGATGTCCGCGCTTGTGAGCGCGGGAGCGTCGTTAATGCCGTCGCCCACCATGACAACCTCGCCCATCTCTTTAAGCTGCCGCACAACTCTTTCCTTTCCGTCGGGAAGAACGCCCGCGATAACAGCGTCAACTCCCACGCGGGAAGCGATCGCGTTCGCCGTGCGCTCGTTGTCGCCGGTCAGCATTACAACGCGTATGCCCATTTTTTGCAGCTCTTTTATCGCTTTGGGGCTCTCCTCCTTTATCACGTCCGCAACGGCGATAATGCCCATGATTTGACCATCACTCGCGAATAAAAGCGGCGTTTTGCCCGCCGACGCAAACGTGTCAGCCTTGTCGGATATTTCGCGCGGAACGTCGAGCTTTGAGGAAATAAATTTCAAGCTGCCGCCCAAAATAGTTTTCCCGTCATATACGCCCGAAACTCCGCTTCCCGCCAGCGTCTTAAAATCCGAAATCTCAACTTGTTCAACGTCCTTTTCCTCGCCGCATTCGACGACCGCACGCGCCAGCGGATGCTCGCTCTTTTTCTCAACTCCTGCGGCAAGCGAAAGAAGCGTTTTTTCCGAAAAGCCCTCCGCCGCGTAAATGTCGGTGACTTTCATTTCGCCCTTTGTAATCGTGCCGGTTTTGTCCAAAACGACAATTTTCGCCTTACCCGTCTGCTCCAGCGAAACGGCTGTTTTGAACAAAATACCTCTCTTTGCGCCCACACCGTTTCCGACCATAATCGCAACCGGCGTCGCAAGCCCCAGCGCACACGGACAGCTAATCACAAGCACCGAAATGCCCCGCGCCAGCGCAAAGCCCACGCTTTGCCCCGCAAGCAGCCATACAACGAGCGTAATTACGGCAATTGTGATAACGCTCGGCACAAAAATCCCCGAAACCTTATCCGCCGCCTTTGCAATCGGCGCCTTTGTCGCCGCCGCGTCGCTGACCATTTTTATAATCTGCGAGAGCGTCGTGTCCTCGCCCACTCTTTCGGCACGGCACTTGACAAAGCCCGAACGGTTGACCGTCGCGGCGGAAACTCCGTCGCCCTCGTGCTTGTCGACGGGTACGCTTTCGCCGGTGAGCGCCGATTCGTCAACGGAACACGCACCCTCGATAACAACGCCGTCAACGGGTATCGCACCTCCCGCTCGGACGATGAAAACGTCGCCCTTTTTCACGTTTTCTATCGGGATTTCCGTCTCTTTGCCTTCAATTTCAACGACAGCCGTTTTCGGCGAAAGCCGCATGAGGCTCTTTAACGCGTTTGTCGTCTTGCCCTTTGAATACGCTTCAAGCGTTTTGCCCACGGTTATCAAGGTCAAAATCATGGCGGCGGACTCAAAATAGAATTCGTCCATGTATGCCATCACCGCCGCGCTGTCGCCTCTCACCTGCGCGTCCGTCATGGCAAAGAGCGCGTAAACGCTGTAGATAAACGACGCCGACGCCCCAAGCGCAACGAGAGTGTCCATGTTGGGCGCACCGTGCACAAGGCTCTTGTACCCGCTCACAAAAAATTTGCCGTTTATAATCATGATTGCAATCGTGAGCAGCAGCTGCACCAGCCCCATCGCTACATGATTATTATCAAAAAAGTGCGGAAGCGGGAAGCCGAACATCATGCGCCCCATTGAAAAATACATCAAAACAATGAGCAGCACTGCGGACGTTATAAGCCTTTTTAAAAGAACGGGCGTTTCATGATCGGCGAGCGCCTCCTCTTCGAGCTGAGCCGCCTTTTCCGCGCCCTTGAGCGACGCGCCGTAGCCCGCGTCGACAACCGCCTTTATCACGTCCGCATCACTCGCCGTGCCCTCCACGCCCATCGAATTTGTGAGCAGGCTGACAGAGCAGCTCGTCACACCGTCCACGTGCGACACCGCCTTTTCCACGCGCGCGCTGCACGCGGCACAGCTCATGCCCGTAACATTATATTGTTTCATTGCTGCCTCCTATACTTCCCTAATTCCAAGACACGCATACCCCGCGTCGATAACAGCGCCGCGCAAAACGTCGTTTGAAACCTCGCGGTCAAGACTTACGATTGCGACGCCGCGTTTAAGATCAACCTTTGCCACCGCACCGTCAAGCTTATTTATCGCGTTTTCAACCGCCGCCTTGCAGTTTTTGCAATGCATACCGTCGATGGTTATTTCCTTTTTCGCGACGACTGCGCCGTCAAGCTTTTTCCTCTCGCTCTTGACGCACCCGCCGCCTCCGCAGCAGCCGCCCTCGCCCTTAAAATGCTTTGACGAGGAAACAATCGCCGCAATCACAACGATAACAAGCGCCGCTATGATTACTATGTTGCCCAATATATCTGCCTCCTATTTCATCAATCTGCGCACGGTATTAACAAGATCGTCCACAACCTCGTCTTTGCCGTCGCGAATATCGTCCACGACACATATTTTGATGTGCTCGGAGAGAATTTCGCGGTTAAAAGCGTTAAGAGCCGCGGTGGCAGCCATCACCTGCACGATAATGTCGGTACAATAGGCATTATTTTCAAGCATCCTCTTTATACCCCTTACCTGTCCCTCGATGCGGTTTAACCGATGCATAAGCGCCTTAAGCTCCTCGGGCGAGCGCTCCTTCTCCCTCATTTTACATGGACAGACCTTTTCTTCTTCATTCATAGTCAAACACACTCCTTTCATGATTTGATTATATACCCAAACAGGGTATCTGTCAATATATTTTTCAAAAAAATAAAACGAAGCCTCAATTCAGGCCTCGTCAATCACATTTTCAATTGTAACATTCGCTTTGGCTTTGCGGAAAACGATTATCGAGCTTACTATGTCAAGGCAAAAAACAAATTGAAGCGCCCCGTAAAGATACATCTGCCCCTTTGTCAGCACTCCCTCGCTTTTGCACCGCACCACAGCGGCAGCACCCAAAAGTCCGCTGAAAAAAATCGCCGCACAGTCGAGCAAAAACAGCACAACCGCAATAAAGAACGTAAATATCGTCATCAGACATACAACCCCACACAAAAAAATACATATATACGCCGGAATGGGGATAAGCTTTGCCATCATGGCAAGTCGCGCGGCATCAGTCGCATCAGATTTTTTCACAATGCTCCCCGCACAGAGCGCAATCGAACATATCAGCGAAGCAAACCCCAAAAGCGCGATAAGAAGGATACTTGCATGAAGAAGATATGGGATTGAATGTAGCACAAAAGTGGCAAAAAGAGCAAATACCACCGAATACGGAAAAAGCATAATCGGCATCGCGGGCAGATATTTTTTCATTTAAATTTCCCTCCAATAAGTAAAAAACAGGACACTTCATCTTAAATGCAGTGTCCTGTTTTGCAAGTGGTCTGAGTGGGGAGACTTGAACTCCCGGCCTCTTGAACCCCATTCAAGCGCGCTACCAAACTGCGCCACACCCGGAAAT
>JAJQCX010000133.1 GCA_021202495.1 Clostridia bacterium | reverse complement strand
GTTATGGATTTTGCACTAAATGAGTTATAAAATAAATATAAATAATATGGTTTGAAAGGGGCACGGTTATGAAAATGAAGAAAATGATTGCGGCGCTGTGTGCGGCGGCGATGGCGGTTTCGCCTCTCTCGGCGTTTGCGGCGGAGACGGAAGGAGAGGATGAGATGAATGCGGAGCTTTTGGAGAGCGGCGCGTATGTCGGCTCGAAGGTTGTGTATTCCGGAGAGGAATACGAGCGCGAAGAGGTGCTTGAGGTTGCGGGAGAGCCCTTTTTCTACAACGGCGTTCAGATAAGAATTGACAAGGTTGTAGACGACCCCGCTTACAATTTCACGGACGAGCAGGTCAAGGAGCTTTTCAGACTTGCGAAGGAGGACGGCTTTACGGTTGCGAACGTGCAGATTCGCTGGATGGACGTGCAGCAGGATCAGAGCTTTACGGCAACCGAATCGGCGTATATCCGAGGCGGAAGCTACGCTGACAAGACGTTTAACACCGGCGGAATAGAGATTTATTACGACGAGAGCAGTGAATCAAATCAGGCACTCGGATATGTTAAGTTTGACATTTCGGGCTGGACGAAGAGCCAAGCGGAGGCGGCGAGGATAAGACTTTACAACAAGAGCGCGGTTTCGGGCGAGCACAGCGTTTCGATATATGCGCTTGAGGATTGCACATGGAGCAAGGACACGATAACGTGGAACAACGCTCCGGGGCACGACGGATATGAGATTTCGGGAGAGCTTGTCAGTCAGTCGCCCTCGTGGGACAAAGTTTCGGCACAGGAATATTTTGATTTTGATGTGAGCGACTACATAATTGAGCAGCAGGCAAAGGGCAAAACGAGCGTGAGCTTTATAATTGCGGCAGACATTACGAGCGGCGACGACACGAGCGTAAATATTACATTTGACGATTTTGACGACGACCGTCCGCCGACGCTCTACCTTTCGTCGATGGATGAATACGACTGGGATTACCTTGACAGAATAATCGGCTACGCCGAGGAATACGACCTTAAAATGGAGGTTTTGTGGTTTGCAACGGACACGTGCTCGATTGTTTCGGAACTGAGGGTGCCGTGGTATGTGCTGCAAAATTATCAAAAGTGCGTCTATTCGACCGGCGAGCCTTGGGTGAAAAAGGCAAACAGCGATATAACGGGCATATATTATTATCTCACCTGTAAGAACGACCTTTCGCTGCGCGAGCAGGAGGCGAAGGTGCTGACGGATGTTTTTAACCACATAGGCGAATATAATGAAGCGCATGGAAACAAGAACACGGTTATAGGCTGTCAGGTGTGCAACGAGCCCAACGTGGCGCGGCTTCACAACAGCAGCGTCACCGAAAACGGAGTCAAGCTGCAAAACTGCCAGTGCGACACCTGCGTGGCGCTTAAGGCGAGCGGCGGGTACAGCGATTCCGAGTTTAAGGATTACACGCTTTTTGAATACTGCAACAATCTTTCAAAGGCGGTAAAGACGTCAAATTATCCGGTCTGGACGAGAGTGAACAATGTGAACGGCTGCGAAGCGTGGGGTGTGACATATAATGAAAATAAGCGCGCTTCGGGCGGAACGGACACCGACGAGGGCACATATCTTGACTTTATAGGGCTTGACCCCTACGGTTGGAGCAGGAGTAATTTGTATGCATTCGGCACGGGCGATTATTCGACGGGGCATAATCTTCCGATGGTTATGGAAAGCGGCGGCGAAAAATCGATGTCGGCATTGATGATGCTGGCGACCGTCGCGGGCGGAGCGTTTTACAACGTGTATGATCTTTGCAGTCCCGACGGACACGCGCTTTATAATTCAGATTTGACGCCGCGCGTAATTTCGGCGGGAGACACATATTTGCCGAACGGCGGAACGTACATAGAGGACATTAAAAACCACAATTTGTGGCTGAACAAGATTGGCTATGAGATTGCGACGAAAAAGACCGACAAGCAGGGCGGCAAGAATTTGCTGTTCTTTAACTGCGAGGGTACGAGCACAAGCGATATAAATGTGACGAAGAGCATCGGCGGCATGGACGTGACATATAAGTCCGACACAATTTATTCCGTGGGCATAGCAGTGAAGAGAAGCGACAACGAGGTTGTGCTTTTGAGCTCAAAGGATGAAGACGCGACGTTTACGCTCTCCGGAATAGGAACAGACGTGGTGAGCGTTGAGTACGGCTACTATGAGGGCAGCGAATGGGTGAGCGAGGACGGCGAGGTGACATATTCGACTTCGGGAAAAGATTTGGTTGTTACAATGCCGGAATTTTCGGTTGTGCGCGTTGTGACGGAAAACGCGCTGCCTGAGCCTGAAACATATGAATTTGAAGACATGAGCGTTAGCGTGACAAATTCGTTTTCGCTTGAAACACAGTCTGATTCGTCGGCGAGCGGCGGAAAGTGGACGCTTGTGAGAGATGCGACTGCCGGCACTGTTGTGACGTTTACTTTTGAGCTTGACGAAGAGATGAACGCTTCGCTTGCGACGGGATATAAATCGAAATCGAGCGGACGCGGCGCGGTGCAGATGTATGTAAACGGCGTGAAATACGGCGGAGCGTTAAGCCAATACGGGTCGAGCGAGGAATTTACATTGTCGGATTACGGCCCGATTGTGACGCTGAAAAAGGGAACGAACACAATTTCCTACACGGTGACGGCCTCGGGCATTGTGACGTTTGACTATTTAGAAATTATGGAAAGCGACATGATGCCGGAGGAACTGGAAGGACGAGTTTTGACAGATGAGGACTTTTCGGAAGACGATGAGTCAAGCTTCGGTTTTTCGAGCGGTGCGAGCGTTTCGGACGGAACGCTTAAAATTACGGATGGAATGGATAATTACACGACAAGCATTAAAATATTTGACGCGAAAATTATAAATCAGCCGCAGATTGATTTGACGTTTGACTGGACGAGTAATATTACATCTGCGGGGAAAAAGAGCGGCATTGAATTCCGCGATCTTTACGGAAGGCTTATCTTTGCGATAGCGAGCAAGAGCGGAAGCGTGCTGCGCTACAGCGTGACGGGAGCCGATTCCGACAGTGCGAATGCCGAATATGACAGGGAGCCGACTTGGACGGAGATTGACATGTCGCGCGGAACAACGTATACCATTCGTCTTTACTGCGACTTTGAGGAAAAAACCGTGAGCTATTCAATTACCGAAAAATCCACGGGGAACATGCTTGCCGTAGCGTCGGACATTCCGACGGAGGCGACAAGCCTTGCGAAAATGATTGCCTGCAATTACTATACGAATGAGAGCGGCAAATCGTATGCGGGAACTCAGACAATCGATAATTTTAAGATTGTCGGCTCGGATGAAAACGTTGAGCTCCCTTACGCGGACAGAACAATTTACGCCTTCGGTGACAGCGTTGTCGCGGGGCACAAGTACGACGCGGGATTTGCGGATTTTGCGGCGCGGCAGATGGGCGCGGAGCTTTCCTACAATGCCTCGGAAAACGGAGCGGCTGTGATGGACGGCACGATTTTAAGCCAGATTGAATCGGCTCCCGAGGAAGCGCCCGACATTGTTATCTTTGACGGCGGAGTAAACGACGCCTACAGCACGAACGCGGGTAAATGGGGAGAAGTGGGAGATGAAACCGCAGATTTTGACACGGCGACTTTTGCGGGCTGCTTTGAAAATTTGATTTCTCAGATGAAAGCAAAATGGGGAGACGACACAAAGCTGTGCTATGTGGCTGTGCATAAGACTGCCGCGCGGGACAGTGACATACAGGAGCTTTTGCATGAAATTGAGCTTGAAGCCTGCGAAAAGTGGGGAGTTATTGTTGCCGATGTGTATTCAAATCCCTTGATTGACACAAATGACGATACGATAAGATGGAATTACACATTTGACGATTTGGGCTCGGATTATCTGCCGGGAACTATGGCGACAATTTCGAGCGAAAAATTCAGCAGCACATATCCTTCGGGAACGCATCCGAACTTCCGCGCGATAGAAGAATTTTATGTGCCCGCTGTGATTGAAACATTGGGAGATTATGCGGCGAAGATACTTTCATACGACGCGGAAGCGAAGAGCGTGACGTTCCGTCTTGAAAAGGATGAGACGGTGAACGTGTATTTCGCGGCGTTTGACGGAAATGAGCTGACAAAGGTAAGGGTTGTTTCGGTTGAGGGAAAGATTGGAGAAAATACCGCTTTTGCGGGAGAGGATTTTGACGCGGAGGATATGAGAGTATTTGTTTGGAGCAAAAATGTTGAGCCGCGCATGAACTCATGGACTACGGAATAAAATGAATAAAAAAGACCGTAATCGGAGATTTTGATATGCTCCCTTTATGAGAGACAGTGAAAAAACAAAAACACTGTCAAACATG
>JAJQCX010000212.1 GCA_021202495.1 Clostridia bacterium | reverse complement strand
TCCTCAATGTCCGCGACGTAAACTTCCTCAATCGCGACGCTTTCAACGCACCCCTCGTCGTCATACGTCACCGTCAGCATTATGCACGTTTCATCGTCGTCGGAAAGCACCGTTCCATCGGAAAGCAGCTTTATCGTGTAACCGTTGTAAACAATCGTTCCGCTGTTGTCAAGGCTCGTTATCACGCAGTCGCCCGTCAAATACCATGTGCTTGTGCTGTCTATCACGACAACCGCATTGTCGTCCACCGCCGTACCGTTGTATGCGTTATCGACAACATTTATCGTCCCCACAAGACTTGACCCGTCCTCAAGCGAAATATCAAGCGTTGATATATCATCGACAACTATGTCGCCTTGGAGCGTCTGATTTGACATCGTCAATTCAACCTGCGCGCCGTTTTCGCCCTCTGCGCCCCAGCCGCGATCCCCGCTGTTGCCGCAAATGTTCATCAAATAGGCTTCCTCATCCTCATTTACAAATTCGGCACCCGAAAGATATATAATTGCGTGCGTGTTAGTGACATATATCATGTCTCCGTTTTCACTCGTCACGCTGCCGCCTTCCATCGTGAAATACGACGTCCCCTCCGCCGCGTCTCCCGACTGCGATTGATATATCATAATATTATGTACGTTTTCGTCCGAGCTTGTCCCCTCTGTGTCGCTCATGTTTCCCGAAACCGTGCAGTCATAGAGCGTCACCGAATTTGCGCCCTCAATTACAATCGCTTCCGAATTGTTAGCCGTGAGCACCGCGTCGCTCACCGTTATATCGGCAGTCGAATAAACAGCCGGCGAATTGTAGCCGTTTGACGTATACGTTCCGCCGCTCACCGTCACCGTTCCGCCGCCACGGTCTGAGCGTATCGCCGCAGCCGAGCTGCCTTGCGTCGTCACGGTCAAATTGCTCGCGTTCGTCACTCCGCCGCCCGTCGTCTGTATCCCGCCCGAATTGTCGGCAGTAGTCGATATTACCGTGTCCGACACGTTCACCGTTGTCCCGCTCCCGTAGCTGAAAACCCCGTTTCCGTTCTGCGCCGAGGAGGTAATCGTCGAATTTGTTATCGTCACCGTCGCCCCGTTTGTCGCAAGCAGCGCCGCGTTCATTCCGTAAAAATCGCCCGTTTCCGCATTTGAAGAGCTCCCCGCGCTCTTGTTCACGGTTATGCTGTCAAGCACAACGGTTGCCCCGTCAACCCTCAGCGCGTTTTCATCGTCACCCGTCGAGGTATAGACCCCGCCGCTGTACTCTCCGTACTATGTTATCATGTTCGCATATGTCCCCTGCTCCACGCTCGAAGAATCCCCGCTTTCACCGCCGCCCGACCCATCTCCGCCGGGTCCGTCTCCGCCGCCGCCACCCGAATCCCCCGGTCCCGACCCGAATGCCAAAGGCGCTGCCGCGAAAAATACCATTCCCGCCATAACTATTGCAAGAAACCTTTTTTTCATAATCATTATACCTCCGTTTTATTCTTTTCTTTAGTATAGCATTTCAATGTTAACATCATTAAAACATTACGTCAAATCTATGTGTTTTAAACGTCAAATCTATGTGTTTAAACCGTAAATTCCGTCCTTTTTGACTTGTCAAACGCAAAAACATTTTGTATAATAATCCAAAATAAAGGAGGCTTAACAAGTGAAATATTTTAAAAAATCTTTATCGTTCATTCTCTGCGCCGCACTGCTGGCGGCTTTTGTGCCGACTTGCGCCCTCGGCGCATCCTCGTCCTATGACTTGGATTTTGACCAAAGCGCGTGGCTCTACAATTCAACCTATGATGTGTACTATCAAACGGGCGTTGTCTACTGCACCGACCCCTATGACACCTCATACGAATCCTTCGGCATCTATGTTCCCGCGGCATACATGAACATGACCTCAAACGGCGGCGGAACATACACGTTTAATTCGTTTACCGACACCGCCGTCGGCAGCTACACCGCGCAAACCGCGCCGATTGTTATTCCCGTCAACACATCGGGCTATTCCGCGCAGTCTGCGCCCACAGGCTTTTCCTCGGGCGTGACGGCATATACTTCCGAGGGTATCATCTATCTTTACGCCGGCTGCCGCGGACGCGACACAACAAACGGCGGCGCGCCGTGGGGCGTCACCGACCTCAAAGCCGCCATCCGTTATTATAGGTATAATTCCGACTCCCTCCCCGGAAATACCGACAGGATATTCACCTTCGGTCACAGCGGCGGCGGTGCGCAAAGCTCGCTCGTCGGCGCATCCGGCGACAGCGATCTCTATTATCCCTATCTTTACTCCATCGGCGCGGCAGGCGTAGAATATGATGAAGCGACCGATACATATTCGAGCACACTCAGCGATGCCACCTACGGCGCTATGTGCTGGTGCCCGATAACATCACTTGACTATGCCGACGCCGCATATGAATGGATGATGGGGCAGTATTCCTCTTCCGGCACACGCGCCGACGGCACATGGACGGCGCTTTTGTCGGACGATCTTTCAACGGCCTTTGCCGAATATATAAATTCCCTCACCCTCGTTGACGAAAGCGGAAATGCCCTCACTCTTTCGGACGACGGCGACGGAATTTATACCTCGGGCTCTTATTACGACTACATTCTCAGCCGCATCGAATATTCATTAAACGACTTTATCGATTCATACACAGACGAGGACGGCAATTTTTCATACAGTTCTTCTTCGTCAGGCGGCGGCTCGGAAGATCCCGGTGGTGATTCGAGCGGTCCCGGAGGGAGCTCCGGCGCTCCTTCAACTCCGTTTTCGCTTTTCGCATCCGGTTACACGTCGGCTTCCGACTATCTTCTTTCAATTGACGAAAACTACGGCACCGACAGCGCATGGATAATCTATGACGAAACGGAAGAGCGCTACACAATAACAAGCATTGAGGATTTCGTGCTTTACGGCAGCAAATCCGCCTCAAAGGACGTCGGAGCGTTTGACGACCTCAACAAATCGCAGGCTGAAAACTACGTTTTCGGCAGCGGTGCTAACGACCCTGCTCATTTTGATTCGTGCATGGCAAGCTTGCTCAGTGAAAATGCCGCGGTCTATGCCGCAGCCGACTCATCTGTTTCAGAATCGGATATTTTAAGCTATGCCGAAGAATATCTTGACGACTGCGAAAGCTACACCGCCTCGTCACTTCTTAACATAAGCTCGCAGTACCGCCAAAATATGTACAACCCCATGTACTACATCTGCCAAGATTATGCGGGCTACGGCACATCCTCAATCGCGCCCCACTGGCGCATAAATACCGGCATCACTCAAAGCGACACCTCCGTCACGGTTGAGACAAATCTCTATCTTGCCCTCTGCGAGGACATTTCCGACGGAACGGTGTCGGACGTCGATTTTGCAATGCATTGGGCACAAGGACACACCGAAGCCGAACGTGCCGGAGCAGACAGCGACGAGTGCTTCATCGCGTGGCTCGAAGAATGCATAAGCGCCGATGAAAGCGCCGAAATCGCAATATCCTCCGTTTCTGTCACCAAAGGCGACACCCTCACCATTACCGTTGCAACCGCAGGCGAAATTGACGGCATCATCTTGGCCGTCGGCTATTCCGACGGCATCGTCATAGACTTTGCCGAAGTAATCGACGGCACCGCCTCCCTTTCAAACGAGTGCGAAACGGTCAAAATCTTCATCTGGTCAACTATCCCCTCACTATATCCGCTCTGTGAATACGCGGAAATCTCACCCTGAATGTAACACTTTGAATCAATCTTAATTTTAAATCGGGAAAGAGGCATCTGATTATGAAAAGCGCAAATTTCGTTCGTATCGCGTTAATTCCGGCATATGAGCCTGTATCTTTGCTCCCGGACGTTTTGCGCACCGTGAAAGACAGGGGTTTTCACATTGTTCTCGTAAACGACGGCAGCTCGGAGGATAAAAAAGACCTCTTTCTCGAAGCGGAAAAATATGCGGACGTATTGGAGCACAAGATGAACCGCGGCAAAGGAAGAGCGCTCAAAACAGGCATGGAATACATCAAGCTTCATTTCCCGCCCGACTGCACCGTCGTCACAATGGATGCCGACGGTCAGCATACCGCGGAGGACGCCGTAAAGGTCGCGGCAGACGCCGAAGAAAATCCCGGCGCACTCATTTTAGGCAGCCGAAAATTCACCGGCAATGTGCCGCTCAAAAGTCTTTTCGGAAACACAATTACGCGCCTTGTCTACAAGCTTTCCACAGGGCACAAAATTTACGACACTCAAACGGGCTTACGCGCCTTCAACGCCGCTCTTATTCCGACACTTCTTAACATACAAGGCGAAAGATTTGAATATGAAATGAATGTCCTCTTGGAGCTCGCCCGCAAAAACATCCCCATCAGAGAAACTCCGATCGAAACAATTTATATTGAAGAAAAT
>JAJQCX010000122.1 GCA_021202495.1 Clostridia bacterium | reverse complement strand
TACGGGGAAAAGCGGAGCTTGTCCCCGTGTTCAGCCGCGAAGCGGCTGAACTTTAACGAAAAAATTAAAAACGGGGTTGACAAGGGCGGGAAAGTGGTGTACAATAAGGAAGATGTAAAGTTAAAAAGCTTTACAAAGGGTGAATGTGAATGGAAAAGAATTTGAATTACAGTGCGCTGCTTTCATCTTACGGGGCGCTTTTGACCGATAAGCAGGCGCAGACGTTGGAATATTATTACGACGAGGATTTGTCGCTCGGGGAAATTGCCGAGAATATGGGAATAAGCAGGCAAGGCGTGCGGGATTTTATCAAGCGCGGCGAGGAAATGCTTGACGATTATGAGGCAAAGCTCAAGCTTTGCGAAAAGGCGGCGCGCATTGAAAAAGCGCAGGACGCGCTGCGGAAGATAAAGGCTGTGAGTTCGGGCAGTGCGATTGACGCTTTGGCGGATGAGGCGCTGGAGGAATTGCGCGGAGTTGATATTTGACGGGGGTGAGCCAATGGCGTTTGAATCCTTGGGGGAAAAACTGCAAAATACGTTTAAAAAGCTGACGGGCAAGGGCAAGGTTTCGGAAAAGGACTTAAAGAGCGCGATGCGCGAGGTGCGGTTGGCGCTTCTTGAAGCGGACGTAAGCTTTAAGGTTGTAAAGGATTTTGAAAAAAAGGTTTTTGACAAGGCTGTCGGCAGCGACGTTCTGGAGAGCCTGACGCCGGGACAGCAGATTATAAAAATCGTGCGCGACGAGCTGACGGAGCTGATGGGCGGCGCGGCGTCAAAGCTGACCGTTTCGCCGAAAGCGCCGACTGTCTACATGATGGTGGGTCTTCAGGGCGCGGGCAAGACGACGACGGCGGCAAAGCTCGGCGGAGTTTTGAAAAAGAGCGGCAAGCGCACGCTTTTGGTCGGGTGCGACGTGTACAGACCCGCGGCGATAAAGCAGCTGCAGGTTGTGGGCGAGCAGGTCGGCTGCGGAGTTTATGCCGATTTTGACGAAAAGAACCCGGTTAAAATTGCGAAAAAAGCGGTCGAAACGTGCGATTTGACAAAATACGACACGATTATCCTCGACACGGCGGGCAGACTTCACATCGACGAAGCGCTGATGGGCGAGCTTGTTGAGATAAAGAAAGAGACGCACCCGACGGAGATACTTCTTGTTGTGGATGCGATGACAGGTCAGGACGCTGTGAACGTTGCGGAGAGCTTTAACGAGCAGCTGGGCGTTGACGCGATTATATTGACAAAGCTTGACGGCGACACGCGCGGCGGCGCGGCGCTTTCGGTGAAGGCGGTGACGGGCAAGCCTATCAAATACGTCGGCATGGGCGAAAAGCTTGACGATTTGGAGCCGTTTTATCCCGACAGAATGGCGTCGAGAATATTGGGCATGGGCGACGTTTTGAGTCTTATCGACAAGGCGCAGAGCGCGATGGACGATAAAAAGGCGGCGGAGCTTGAGAAAAAGCTGCGCGAGCAGAGGTTTGACTTGAACGATTATCTTGACCAGTTGGAACAGATGAAAAAGATGGGTCCGATTGAAAATATGCTGAAAATGCTGCCGGGCGTTGACGCAAAGGCGCTCAAGGGCGCAAAGGTTGACGAGAAAAAGATGGCGCAGACCGAGGCTATTATTAAGTCGATGACAATAAAGGAGCGCGAGAGACCGGAGATTATAAATTCGAGCCGCAAAAAGCGCATTGCCGACGGAAGCGGTACGAAGGTCTATGACGTGAATCAGCTTTTGAAGCAGTTTGACCAGGTGAGGAAAATGATGAAGATGTTTTCCGACCCGAAAAAGATGAAGAAAATGAAATTACCGTTTTAAAATAAGGTTAGTAACAACGATGTTGTTCATATAAAAAATAATATTTTATTACAAGAGGTGCATTGAAATGGCAGTTAAAATCAGACTCAGAAGAGTTGGCGCAAAGAAGGCTCCCTTCTACCGTGTTGTTGTGGCGGATTCGAGATATCCGCGCGACGGAAGATTTATCGAGGAAGTAGGAACATATGACCCGATGAGAGAACCCTCTCAGTTTCAGGTTGATGCTGACAAGGTTAAGCAGTGGATGGCTAACGGCGCACAGCCCACAGATACGGTTAAGAGCCTGCTCAAGAAGAGCGGCGTTATAGAATAATAGGCGAAAGGGTTTTAAGAATGAAAGAGCTGCTTGAAACTATTGTTTTGCCGCTTGTCGAAAAGCCAGACGAGGTGTCGATTGACGAAAGCGAAAAGGAGGACGGGGAAATCGTCCTCTCGCTGAGAGTTGCTCAGAGCGACATGGGAAAGGTGATAGGACGCAAGGGCAAGATAGCAAAGGCGATAAGAACCGTTGTCAAGGCTGCCGCGAATAAGGACGGCAAGAGGGTAATGGTTGAAATAGTCGAATAATGAAAAAACCGTGCTGTCCGTTGAGGGAGGCACGGTTTTTGTTATGGGAAGAGTGGAAAACCGGTGCAGCAAGAAAACAACATAAACATACTTGACATGCTTATAACTTTTAAGTATAATTAAAAAAGAGAGGGGAAAGCTGATATTGTACGAGATATATTTTTACAAGGATAAAAACGGGAAAGAGCCCGTGCGGGAGTATCTAAATGGATTGGCGAAAAAGAATGATAAAGACAGCCGTATAAAGTTTAATAAAATAATGGATTATTTAAAAGTGTTGAGTGAATACAGCATTGCGGCAGGAGAACCGTATATAAAGCATCTTGACGGCGATATATGGGAGCTTAGGCCTCTTAGAGACAGAATTCTGTTTGCGGTTTGGACAGGAAAAAGGTTTATTTTGCTTCACCAATTTATGAAGCAGACGCAGAAAACACCGCCGAAAGAAATAGAGCGAGCAAAGAAAAATTTAAAAAATCATCTCGAAAGGAGCGTTACTGATGAAAGCAAATAAAGAATATTTACAGGCGCAGGCTAATTTGGAGGATTTAAAGCAGCGAGGTGAGGATGCTGTCGGAGAAAATGTGCTTGATTTTATGAACTCGCTGCTGACCGATGAAGAAAAGGCGGAAAGTAATTTGAGGGTTTCAATTATGAGTGAAATGATAAAAGCCCGACAGGAAAAAGGGATAAGTCAAAAGAAGCTTGAAGAAATGAGCGGAGTGAAACAACCGATTATATCAAGAATGGAAAACGGTGATACAAGCCCGCAGCTTGAAACTGTGCTAAAGGTTTTGGCACCTTTGGGAAAAACACTTGTAGTAGCTCCACTGTAAGAAAAACAAAAAAGAGGGCATCAAAACCGAAATCGGTTTGACGCACTCTCTTTTTGTTTAGAATATTATTACTTCGATGCGAGGTAGTCGTTAATCTTGTTGACAAGCTCGTCGGCGTCTACGCCGTGAACCATTGCTGCCTGTTCAATGCTCTCGCCGGAGGCGGAGGGGCAGCCGAGGCAGTGCATACCTATTTCGAGGAAGAACGGAGCCGTTTCGGGATCAATTCTCAATACGTCCATGATTATTGTGTCTTTCGTTATCTGTGCCATTTTAAATGACCTCCTATAAAATTTAATTTGTTTAATTGGATTTGGCGCGTCGCAAGGACGCAGGCACGAAAATTAAGTTGACAAGCGTTCTTTTGTGTGCGAGGGACGCTCAAGCGGGACGCTTGTTAGATTTGTTCTGTTGTAAATTCGACTTTGCCGGCGACGCCGCTGGTCATGCCGAGGCGGGCGGGGTCGACGCTGCATGCCGCTTTGAGCGCAAGACCAAACGAGCGGAAAACAGCTTCCCAAATGTGGTGGGTGTTTTCGCCGCGTTCAAGGTCGATTTGAAGAGTGCAGAACGCGCCCTGTGAGAAGGCGTCAAGGAATACAAGAAGTTCCTCACTTGCCATGCCCTCTACCGCGGCGGGAATTATGACCTTGGGGTTGAAAAGAAATGAGGAACGCGCTTCAAAGCTGACGAGGGTGTGTGCCATCGCTTCGTCAATCACGCCGAAGCCGTCGCCGAAGCCGACTGTGCCGTCGTTTTGCTCTATATATTGTGCAAATGCGCGGCCGACGGTTTGCCCGAGATCCTCGGTGACGAGGTGGGCAAGCTGAAAATCGGTGAGATCGACGTCGCATTCGATGTTGAAGCCGCTGCGCCACACGGTTTGCTCAATCATGTGATTTAAAAACATGAGCGGAGTTTTAATCTTTGCGCGGTAGTCGGAAGCGACGGGACCTTCGGAAAGGCGAACCGCCATGCTGCTTTCGCTTGTTTTGCGTGTTACCTGTATCATGTTTGTTTACTTCCTTTCCTTGACGGCTAAAGCATGGGTGTCGAAGCCTTCGACGGTTGCCATGCGATACGCATATTCGCGGACACGCTCAAAGCCCTCTTTGGACGCATATCCGACGGAAGAGCGTTTGAGAAAATCGAAAATGGAAACCGATGAATACGTTTTCGCAAAGCCGCCGGTGGGTAAAATTGCGTTCGGTCCCAAAAGGAAGTTGCATAAGGTGACGGGAGTATAATCTCCCAAAAGAATTTCGCCGGCGTTTTTAATTTCGGGAAGAACGTCAAAGGGCTTTTCTGTTAAAACCTCCATGTGCTCGGGAGCGTACTCGTTGACAAAATCGATGCTCTCCCGGAGCGAGGAGGTGATGATTGCGCCGCCGTAGCCGGAGTAGACGCTTTCGACAAAGCTGCGGCGTTTGTCGGAAATTTTCGCCTTTTGGCGCTCAATAATGGGAATGACCTTTTCAACGAGCTCGGATGAATGGGTGACGAGCAGCGCCGCGCTGTCCGGTCCGTGTTCCGCCTCAATCATGACGTCGAGAGCTACTTTTTCGGGATCCGCCTTTTCGTCAGCCAAAATTATGACCTCGGAAGGTCCCGCGGGAAGCCCGGTGTCAATCTGCTGCGCCAAAACGCGCTTTGCGGCTGTGGCATATGAATTGCCGGGACCGATAATTTTGTGGCATTTCGGCACGGTTTCGGTGCCGTAGGCAACCGCGGCGACGGCTTGGATGCCGCCCATTTTATAAATATCGGTGATGCCGATAATTTTCGCGACAGCTAAGATTGCGTCGTCAACGTCGCCTTTTTCATTGGGAGGGGTGACGACCCTTATGCGGGGAACGCCCGCGACCTTGGCGGGAGTGCCGAGCATGAGAAGAACAGAGGGAAAGCTGCCTTTGCCGCGCGGAACGTAGAGACACACATCGACAATCGGGGTCGTCTTTTCACCGACCATGAGCCCCTTGTCCACATTTGTGAACCACATTTCCTCGGGGAGCTGCTTTTCGTGGAAATTATAAATATTTTTATATGCGTATTCGAGCGCGTCGCGCGTCGGGCGGTCAAGATTATTATACCCGTTTTCAATTTCCTCCGCCGTAACTTTCATCGTTTCGGGCGTGAGGCGGACGTGGTCAAACTTTTCGGTGTATTTGAGGACGGCGGCATCGCCGTTGTCTCTGACCTCGTCGGAAATTTCCTTTGCGGTTTTCATCTGCTCGGAAATGTCGGTTTCGGCGCGGCGCATGATACGCTCCTTTTGCTCTTTTGTCATTTCGCTCAATTTATAAACATTCATCTTCAGATCAAGCCTTTCCGTAAACTCATACTATTATAAACCTAAAATAAGCAATTTGCAACATGAATTTTCAAGTTTGAGAAGATTTGTGGCAACAGTTCGTTACGGTTCAGCCATGAAAAGTAACGTCACACTCCGAAAAGAGCGCCGAAAAAACGGAACAGAGATTTTTATTTATGATATGTTTCGTTATTGTTTATCTTGAAGGCGCGGTAAATTTGCTCCAGCAGCATCAGGCGGGCGAGGTTGTGGGGGAAGGTCATTTCGGACATTGAGAGGCGGAGGCGGCTTCTTGATTTCACTTCGTCTGCGAGCTCCAGCGAGCCGCCGATGATGAAGGTTATGCAGGGGAAGCTGTTGAAGGCGGATGCAATTTTCGCCGCAAGGGTCGGGCTTGAAAGAAGTGAGCCTTCGACGCAGAGGGAAATGACAAAATCGTTCTTGCCTATCTTGGATAAAATATCCTCCCCTTCGCGGCGGATGATTTCCGCTTCATCTGCGGGGGAGGCGTTTTTGGGAATCGGGCGGTCGGGGATTTCAACGATGTTTAATTTACAGAAACGGGAGAGACGCTTTGCGTATTCGTCAATCGCGCTTTGCATGAATTTCTCTTTTATTTTGCCGACGGCGATAATTTTTATTTCGGGCATGATGTAACCTCACTCAATGTAGATTTGTGACGGCGTAAAGCGCGGCGCAACCTCGAGAGTGACGTCGCTGCCGACGTGTGCGCCTTGGGCGGTGAGTGCAGACGCCGACTCGTCGTAGGCTTTGTCGGGGAGGTTGTTGTCGTGGCTTAAGTGACCCAAAAGAATGTGCTTGACGCCCTCTTGAAGAAG
Organism: Clostridia bacterium; assembly: GCA_021202495.1. Classification (GTDB taxonomy): domain Bacteria; phylum Bacillota; class Clostridia; order UMGS1883; family UMGS1883; genus JAJQCX01. Next base: position 19,447 of record JAJQCX010000122.1, on the reverse strand, counting down.
GTGGGCGCAGGTGCGCGCGGAGTCGACGTTGGAAAGGTGCCCGACGGAGCTTCTTATCCGCATTTTGAGGTCATATGAATACGGTCCGTTCATAAGCATTTCGACGTCGTGGTTCGATTCGAGCAAAACGGTGTCGGAATGCTTGATGCTTTCATAGACGGTTTTGTTCATAACGCCGAGGTCGGTTGCGACGCTGGCGCGGGAGTTGTTATGTTCAATTGTGAAACCGACGCTTTCGCGTGCGTCGTGCGGGGTGGAAAAGGGCGTGACAACCGCGTCCTTTGCGGCGAAGGGAACGCCGCCTTGTATGTAGAAAATGTTGCTCTCTTTAATTGCGCCGATTTTTGAAATCATGTTCTGCCATGTGCCGCGAGTGGCGTAGACCGGCAGGTCGTAGCGGCGGCTCATAACGCCGACGCCCTTGATGTGGTCGATGTGTTCATGGGTGACAAAAATAAACGACAGCTCCGACGGGTCGCACCCGACGGCGCGAAGCGCCGCCTCAATCTGCGAGCCGCTGCTGCCGCAGTCAATCAAAATGTTTGCGCATCCCGCGCGGACGAGCGCAGCGTTGCCGCTGCTGCCGGAAAAAAGGCTGCAAAGCTCAACCATTTGTTATATACACTCTTTCTATTCTTGCGCCTATTTTGGAAAGGCGCGTTTCAATTCTCTCGTAGCCGCGGTCGATGTGGATGGGCTCGCCGATTGTTGTGACGCCGTCGGCGACAAGCGCGGCAATAATCATGGCGGCTCCGGCGCGAAGGTCGGTTGCCTTGACGGGCGCTCCGTAAAGCGAGGGCACGCCGCGAATGAGCGCAGTTTGTCCCTGAATGGTGATGTCGGCTCCGAGACGCTTTAACTCTCCGACATATTGAAAGCGGTTTTCCCAAACGTCCTCGGTTACCATGCTTGTACCGTTCGCGATTGACAAAAGAGCGACAATCTGCGGCTGCAAATCGGTCGGAAAGCCGGGGTAGGGCATGGTTTTGACGCGGATGGGGCGAAGCGGCGAGTCGCGCTTGATGCGTATCGAATCGTCGTATTCCTCAACGTTTACGCCCATTTCCTCAAGCTTGGAGGTTAAGGATTCCATGTGGCGGGGGATGACGTTTTTGACAAGAACGTCGCCGCCCGCCGCGGCTGCGGCAATCATAAACGTGCCCGCCTCTATTTGGTCGGGAATGATGGCATATGTTCCGCCGCTAAGACGCTCGACGCCGACAATGCGGATAACGTCGGTGCCCGCGCCGCGAATGTGCGCGCCCATGGCGTTGAGAAAGTTCGCAAGGTCGACAATGTGCGGCTCCTTTGCGGCATTTTCAATGACGGTGCGCCCGTTTGCGCGGACGGCGGCAAGCATGATGTTGATTGTCGCGCCGACGCTGACGGTGTCAAGATAGACAGAGGCGCCGTGAAGGCAATCTGCCGAGGCCGTGACCTGACCGCGTTTTGTTTCAACCTCCGCGCCGAGTGCGCGGAAGCCTTTTTCGTGCAAATCGATCGGGCGTTCGCCGAAATTGCAGCCGCCCGGGAGGGCGACCTCCGCCTTGCCGAAGCGACCCAAAAGCGCGCCCAAAAGGTAATACGAGGCGCGCATGCGGCTGGCGAGGTCGTAGGGCGCTCTGTAGGTGGAAACGGTTGAAGAATCAATGGTTACGGTATTTTCGGCGGGATATGTTATTTTTGCGCCGAGATATGAAAGCATTTTTAAAATGAGGTTGACATCCCGAATGTCGGGCACGTTTTCTATTGTACACACTCCGTCGACGAGCAGCGCCGCCGGAATGATTGCAACAGCGGCATTTTTCGCGCCGCCGGTGGTAATTTCACCGTACAGGCGGCTGCCGCCGTAAACACGCAGATTTTCCATAATATATAAACACCGTCTTTCAATGAAAGGTTTGTGTTCACGCAATAGGCATGAAAAGGGCATAATCAGATAAAATATATTATATCCCAAGCGGGAGTAAATTGTCAATATAAAGCCGCGAATGAGTGATGAAAAAATTGCACAAAAATTTAAAAACGAAAAAAAGATTATAACCGCAAAAAATGATAAAAACAAAAAGTTTTAAGGTTCAAAATCTGAAATCCCGCGTACCTTTTTCTATGTCGATTAAATTTTGCTTGGCGCGTATTTTCACTTTTTCGTTTGTTATTTTTTCTGTTTCCTTTGCAATAAGAGCTTCGCCTTTTTTTGCGGTTTCGGGGGAGGCATAGTCTGTGAGATATTCCTTTAGAGTCAAAAGGGCGTTGGGGTGGCAGCAGTTGATGATTTGGCGCGACTTTAAAAGCGACATAAAGCGGTCGCCGGTTCTGCCCTCGCGGTAGCAGGCGGTGCAGAATGAGGGGACGTGACCCATGTCGATAAGCCAGCTTATGACCTCATCCAATGTGCGGGTGTCGGAAACGTCAAATTGAGCGGTCGAATCGTCGCGTGTTTCCGGCATTGTGTAGCCGCCGACGGATGTCCGAGAGCCGCCGCTTATCTGCGAAATTCCGAGATTCAAGACGCGTTCGCGCGTTTTTTGGCTTTCGCGGGTTGAGATTATCATACCTGTGTAGGGAACGGCAATTCTTATCACGGCGACAATTTTTGCAAAGGTGTCGTCGTCGACGGCGTCGGAGAAGGCGGCGGGGTCAATGTCGTCCGCGGGGCAGATGCGCGGCACGCTGATTGTGTGCGGGCCTACGCCGCAGTATGCCTCTAAGTGCTCGGCGTGCATGATGAGCCCGACAAGCTCGTAGCGGCAAAGGCTGAGCCCGAAGAGAACGCCCAAGCCGACGTCGTCAATCCCCGCATGCATCGCGCGATCCATCGCCTCGGTGTGGTAGGCATAGTTGTGCTTGGGTCCCGTGGGGTGGAGATTTTCGTAGTTTTCCTTATTGTATGTCTCCTGAAAAAGAATGTAGGTGCCTATCCCTGCGTCCTTGAGCTTTTTGTAGTTTTCGGGCGTTGTCGCGGCAATGTTGACATTGACGCGGCGTATCGCGCCGTTTTTGTGCTTTGTTTTATAGATGGTGTCGATACTTTCCAATATATATTCAATGGGGTTGTTGACGGGATCCTCCCCCGCCTCTATCGCGAGGCGCTTGTGCCCCATGTCAATTAAGGCGGTGACTTCGTCTCGTATTTGCTCCTGCGTGAGCTTGACGCGGGGAATGTGTGCATTTTGATGATGATACGGGCAGTAGGTGCAGCCGTTGACACAGTAGTTTGAAAGATAGAGCGGGGCGAACATGACAATTCTGTTGCCGTAGAAATTGTCCTTAATTTCCTTTGCAAGGCGGAAAATGCGCTCGTTTGCATCGGGGAGATTGCACTCAAAAAGAAGCGCCGCTTCGCGGTGGGTTATCCCCTTGTATTCCTCGGCTTTTTTCAGAATTTCGTCGATGAGCGGTTTGTTATTTTTATTTTCCTCCGCAAAGCGCAGTGAGGCGAGAATTTCCTCATGATTGATAAATTCCTCCGCTTTGGGGCTTTTGGGATTGTATTCGGACATTTTTATCACCTTCGGGAGTATTTTAACACTTAGAGGGGTGCTTGTCAAATTATTATGTCGGAGATAGGATTTTTTTGCCTGATATTGGGTTGACATTGGCGAAAAAACGCGGTAAAATGTACTTATAAATAAAAAGGGAGTGAATTTGAAATGAAAAGGATAATATCGGCGGCGGCGATGGTTTTCTTGCTCTGCTTGGGATTGGGCGCGGTTTCGGTTTGCGCGGAGGAAGAGACAATGACGCGGCTTGAGGCGATTGTGTATATCGAAGAGTGTATGAGCGCGAATGTTGACGAAAATTATGCGGAGTTTAACCCGTTTACGGATGCGCCGGAGGGAGAGGAGGCGTGCTTGGGATATGCCTACAGCAAAAGCCTTGTCAAGGGTGTCGGCGATAACCTTTTCGTGCCGGAAAGAGAAGTGACACGTGAGGAATTTTTGCTGATGGCGCTGCGGCTTGTGGGTGGCAGCAATGCCGCGTGGGGCAGCAATGCGTATGTGAGCGCATTTGTGAGCGCGTATGTCGCGGGAATTTATGATTATACGGATGATATTGACGTGCCCTTTACGACATCCGAGGCGGAGACGATAATGGCAAGAGTTTTCGCTTTGGAGCGGTATTCAACGTCTTTGTCTTACTTCCCCGCAGCCGAGCCGAGCGAGGAAATGGCACAAAAGGTTGAAGAGGAAAAGGCGCAGCTCAGTGAATACAGAAAAACGTTAAGCAGCCTTTACACAAGCTATGACGCCGTGTATTATTTTAACGAGCTGAACGAAAAGGCGATTTTATTTAAGCTCCTTCTGGGAACTCCTCACGGAAGTGCGGCGATAGGTTATGTAATAAACAAGAGCGACGCAACATACACGAGAGATCTGCCGCTTCCCGACACATATACGATAAGCCTTATGCCGGACGAAATTTGGGTGAGCGAGGACGAAAAAACGCTGTATTACAGCGCGGTTTATGAGGACAAGCTGCTTGTGATTGAGGGAAGAGAAAAGGAAACCGCGACGCAGACGAGATTTTCGGGAACGTATACCTGTGAGGTCAATTTGGACACGATGGAGGCAGTTGAATTATATATTGATGCTGAATAAATTTTTCGGGAGGGTATATCCTCCCGATTTTTTTATGCGGGGAGGGATTATTTTTATTGAAAATATGTTCTTCTTATGATAGAATGGAATAAACTATGTTACTTGTGAGGGATGAAAATGAAAAAGGTTTTGGCGGTTTTGGTGTGCTTGTGCATGATTTTGGGCGCGATGCCGGCGTTTGCTTACGAGGAAGCGCCGTTTAGGCTCAAGATTGACCTTGACGACAAAAGCCCGTTCGGGGAGTTTGAGGGCTGGGGAACGTCGATTTGCTGGTGGGGACACCACTTGGGCGACGATTTGTCGGCGGAAGATTTGGACACGGCGGTGAAGGCGCTCTATGACTACGACGAGGGGCTTGGGCTTAACATTGTGCGCTACAACATCGGCGGCGGCGACGACCCGGAGCACGATCACATGGGCTCATGGGACGGGCGCGACATGCCCGGCGTGCTTGCATCTGACGGAACGTGGGATTTTACGAAGGACCGGGGGCAGATAGATGCGCTTGTTTTGAGCGTGAAATACGGCGCTGACATTGTGGAGGCATTTTCAAATTCGCCGCCGTACTTTATGACGGCGAGCGGCTGCTCGTCGGGAAACTACGACGCGAACGAGGATAATTTGCCGAAGGAAAATTATGACGAATTCGCCGATTTTTTGGTGGAGGTCGTGTTATATTTGCAAAATACATACGGCATTGAAATCGACACGCTGGAGCCGATGAACGAGCCGAGCACAAATTATTGGAGCTATGAAGGCTGGCAGGAGGGCTGCCACATCGACGCGGAAAACCACAGCGACCTCATCATGGCGTGCAGAGCGGCGCTCGACGCGGCGGGACTGGACGATGTGGGCGTTGCGGCGGCGGATGAGACGAGCATAAGCACGACGGCAAACAACATTGCGAACATTTATACAGACGAAGCCATTGAAACCCTGGCGCAGATAAACACACATTCCTACACCGTGGGCAGCTATGAGGCGCTGCGCGAGGCGGCGCTTGCGGTGGGAAAGAAGCTTTACATAACCGAGGTCGACGGCAACGGAGTGCTCGGCGAGGAAGCCGGAAACATGGGTCCTGCGCTGTGGTTTTCACAGAAGATAACGGACGACTTGCGCGGGCTTGAGGCTAACGCATGGGTGATGTGGCAGGCGCTCGCGATGGACTATACATCGAGCTCGAGTGACGAGGGCTATTGGAACATTTGCCAATTCAATCGTGAGACACATTCGGTAAATAAGCTCAAAAAGTATTATGCCTATATGCAGTATACGAAATTCATCCGTCCGGGCGACACGCTTGTGAAGGCAAATTCGGACAATGTCTTGGCGGCGGTGAACGAGGAGGACGGAAAGCTCGTTTTCGTCATAACAAACAGCGAGGGCAAGGACAAGGAATTTGACATTGTGACGGAGAACATCGGCATGAATGTCGAAAGCGTTAAGGCGTATGCGACGACGAAAACGACAGATTGCGAGGAAGTTTCGATTGCGTCTCTCAATTCCGTTACCGTTCCGGCAAATTCAATTATGACGGTTGTGATTGAAGGGGAGATTAACGGCAGCAGCATAAGCCTTGCGGAGGTAACGGGCGCGGAGTGTGCGTTTTCGGGCGAGGAGCTGGAATTTGTCGTAACCGACGAAAACGGAAACGAGGTTGAGGCTGAAATCACGATTGACGACGCGGCGATAGCTTCTGTTGAAGGAAAAAAGGTAACGGTGACGGGCGAGGGAGAATTTACCGTTACGGCGACTTACGGGACTTTGCGCGACAGTGTGACAATTTACGCCTTGACCGACAGCTCTCTTGCGAGGATTGTCGGGCGCGGGAGCGGCAAGGCGTTAAACGGGAAGAATACAAGCATAACGATTGCGGAGGTGAGCGACGAGGCGTCGCAAATGTGGCAGCTTGAGCGCGACGGCGAATATTTGCTGTTTAAAAACGTGCGGAGCGGAAAATATTTGAGCGCGGAAAACGGGCTCACGATAGGCGAGAAAAACGACTATGCCTATTGGAAGGTCGAAAAGGACGAGGGATATTATTCGCTTATAAATAAGGAAACAGGTCAGTCCGCCGACGTTTACAACCACGCGACGAGCGCGGGTGCGGGAGCCGGAATGTACGATTATAACGGCGGAGCAAATCAGCAGTGGTATTTTATCGCGGAAAGCGCGGTGGGAAAGGACGCGGAGCTCGATTGCGTTTGCGAGGCGCAGAAGGTGACGGGCGAACCGTTCGGAACAAACTCGTGGATAGGAAACGAGGAGGTTTCGTTTGACAAGGCTTGGGACGGCGACAGCGCGACGTTCTTTGACGCGGAGAGCGGCACGGGCGGCTACACGGGAGTTGACTTGGGTGAAGAACACCTTTCGGTGAATAAGGTTGAGCTCTACCCCAGAAGCGGCTTTGACTACAGGATAACCGGCGGAATGCTGATGGGCTGCGACGAAAAGGATGGCGAATATGTGCTGCTGCACACATTTGACGCAGGCGAGATTGAAAACGGCAGAGCGACGGTTTACCTTGACGAGGCGGTAAATTACAGATACATAAAATACGTTTCGCCGGAGGAGGGCTACTGCAACGCGGGCGAGATAATTCTCTATCACGATTTGTATAAGCCCGAAGCGGGATATGGAAACGGGAAGTACTATCTTTCGTTGGGAGAAACCGCGCCCGCAGGCGGCGAAAGCTATGTTGTGTCGTACTTTGAGGAGGGCATTCTTAAAGAAACCCGCGTTGTGACAAAAGACGAGCTTGAGGATGCGATAAACGCGGAAAACGGCGCACAGGCGGCGGTTTATGCGGAAGACGGAAGTTTAATTCTGAAAGTTTACTTCAATTAGCGGGAAAAAAGTATTGACATGAGGGAAGAAAGAATATAAAATAGTAAGGAAATAATAGGGTGTTATTGTCTACCCTGTTATAAATATAAGGTTGGAGGTAACGAAAATGGTATTTGATAAGGTTGCGGCAATTCTTGCGGAGTATGTTGACGCTGACGCGTCCACCATTACCAACGAAACAAGCTTTGAAGAATTGGGCATCGATTCGCTCGATATGCTCGATATGGCGATGGCTCTCGAGGAAGAGCTCGGCGGCGTTGAGCTTGAGCTCAGCGAGGACATCAAGACCGTCGGAGATCTCGTCAGCTATGCGGAGAGCAAAATGGCGTGAGAAATCAGACTTTCGCTCAGGCTGCGGGTGCAGATGATTTTGCACCGCAGCCTAAGCGGGTTTGATTATTTTTTAACGAAAACGGAGGGGTTAACTTATGATAAAGACACCGATATGCGATATTTTTGGAATAGAATACCCGATTTTTCAGGGCGGAATGGCGTGGATTGCGGACGCGTCGCTCGCTTCCGCCGTTTCAAACGCGGGCGGCTTGGGCATTATTGCCGCAGGCAACGCTCCGGCGGACGTTGTGCGCACACAGATACAGGAGGCAAAAAAGCTGACGGACAAGCCGTTCGGCGTAAACGTTATGCTTATGAGCCCGTTTGCGGATGAGGTTGCAAAGGTTGTCGCGGAGGAAAAGGTGGCTGTTGTTACAACAGGCGCGGGCAACCCTTCAAAATATATGCCGATGTGGAACGAGAGCGGAGCTAAGGTTGTGCCGGTTGTGGCGTCAATCGCGTTGGCAAAGCTTGCGGAGAGGCTCGGCGCTGCCGCTGTTATAGCGGAGGGCGGCGAATCGGGCGGTCATGTGGGCGAGCTTTCGACAATGCCGCTTGTTCCTATTATAAAGGACAGCGTGTCGCTGCCTGTTTTGGCGGCGGGCGGAATTGTGGACGGACGCGGAATTGCGGCGTCGTTCATGCTGGGCGCGGTTGGCGTGCAGATGGGAACGAGATTCCTCGTTGCGCATGAATGTACGGTTCATCCCAATTATAAGAAAAAGGTGCTTGAGGCAAAGGACATCGATTCGGTGAGAACGGGCATGAGATTGGGTCATCCCGTGAGAAGCATTAAGACGCCGTATTCGAGAATGATGCTGAAGGCTGAATTTGACCCGAACATAACAAACGAGCAGTTTGACAAAATGGGGCAGGGGTCATTGAGAAAAGCGGCCGTTGAGGGCGACGAAAAGGACGGATGCTTCCTTGCGGGTCAGTGCGCGGCGCTCGTTAAAAAGGAGCAGAGCGCGAAGGAGATTATTGAAGAAATTTTCGCCGAAGCCGAAGAAATCCTGAAGGGAGCCGACAAATGGGTAAAATAGCGTTTGTTTTTTCGGGACAGGGCGCACAGTACCCTTCTATGGGTAAGGAGCTTTGCGAGGCTTCTCCTGCTGCGGCAAAGGTTTTTGAAGCCGCGGAGTCTATCCGCGAGGGCACGTCAAAGCAGTGCTTTGAGGGCACAAAGGAAGAACTCTTTTTGACGATAAATACGCAGCCGTGCATGTTCTGCGTCGATTTGGCTGCGGCGGAAGCGCTGCGCGAGGCGGGGATCGAGCCTGACGCCGTTGCGGGATTTTCCTTGGGTGAGGTTCCGGCGGTGACGTTTGCGGGAATGCTCAGTGTTGAGGACGGCTTTAAGCTTGTTGTTAAGCGCGGCGAATTTATGAACGCGGCGGCGGTTGCGACAAACGGCGCGATGTGTGCCGTGGTCAAGCTGAAAAACGACGTTGTTGAAGGAATTTGCGCAGAATTTGAGGACGCGTATCCGGTAAATTACAATTGCCCGGGGCAGCTTTCGTGCGCTGTCGGCAAGGACAACATGGCGGCGTTTTGTGAAAGAGTGAAAGAAGCGGGCGGAAGAGCAATTCCGCTTGCGGTTTCGGGCGGCTTCCATTCGCCGTTTATGACGCTCGCGGCGGCAAAGATGAGAACGGAGCTTGAAAATTACACGTTTGAAAAGCCGAGCATTGCGGTTTATTCAAACTTTACGGCTGAAAGGTATACGGAAAACCCCGCGGAGATGTTGGCAAGTCAGGTTGAAAACCCGGTGAGATGGCAGGAAATCATTGAAAACATGATTGAGAGCGGCATTGACACATTCATCGAGTGCGGTCCGGGAAAGACGCTTGCGGGGCTTATCGCGAAAATATCGAAGGACGTTAAAATATATAATGTCGAAAACAAGGAAACACTTGAAAAGGCGATTGCGGAACTGAAATAATGTAGGAGGATATAGTTATGTTAAAGGGAAAAACCGCCATTGTAACCGGCGGAAGTCAGGGAATTGGTCGCGCGATTTCGCTTCTTTTGGCGAAAAACGGCGCGAATGTGGCAATTTTGTTTGTGGGCGACGAGACACCCGCAATTAACACCAAAAAGGAAATTGAGGAAATGGGCGGCAAGGCAATCTACATGACGTGCAATGTCGCGGATTTTAACGCCACAAAAGAAGCGGTGGACAAGGTTGTCGCGGAGTTTGGCACGGTTGATATTTTGGTGAACAACGCCGGCATTACGAAGGACAATCTCATGCTCAAGATGAGCGAGGCGGATTACGACGCTGTTTTGAACGTGAACCTCAAGGGCACGTTCAACATGATGAAGCAGGTTTATCCGATAATGATGAGAAAGAGAAGCGGCAAAATTGTTTCAATAAGCAGCGTTGTCGGCTTGTGCGGCAACCCCGGACAGGCAAACTACTCGGCGTCAAAGGCGGGTATTATCGGTCTTACAAAGACAATGGCGAAGGAGCTTGCGTCGCGCCACGTAAACGTGAACGCGATTGCACCCGGATTTATACAGACGGATATGACAAAGGCTATTTCCGACAAGGCGAAGGAAGCGGCTACGGCGATGATTCCGATGGGAAGCTACGGAACCGTGGACGACATTGCGCAGACTGCGCTCTTCCTCGTAAGCCCCGCGTCTGATTATATCACGGGCGAGGTTATCAGAGTTGACGGCGGAATGGCGATGTGAGGAAAGGAGGAGAGGAACAATGTTCAGAGTTGCGGTTACGGGACTCGGATGCGTAACGCCTATCGGCAACACGGTCGGGGAATATTGGAATTCTCTCATTGAAGGCAAGGTCGGCATTGGTCCTATAACGAAGTTTGACACTTCCGACATGAAGGCACATTTGGCAGCTGAGGTTAAGGATTTTGACCCGCTTCTTTACATGGATAAGGGCGAGGCGAGAAAGACAGACCTCTTTACGCAGTTTGCGTTGGCTGCGGCGACGCAGGCGGTGAACGACGCGGGGATCAAGGCGGGCGAAAACATTGCGCCCGAGGAGCTCGGCGTTTACATCGGCAGCGGCATCGGCGGAATTCAGACCTTCTGCACCGAGCATACGAAGATTGAGCAGCAGGGCCCAAGAAAGGTATCGCCCTATTTCATTCCGATGATGATAATGAACATGGCGACGGGTAAGGTTGCGATTGAATTTAACGCACAGGGTCCGTCGCTGCCGGTTGTTACGGCGTGCGCGACGAGCACGAACGCGATAGGCGAGGCGTACAGAGCGATAAAACACGGCTATGCAACGGCGATTATCGCGGGCGGCGCGGAGGCGGCGATTGTGCCGCTGTCGGTTGCGGGCTTCTGCAACTGCAAGGCGCTGACGGAAAGCGAAGATCCGCTTGCCGCGTCAATTCCCTTTGACGCGAGAAGAAACGGCTTCGTAATGGGCGAAGGCGCGGGCGTTGTGATTTTGGAGGAATATGAGCATGCGGTAGCGCGCGGCGCGAAGATATACGCCGAAATGGTCGGCTACGGCTCAACGTGCGACGCTTATCACATGACCGCGCCGCATCCCGAGGCTGTGGGCGGCGCAAGGGCGATAAAGCAGGCGATTGACGAGGCAGGCGGATTTAATGAGGAAACGTCGATATATGTAAACGCGCACGGCACATCGACGCCGCTTAACGACAAGAGCGAAACCATTGCTATTAAAAAGGCGTTCGGCGACAAGGCGTATGACGTGCATATCAGCTCGACAAAGTCCATGACGGGGCATATGCTCGGCGCTGCCGGCGCGGTTGAGGCGATTGCGTCCGTTTTGGCGATAAAGAACGGCGTTATACCGCCGACGGTGGGATATAAAGAGAAAGACCCCGACTGCGATTTGGACTACACTCCGAATGTGCCGCTTGAAACAAAGGTTGATTTGGCGTTTTCGACGTCGCTCGGCTTTGGCGGACACAACGGATGCGTTGCGTTTAAAAACATTGACTGAAACCGGAGGGTTGAAGGATGGATATAAGCTACAGTTTAAAAGAGCTTGAAAAGCTTGCGGATTTTATGGAGGAAAGAGGGCTTATCGCCCTTGAAATAAACGAGGACGGCGTGAGAATGGAACGCGGAGCGGCGCCTGTTGCCGCAGCGCCTGTCGTTTCAACGTCCGCACCTGCGGCGCAGAGCGCGGCAAAGCCCGAGGAAAAGAAGGAAAGCGGCGGCGAGATAAGCGGCAAAGCCGTAAAGAGCCCGATGGTCGGCGTTTATTACGAGGCACCGTCGCCCGGAGAGGAGCCGTTTGTACATCTCGGCGACAAGGTGAAAAAGGGCGACGTGCTTTGCATTGTCGAAGCGATGAAGCTGCTTAACGAAATAACCGCGGACGAGGACGGCGAAATTGTGAAGATTTGCGCGACCGACGGACAGGTTGTGGAGTACGGGCAGTGCCTGTTCCTGATAAAATAAGGAACCGCTTTAATTAGCGTTCCCACTAAAAAGAGGTTAAAGCTATGAACATAGAAGAGATTAAAAAGATTATTCCGCACAGAGACAATATGCTGCTCGTGGAAGAAGCGAGCGTTGAGGACGGCGTTTCGCACGGTAAGTATCATGTGCGCGGCGACGAATGGTTTTTGCAGGGACATTTTCCGGGCAACCCCGTTGTGCCGGGCGTTGTGCTGTGCGAAATGATGGCGCAGTCGGCGTGCGTTTTGATGGGCTCGGGAGATATGGCAGGCATGACGCCGTATTTTACGGGGCTCAACAACGTAAAATTCAGAAACCAGGTAAAGCCGGGAGACACGTTTGAATCCGAATGCAAGATAACAAAGGTTAAAAAGCCGTTTTATTTTGCCGAGGGCAAGGGCTATGTGAACGGAAAGCTCTGCGTGAGCGGAGAATTCTCATTTGCTGTGAAGTAAAGCAACAGCTTTGGACATAGACTGTGCGGACGGAGTGATGTAGGTGTTTTCCAAAATATTGATAGCAAACCGCGGTGAAATCGCGGTGAGAATAATAAGAGCGTGCCATGAAATGGGCATTAAGAGCGTGGCTGTTTATTCCGAGGCGGATTGTGACGCACTGCACGTGAGCCTGGCTGACGAGAGCGTGTGCATAGGAAAGGCGGCGTCGAAGGACAGCTATCTCAATCAAAACGCAATCATTTCGGCGGCGTTGGCGACAGGTGCGCAGGCAATTCATCCGGGGTACGGCTTTTTGTCAGAAAATGCGGAGTTTGCCGCGCTTTGCGAAAAATATTCAATTGTATTTATAGGCCCTTCGGCGGAGGTTATCTCAAAGATGGGCGATAAGGACACGGCGCGCAGCATTATGGCGGCGGCGGGTGTTCCGGTGACAAAGGGAACCGGCATTTTGAAGGACGCTGACGAGGCAAAAAAAGCGGCGAAGGACATTGGCTACCCGGTTTTGATAAAAGCGACGGCGGGCGGCGGCGGACGCGGCATAAGGCTCGTCGAAAAGGAAGAGGATTTGGAGGCGGCGTTTTCTTCTGCTTCGACAGAGGCGGAGGGCGCGTTTGCCAACGGCGATTTGTACATGGAAAAATACCTCTATCCCGTCAAGCACGTTGAGGTTCAGCTTGTGTGCGACAACGCAGGCAACGTTGTTTGCGTGGGCGAGAGGGAATGCTCGATACAAAACAGAAATCAGAAGCTTTTGGAGGAATCGCCCTCCACTGCCGTGACGCCCAAGCTGCGCGAAAAAATGTATGCTGCGGCGATAAAGGCGGCAAAGGCTGTGAATTATACGAGCCTCGGCACGGTGGAATTTTTGCTTGACACAAATTCGGACTTTTATTTCATGGAAATGAATACGAGGCTGCAGGTGGAGCATCCTGTGACCGAAATGGTGACGGGCGTCGACTTGGTAAAGTGGCAGATACGCATTGCGGCGGGCGTTGCGCTCGATTTTACGGCGGACGACGTGAAAGTGAACGGGCACGCGATAGAGTGCCGCATAAACGCCATGGGCGGCGCGGACAACTGCGTGCGGCTGCTTCATTCGCCGGGAGGCTTCGGCGTGAGGTTTGACACGGCGCTGTATCAGGATTACAAGGTGCCGCCGTTTTACGATTCGATGATTGCCAAGCTTATCGTACACGCCAAGACGCGTGAGGAAGCGATAAGAAAGATGGAGGCGGCGCTCTGCGAGATTGTCATTTTGGGCGTTGAGACGAACCGCGATATGCAGGTTTCCATTCTTGAGGACAAGGATTTTATAAAGGGCGAATATTATACCGATTTTTGCAAAAAGAAATTCGGCGGAAAGTGATACAGTATTAATGAAGGGGAAGAAGCGCTATGATACCGAAGGGATTGTTTCGCCAACCGAAGAACGAGCTTGAAAAAAGCGGGCTCGGCGGCGAGGAATTTGTTGAAATAACGCAGACCTGCCCGAAGTGCGGGTTTGAAACGCCGATGAGCGATTTGAGAAATCAAAACGAGGTTTGCAAGTGCGGCTATCATTTCCGTATGAACGCAAGACAGCGCATTGCGCTGGTGACGGACGAGGGCTCGTTTCGCGAGCTTTTCACGGAGGAAATGTCAAAGGACGTAATAGGCTTTCCGAATTATGAGGAAAAGCTCAAACAGGCAAAGCTCAAGAGCGGCGAGGATGAGGCGGTTATCTGCGGCTGCGCGAAGATAGGCGGAGTTGAATGCGCGCTCTTTGTGATGGAGCCGAATTTTATGATAGGCTCGATGGGCACGGTTGTCGGCGAAAAGATAACGCGCGTTTTTGAATATGCGACGGAAAAGTCGCTCCCCGTTGTCGGCTACACTGTGTCGGGCGGCGCGAGAATGCAGGAGGGCATAATGTCGCTCATGCAGATGGCAAAAACGTCGGGCGCGGTTAAGCGCCACAGCGACGCGGGAAATTTGTATGTTGTTGTTTTAACCGATCCCACGACGGGCGGCGTTTCGGCGTCGTTTGCGATGGAGGGCGACATCATTTTGTCGGAACCCGGTGCGCTGATAGGCTTTGCGGGACCGAGAGTTATTGAACAGACGATAAGAAAAAAGCTGCCCGAGGGCTTCCAAAGAGCCGAGTTTTTGCTTGAACACGGCTTTATTGACGCGATTGCGCCGAGAAACGAGCAGCGGGAGCTGCTGAGCAAAATATTGTCAATTCACGAAAAACCGCACTGTGAGGAGGACAACCATGACTGCTTATGATAAGGTTTGCGCGGCGCGCGCGAAGGGGAGACCCACGGGAGTTAAATACATTGAAGAGATATTTACCGATTTTATAGAGTTTCACGGTGACCGCCGTTTTTCGGACGATGCGGCTGTTGTGGGAGGCATTGCGAGGCTGAACGGCGAGAGCGTGACGGTGATTGCGCTTGAAAAGGGCGCGACGACGAAGGATAAGATTGCGCGCAATTTCGGCAGCGCAAATCCCGAAGGCTACAGAAAAGCTCTGCGGCTTATGAAGCAGGCGGAAAAATTCCATCGTCCCGTGATATGCTTTGTCGATACGTCAGGCGCGTTTCCGGGCATAGGCGCGGAGGAGCGCGGACAGGCGTCGGCGATTGCCGAAAATATAATGGAAATGATGACGCTGAAAACGCCGATAATAAGCGTCTTTATAGGCGAAGGCGGCTCGGGCGGCGCACTGGCGCTGGCGGTTGCGGATGAGGTGTGGATGCTCGAAAATTCGATATATTCCGTAATTTCGCCCGAGGGCTGCGCAAGCATACTTTGGAAGGACGCAAAGAAGGTCAAGGAAGCGTCCGAAAGCCTGAAGCTGACGGCGGAGGATCTGAAAGAGCTCGGCGTTATCGAGAGAATAATCTCCGAGGAGGAAGGCTTTGACGCGGTTTTTGCCGAAGTGAAGAGCCTTTTGACCGAAACGCTTGATAAAGAAAAAAGCATGGACGCGGAAGAATTGACGGCGAAGAGATACGAGAGATTCAGAGCGTTTTAAGCAATGTAGAATGTAAGTAAAGGCGGCTCTCCCTACATCGGAGGCAACCTCGCCGATTACGTAGTTTTTTTGTACTTTTTTCAAAAAAGTACTGGAAATATAAGTGCGAGCGTTATATAATATATACGCACAGAAAAAATATTATAGGAGGTAATTCCAATGGCTAAGAAATATGTTTACCTTTTTACGGAAGGTAATGCAAACATGAGAGAGCTTTTGGGAGGCAAAGGCGCTAACCTTGCCGAAATGACCAACATCGGGCTCCCTGTTCCGCAGGGCTTCACAATTTCAACTGAGGCCTGCACACAGTATTATGAGGACGGCAGACAGATTAACGACGAAATTCAGGCTGAGATTATGCAGTACATCGCAAAGCTTGAAGAAATCACAGGCAAGAAGTTCGGCGACAAGGAAAACCCGCTTCTCGTTTCTGTCCGCAGCGGCGCACGCGCTTCAATGCCGGGCATGATGGACACAATCCTTAACCTCGGTCTTAACGAGGACGTTGTTGAAGTCCTTTCCGCTAAGAGCGGCAACCCCAGATGGGCTTGGGACTGCTACAGAAGATTTATCCAGATGTATTCCGACGTCGTTATGGAGGTAGGCAAGAAGTATTTTGAGCAGCTTATCGACAAGATGAAGGCGGATCGCGGCGTTACTCAGGACGTTGAGCTTACAGCTGACGATTTGAAGGAGCTTGCTTCTCAGTTTAAGGCTGAATATAAGGAAAAGATCGGCTCCGACTTCCCGTCCGACCCGATTGAGCAGCTTATGGGCGCTATTAAGGCGGTATTTCGTTCGTGGGACAATCCGCGTGCAAACGTTTACCGCAGAGATAACGATATTCCGTATTCGTGGGGTACGGCGGTTAACGTTCAGTCGATGGCATTCGGCAACATGGGCGACGACTGCGGTACGGGCGTTGCATTCACGAGAGACCCCGCCACGGGCAACAAGGGCTTGTTCGGCGAGTTTTTGACAAACGCACAGGGCGAGGACGTTGTTGCAGGCGTTCGCACACCGATGAAGATTACGGAAATGGAAGAAAAGTTCCCCGAAGCGTTTGAGGACTTCAAGAGAGTTTGCAAGACGCTTGAGGATCACTACAGAGATATGCAGGATATGGAGTTCACCGTTGAGCACGGCAAGCTCTATATGCTTCAGACGAGAAACGGCAAGAGAACGGCTCAGGCTGCGCTTAAGATTGCGTGTGACTTGGTTGACGAGGGCATGAGAACCGAAGAAGAAGCCGTTTTGATGATTGACCCGAGAAACCTCGACACACTTCTTCACCCGCAGTTTGACGCGGCTATCCTCAAGAAGGCAACTCCGCTCGGCAAGGGCTTGGGCGCATCGCCCGGCGCAGCTTGCGGTAAGATTGTGTTCACGGCTGAGGACGCCGAAGAGTGGAACGCAAGAGGCGAAAAGGTTGTTTTGGTAAGACTTGAAACATCGCCCGAGGACATCACCGGCATGAAGGCGGCGCAGGGCATTTTGACCGTGCGCGGCGGTATGACGAGCCATGCGGCGGTTGTTGCTCGTGGTATGGGTACATGCTGCGTATCCGGCTGCACGGAGATCAATATGGACGAGGCTAACAAGAAGTTCACTTTGGGCGGTAAGACGTTTGTTGAGGGCGACGCTATCTCGATAGACGGTTCGACAGGCAACATCTACGAGGGACTTATCCCGACCGTTGACGCTACGATTGCCGGCGAATTTGGCAGAGTTATGGCTTGGGCGGACAAGTACAGAACAATGAAGGTTCGCACAAACGCGGATACGCCCGCAGACGCTAAGAAGGCAAGAGAGCTCGGCGCAGAAGGTATCGGTCTTTGCCGCACGGAGCATATGTTCTTCGACGCTGACAGAATTGCGGCGTTCCGCGAAATGATTTGCTCCGACACCGTTGAAGAGAGAGAAAAGGCTCTTGAGAAGATTCTTCCGCTTCAGCAGGGCGACTTTGAGCAGCTTTACGAGGCTCTTGAAGGCAACCCCGTTACGATTAGATTCCTCGATCCTCCGCTCCATGAGTTCGTTCCCACAGAAGAAGCCGACATCGAGCTTTTGGCTAAGACACAGGGCAAGAGCGTTGAGACAATCAAGGCTATCATCGCTTCGCTCCACGAGTTCAACCCGATGATGGGTCACCGCGGATGCCGTTTGAGCGTGACATATCCCGAAATTGCGAGAATGCAGACGAGAGCTGTCATCAGAGCGGCTATCAACGTTAAGAACAACCATCCGGATTGGGCAATCGTTCCCGAGATTATGATTCCGCTTGTAGGCGACGTTAAGGAGTTAAAGTATGTTAAGGACGTCGTTGTTGCGGTTGCGGATGAAGAAATTGCAAACGCGGGCATCGACCTTAAGTATGAGGTCGGCACAATGATCGAAATTCCGAGAGCTGCGCTCACGGCTGACGACATTGCGAAAGAGGCTGAGTTCTTCTGCTTCGGTACAAACGACCTTACACAGATGACATACGGCTTCTCGCGTGACGACGCAGGCAAGTTCCTCGACGCTTACTACGACAAGAAGATTTTTGAAAACGACCCGTTCGCAAAGCTCGACCAAGTCGGCGTAGGCAAGCTGATGGAAATGGCGACAAAGCTCGGCAGATCCGTTCGTCCCGATATGCACATCGGTATTTGCGGTGAGCACGGCGGCGACCCGTCTTCCGTTGAGTTCTGCAACAAGATAGGTCTTTCCTATGTGTCCTGCTCGCCGTTCAGAGTTCCGATTGCAAGACTTGCAGCGGCACAGGCAGCTATTAACCAGAGATAAGTTAGGATAATATAAAAAATTCCCGACGAGGCTTTTACCTCTGTCGGGAATTTTTTATGGAAAATGGCGTTAATCCCCACGGCGCATTTTTATGGTGCCGAATCCGGCACCGGGATTTTTGCCGGATAGGAGATATTTTTTCAATGTTTTTTGAAGGCGCGTTTGTTCGGGGTAGAGAGTTTTATCCTCCTGGATTGTGCCGAAAACCCGTTCTTCGGCTTGTCGGCTGTGGGGGTTTATGCGTTCGATTTTAAATCTTTTTTGAAATTGAATAATACGGTTGTTTTCGTCCAGCATTTCCGATAGGGCGGGGGACAACAGCCATGAGTCGCAGTCAAATTCGGTATAAGAATCGTCAAAAAAATCTTCCGCCTGTGCGAGAGATTTGTCACATTCTTCGGGAGAAAGAGGGCTTCCTTCGGGAATGTGGATATGAAGCCGGTTTGCTTTTTCGTCTTTTTCAAATTGAAGCCGTCCCAAACGAAACAATTTCATTTTTAAATGCAGTTCCAGCCATCTTGCCTCCGCTAAGCCCGTGGTGTGTTTTTCTTTAAGGCAATGATTAAACCATATCGTAAAATCGGAAAAGGTGTCGTAATAGATTTTGTCCGAAATGCCCGCCTCGGCATATTTCGCGTGCAAATCCGCGGCAAAGCGAACGTAAAGATACAGCAAAAGCTTTTCTTTTTCGGGCTCATTGTCTATGATTTGAAAAAATGTTTCCGCGCTTTCATAGAACAATATTTTAAATTTTCTGTAATTTTCTTCGGGCATAATGAAGCTTGATACGCAAAGCTGTCCTTCTTTGGGAAGATGAATTTCTTTCATAAATTGTTCTGTCTCCATTTTGCACATCCTTTCTCGATAATCTGATTTTAATTGTAAATGAGTTCTTTTAAAAAGTCAACGGGCGATTTGAAATAAGCCACGGCAACAGCATTTACTTTTTAGGTGAAAAGAGAATGTCCAACAGCACATTA
>JAJQCX010000079.1 GCA_021202495.1 Clostridia bacterium | reverse complement strand
TATGGGAGTGAAGGATATGTTTAAAAAAACACCTCTCGTGCGGACGGCGGCGCTTCTTGCGGCGGCAATGCTTTTGGCGTCTCCGGTCTGTGCGGAGGAAAATGTGGGCGTTATCGTCAACGGGCAGGAGATTTCAAACGGGCTCTTGATTGACGGCAGCGTCTACGTTCCGCTTCGTGCTGTGGGGGAGAGCTTGGGATGTGAGGTTTCGTGGAACGATGAAACGCGCACCGCGAGCGTGATGCAGCTTTCCGACGAAACTCGGGTCGTGAACGCGATTGCAAAGGCGGGCGAGAGCGTCGTCGCGATTGTCGGCACGGTTACGACAAGCTACATGTCGCGTGAGGCGCAGGACTATAACGAAAACCACGCTCACGGCTCGGGCGTCGTCATCAAGTCCAACGGCACAATTCTCACCAACAACCACGTTGTTGAGGATATGCAGGACATCACAGTCATTTTCGGCAGCGGGGAGAGCTATGCCGCGTCAGTCCTCTATTCCGATTCCGAGGCGGATTTGGCGGTCATAAAGATTAACAAGCTCGGTCTCACGCCGATAACCTTTGCGGCGGAGGACAGCCTTTCGGTGGGGCAAACAGTCATTGCGATAGGCGCGCCGCCCTCCATTTCAAGCATGAACACGGCTTCGCGCGGCATTGTGAGCGGGATAGGCATTAACATCAACGAGCACTATCTCTACAATCAGTCGGACGTTGCGATAAACGGCGGCAATTCCGGCGGGCCTTTGATAAATCTTGACGGCGAGATGGTGGGGATTAACGCCATTAAGTATGTCGGAAGCACGGTTGAAGGTATGTCGTTTTCAATCCCCGTTGACACGATAAACTATGTGCTCAAAAATTTTGAAGCCTACGGCAAGGTTCTCCGCCCCGAAACGGGGATTACGATGAGCGAATCGTGGGAGAGCAAGGAGGGCTTGCCGACGACAAAGGGTCTCACCGTCACCTCGTCGCAAAGCTCCGCACTTTCAGCCGGCGACGTTGTCACTTGCGTCAACGGCGTTGCCGTTCACAGCATTGCCGACTATAACGAGGCGATAAAGAAAACGTATACCGGCGGGGATTTGGTATTCACATATACCCGCGGCGGCGTTTCGTCCGAGGTTGTCATAACGCCGACAAATCAATAATTCAAAGAGAGGAAGATTTTTATGAAAAAACTTATATCGATACTTTTAATTTTCACTCTTGCGCTTTCGTCCGCTTCGGCGGTGTTCGCGGAGGACGACGCATTTCAAGGAGTTGAAATTTCGTTTAAAATAGGAGACAGCACGCTCACAATCAACGGCTCGCCCGTCGAGGTTGAAACGCCCTACATTGCGGGCGAGGGCACAACGCTTGTGCCGCTGCGCGTCATAACAGAGGCGTTCGGAGCAACAGTCACATGGGTTGACGAAACGAAAGAAATTTATCTTGAATACCCCGACGTTTCGGTCGTTTTGCAGATTGGCAGCACAACAGCCAAGGTCAATTCCCACACCGAAACTCTGCCCGTCGCGCCCGAGCTCAGCGCAAACGGCGTGACGATGGTGCCGCTGCGCTTCATCTCGGAAACCTTCGGCGCAATTGTGGGCTGGGATGAAGCGACAAGCTCCGTCACGGTTGTAAAAGAAGAGGAGAGCGAGGGCAGCACGATAAGCGCGATAAACGACATGCCGCGAATCGGCGACAGCTACTTCGGCTGGTCGATGAATACTCCCACCTCGCTTTTCATGTCCGAGCGCGATTTTGACGGCACGTATACCGAATTTTCCGATGAGGACGGCGGATACATATGCATAAGCATTTACGAGGTTGACCAAGACACCACTTTTGAACAGCGCTACAACAGCCAAAAGGAGTCCCTTTCCTCGCTCACGCTTTCCCTCGCCGAAAAGGACGTCGATTCTCTCGGCCGCAATACAATGCATTTTAAGGCGCGCAGCAAGGAGGTTTATTTCGACCTCTATAAAATAGAAGACGGCAGCACGGTCTATGACGTCGTGTTTATAACTGACGCGTCCTCTGCGTCGATTCCGACCTACACAGCCCTCTCCGAATCGTTCTCGCTTTCGTTTGGCGACACGGAGACAACATACGACCTTTCAACCGTGGACGAGGACGGCTACCGTTTTTTCACCGATGACGATTTAAAGGTTTCGTTCAAGGTTCCGGCGACGCTTTCACAGTACGACACCAATACGACAAATTCGCTCTATTTTTCCTCCTATATTGAGGACGATGTGTCCTCGCTCCAATTCGCCGTTTATTCCCTCTCCGAAACGGGCGGAGCGCTTGCCATGGCGACCGAGGACAGAAGCGTAAACGCTCTTTACGCAAACCCCGAATATGTCACAGTGACAAATATTTTTGAATATAAGGATGTAAATATCGGCAAAAACGCGTATTATTTCGCGGTTTCCTCGAAAGGACTGCCCGGCGGCGACGAGGCGGCACAGGAGATTTGCTTTGAGCTCGGCGATTATGTCTACACCGTTGTCATCAATATGCCGCTCGGACAAAGCACCGTTGCCTCGGAAATTATGAAGTCCTTTACGGCGGAGGAGCTTGACAGCGAAAGCACCGGCACCATTTTGCGCAACCGCGTCGACCGCACCACATCGTTTACTTCAACTGCCGGCTCTTATTCCATTACCGTTCCCTCGTCGTGGACGCAAACCTCATCGGGATCCAACTATAATTTTTACACGAATAAGCTCACATATGATATGTTCTCTTTCTCCGTCAACGATTCGAGCGGGCTCACTGCCTCCGACGCGAAGGAATATGCCGAATATGTCTACAAAAACCGCGGCGACGGCAGAACAAGCGTTCAGAGACCACAGCTCTATACATATGGCGGAAAGAGCTATTACACATGGATTTATTACATGGACGGCACTGAGAGCGGCAGTCGCAGCTATGTGACGTGTGCCCTGCTCATAATGAACGGCAAGGTATTTCAATTTATGCTCATGCAGGACGCATTCTACTACAACAGCGGCGAAAACGAAGAATTTGTCTCGGTTTTGGAATCTCTCAAAGTAAATTGATTTGAGGAGGATGTATTAAATTGAAAAGAATTATTGCAGGTCTTTTGGCTTTATTGATTATTGCCGCCGCTGTCCCGGCGTTTGCGTATTGGGGAGACAGGATAGAGATTACGTTTTCAATCGGGGAGAATTTTATGAATATAAACGGTACTGTTACGGAGATTAGTGACGCGCCTTATATTGCCGACGATCTGACGCTTGTGCCGCTTGATGCCATAAAAGAGGCGTTCGGCGCGGGTGCGTGGTATTCTTCGGGCAAACAGCATGCGGGGTTTTATATTGACTATCCGTATCTTAAGATGGAGATGACCTGCGGAAGCACAGAAGCAGAGCTTAACGGAGAGAGCGTAACTCTTCCGACTGCGCCTTCTTTGGGCGAAAACGGCAGCTTTATGGTTCCGCTGCGTTTTATGGCGGAAGCGTTCGGAGCCGAGGTTACTTGGGACGATGCAACGCGCAGCGTCGGCGTTGTAAAGGAGGAAGTGAGCGAGGATGAATTTTGTGATTATTCAATCGAACGGCTGAACATTTCGTTCAGTCTTCCGGTATCTCTTGCGGAGGAATATTTCGACGTTGTATCCGACGCGCGCTATCCCGCAAACGAGGTAGTTTACAAGTCGCGCATTGACGGGGATTTATCCTCGTTTTCCGTCGGTGTGTACGCGATTTCGGAGGAGGGCGACGCGCGTGAATTGGCGGAAAGCGAACGGGAAATGCAGAAATATTATTTAAACGGCGAATATTTCGATATATCCGATATATCGGAATATAAAGACGTGTATTTCGGCGAGAACGCCGTAAGCTTTGACTGCGTTTCGTCAAATCTTCCGGGCGGCGACTTTATTTATCGAAATATCTTTTTTGAACTCGGCGACTTCTCTTACAGCGTTTTGATGACTGTTCCGACGCGCCATGAGGATTGGATGTCAAAAATCATAAATTCAATCTCCGTCAAAGAGATTGACGAAGAGACCGCCGAAAAATATTCGGATTATTATTACACAAAGAAGTACCACTTCGGAAGATATACACGCGCTTGGACGGAGATGATCGGAGCGGCGACAATCAGCTATCCCACCGAATGGTACAGCGTTCCCATGCCGGAAGATGATTTCAGATATTTTGCAAATCCGTATACGAGAAATCACTTTACGGCGCAGGTCTTTGATTTGCCGGAGGGCTCGGGCGAGGAGGAGTGTGCGGAAATGCTCTTGTCGCAGCTCGGCGGTGAATACACTGTTTTTCAGCCGCTTACCGACGAAGGGGATTATTACACGTTTTCCTACTACACCGAGGGGAAAAACGGCTGCCGCATATATCAGTCGTATGTGTTCATTATGGAGGATGGGAAGTTATACGCATTTCACATTACGCAGAACGCGTCAACCTTCGGAGGAAGTGAAAACGACGAATTTTTATCCGTGGCAAAATCACTTGAAATTTTGGAGAAATGATTTCCTTCTTCTTTGCAATCTAAAAATAAAAATACCTAAACCAAGGCGAAAAGCGGAGCTTAAATTACAGCTCCGCTTTTATTTTGGCGTGGCTTCGCCCCTTGACAAAGCGGTGTGGGAATGCTATAATTTTTGTTGAACAACGTATTTTTTTGACGAATTTTGCGAGGCATGAAATGAATGTTATTATAAAAAAATTGAGCGGGGCGCTGTGCGCCGTTTCGCTTTTATGCTCGCCCGTTTTGGCGGATGAGGATTATGTCAATCCATATCCCGACCTTGCGGAGGAGCATTGGTGTTATGAATATGTGACGGGGTTAAACCGCGACGGCATAATTCCCGAGCAGGACGCTTTTGAAGCGGATGAAGCTGCGTGGCGCGGAACTGCGGCAATGTATTTATATAATCTCAATCTTTCGCGCGGCGGCGAAAGCGTTGAGACAGATACCGATGTTTTTTTTGACCTTTTGCCCGACACGGCGTTCGGCGAGGGCGCGACTTGGGCTTATGAAAACTCAATTGTAGAAAAAATGTCGCCGAATGAATGGGGCGCATTTTCACACATTACGCGCGAGGAGCTCTGCGCGGCGGTTATAAATTACTTGAATTACGCGAACGCTTCCGTTGCGGCGGTGAGCGACGAAACGCTTTTTGCTGACGCTGTGCAGATAGGCGCAAATTACAAAAGCGCCGTCATGGCGTGCAAAATCGCGGGCATTGTGTCGGGCGGCGACGACGTTTCATTCCGTCCCAAGGATTACGCGACAAACGCCGAATGTGCGGCGGTTATCTATAATTTAAAAAAGGCTTTGGAGCGCGGCGTTTTAGAGGGCGAAACGAGCGTTTTGACGGGAGAGGGCGATTATCTCTATCTTTACAAAACGGAGCCCCATGCGGTTGAAGCGTCGGAGGCTGTTGACGACAGTTGGTTTAACGACGCGGTATTTATCGGCGATTCTGTCACCGAAGGGTTAAAGCTTTACCGCGGCGACGCTCTTGCGGGAGCAAAATTCCTTTCGGCAACCAGCATGAGCGCGACGACAATTTTGTCGGGGAAAATAAAGCCGACGTATCAGGGAGAGAAGGTCACAATTGAGGAAGGCGTTAAGCTGAGCGGCGCGAAATATGTCTACATCATGATGGGCATGAACAACATTCCCTACGGCACGGAGCGCGCGACGGGCGACATGGTGACTGTGATAAATTCAATCATCGCATCAAACCCGGACGTTAAAATATTCATCGAATCCGTGACGCCGATGACCTCGACAAGCTCGCGCAAGGATTCGGGCTTGAACAATCAAACGATTGCCGCGTACAATGAGCGAATGATGGAGCTTGCCGCCGAAAACGGGTGGTATTATATAAACGTCGCCGAGGCCGTGAGCGACGAAAACGGTTATCTTATTTCTTCATATTGCAGCGACGCGAACAACATGGGGCTGCATTTTAACTCAAAAGGCGTTGCGGCGTGGGTTAATTATCTTAAAACTCATGTGCCCGCGGAACTGAAATAGGGAGGTTTGTAAACATGAAAAGATTTGAAGCGGCGCTTATTGCGGCAATTCTCATAATATCGCTCGCGGCGTGCGGGAAGAGCGAAACCGAGCCCGCCGAGGCGACCGAAGCGACCGAGGCAACGGAATTTGTTTCCGAGGAAGAGAGCATTCCCGCGGAGGAAGAAACGGAAGAGATTATTGTAACAAACGAGGACGAAAAAGCGAAAGAGGAAGAAAAGATTGAAGAGCCCGAGCCGGAAGAGGCCGACGATGAGGTTGACCTTGAAGCGTGCAAGGAGGAAATGATTTCATCGCTCGAATTGACCGACGTTGCGGAGATAGGCGCGTCAAGGCTGCTCGATTTGTACGGCATAAAGAGCGAATGGGTGAAAACCTCGGCAAGCTTTGCCGCGGCGAGCGGTGCGGCGTTCCCGATGGAGATAATCATGATTGAGGCAGTCGACGAAGACGCGGCGGAGCAAATTTATGAAAAGCTTAAAACGCGCGTTTCCGACATTTACGAGCAGGCGTCGTCCTACGACCCCGACAGCGCGGCTCTTGCGAAAAAATGCCCGGTTTCCAAAGACGGAGTTTACGTGTCGATGCTGTTCTCCGAAAAATATGCCGATATGCAAACGATATACGAAAACGCAATAAAATAAGTAAAAAGGGGAAGCGAACCGCTTCCCCTTTTTCGGAGGGTTTAATAAATGGTTTTTTCAAGCTTGCCGTTCCTGCTGTTTTTTCTGCCGGTGGTGCTTTTGATTGACAGACTGCTTCCCGCAAAGGCGAAAAACGTCTTTCTTCTCATCGCCAATCTTTTTTTCTATGCCTACGGAGAGCCCGTCTACGTGCTTTTGATGTTAGGCTCGATTGTCGTGAATTTCGCGGCGGGTATTTTGATTGAAAAAGCGCACGGGAAAGGCGAAAAAAAAGCGCTTCTTATCGTGACGCTCGTTTTGAATTTGGGTGCGCTCGGCGTTTTTAAATATACGTCGCTCATTTTTGACACCTTGCGGCACATTCCGCTTTTCGCATCTCTTCCCGGCGTTGAAATTGCGCTTCCGATAGGCATTTCGTTTTACACGTTTCAGGCAATGTCTTATATTATCGACGTCTATCGCGGGAGCGTCGCCGCAAGCGGGAATTTTGTCAATTTCGCGGCGTACATCTCGCTCTTTCCGCAGCTTATTGCGGGACCCATCGTGCGTTACAGCGACGTCTATGCCGAGCTTGAAAACCGCAGGGAAACGCTTTCGGATTTTGCGATCGGGGTAAGATGGTTTGTAATAGGGCTTGCAAAAAAGGTTCTGCTTGCAAATCAGCTCGGACGCTTTTGGGACATTGTTTCTTCCGACCCCGCTTCTGTGGGCGCGCCGACGCTGTGGCTCGGCGCGTGCGCCTATGCGCTGCAAATTTATTTTGATTTCTGCGGCTATTCGGAAATGGCGCAGGGCTTGGGCAAAATGCTGGGCTTTAACTTTTGCGTCAATTTCAATTATCCCTACATTTCAAAAAGCGTGTCCGAATTTTGGCGCAGATGGCACATTTCGCTCTCATCGTGGTTTCGCGATTATGTCTATATCCCGCTTGGCGGCAACAGACGCGGCATAAAGCGCCAATGCGTGAACCTTTTGATTGTGTGGGCGTTAACCGGCTTGTGGCACGGGGCGAGCTGGAATTTCCTTCTTTGGGGCGTTTACTACGGCATTTTGATTGTGCTCGAAAAGCTCTTTTTGGGAAAGCTCCTGCAAAAGCTTCCCGCCGCAATAGGGCATATTTATACACTTTTAGCCGTACTCCTCGGCTTCGTCTTTTTCGCAAACGAAAACGCCTCCGACGCGCTTTTCTACATTTCAAAAATGTTCACCCCCTCGCAAAGCGCGGCAAACACTGTGCTGCCGTGGGTTTTGACAATTCTTTTGGGCGTGCTCTGCGCACTGCCGCTCGGAAAAAGGCTTTGGGAAAGGATAAAAGATATGCGCTTTATGCCCTATCTTGAGGCGGCGTTGGTGCTCATTCTCCTTCTTCTTTCCGCCGCGCAGCTTGTGAGCGACAGCTACAATCCGTTTTTGTATTTCAGATTTTAAGGAGGCTTTGGCGTGAGTGAAAAAATAAGAGCATATCTTTTGACGGCTGTTTTCGTCCTATTTCTTGCGGCGATTTCAATCGCGTTTTTCGTCATTAAAGACTCCGATTATTCCGAAACCGAAAAGCGGTATCTTCAGCAATCTCCCGCGTTTTCCGCCGAAAGCGTCCTTTCGGGCGATTTTACAAGCGAACTTGAGGAATACGCACAGGATCAATTCCCCGCGCGCAATTTTTTCAAGGGCTTGAGCGCGTATTTCGACCTTCTCTGCGGACGCAACTGCGCGGAGGACATTTATTTTGCGAAAGAGGGCTATCTCATAAACGCGCCCGACGAGGACGACGGCGAAACGTTTGAAAAAAACCTTTCGCGCTTTGACAATTTTGCGGAAAGCTTGGGCATTGAGTCAAAGCTCGTAATAATTCCCTCGACGGGCTATATTTTAAATTCGTATCTTCCCGCCTTTCATGCCGAATATGAGGACGACAAATATTTTGCCGAGGCGGAGGAAACGCTCAAAAACATAACTCTTATTGACACGCGGGACGCGCTGAAAGACGCGAACGAAGAAAAGGCGGTCTGCTACAAGACAGACCACCATTTGACCTCTTGGGGCAACTACACGGTTTATAAAAAAATACTTGAGGAATTGTTGCTCGAAGCGCCGGAGCCTGAGGATTACACAATCGAAACCTACTCCGGCTTTTACGGCACGACGTATTCGTCAAGCGGATATTTCCTCGCGAAGGGCGACGACATTGAAATATGGGATAAAGGGCTTGACGTGTCCGTCACAATCAGCGACGCGGGCGCGGAGGAGGAAACATACGACACAATGTTTTTTAAAGATCACCTCGACGAGCTTGACAAATACCCCGTCTTTCTTGACGGCAACCACAGCGTGGTTAAAATAGAAAACTCCGCAGCAAAAGGCGGGAAGCTTCTCATTTTGCGCGATTCATACGCCCACTGCCTTGCGCCGTTTCTCGCGGAAAATTACAGTGAGATTTATTTGATAGATATGCGATATTATCGCTCCTCCGTTTCACAATTTGCCGAGGAGAATGGGGTTGACAGTTTGCTTATTGTGTACGGGCTGGATAGTATGTTGACCGATAATAATGCCGCGTGGCTTGAATAAAACAGGTGACGAAAAGAATGTGGGTGATGAAACTGCGGTGGGAGACCGCGGCGGGAGCAAGCCCCCCTACGACTGAGTGCGGTGGCAATTGCGGCGTAGTAGGCTGATTTGAATATTGTATTGAATAAAAATAACGCCCGCTGAATTGCGGGCGTATTTTTAACATTGAAAGAATACAGCGCTTTATTCGTCGCCTTCCGCGGCAAGTGCGGCTTCCTGCATTTCCTGGATGTCGTCCATCATGGAAAGCATCGGCTTAATGTCCTTATTATGCATATGTCTGTCAACATAGTTTTTCGTGCATTTGAAAACGAGCGGCGAAAGGACGAGAACGCCGATGAGGTTGGGAATCATCATAAGTCCGTTGAACGTGTCGGACAAATCCCACGCCAAGTTTTCACCCATCGTTGCGCCGCCGACAATGGCGACAACAAAGATAACTCTGTAAATCATAGTCGATTTCGTTCCGAAAAGGTATTCCCAGGCTTTCGTGCCGTAGTGGCTCCAGCCGAGAACGGTCGAAAACGCGAAGAGAAGCAGCGCCACCGTGATAAAGCCCGAACCTACCGAGCCGAACACCGTTCCGAACGCCTGACCTACAAGCGTGCCCGTGTCGCCTTCAACCACAACCTTGCCCGTGTCAAGGTCGATAAGTCCGCTTGTGAGAACCGAGAACGCCGTAAGCGTGCAGACAACAATCGTGTCCGCGAAAACCTCAAAGATGCCCCACATTCCCTGACGAACGGGCTCCTTAACGTTGGAGCTTGAATGAACCATAACCGACGAACCAAGACCTGCCTCGTTTGAGAAAACGCCGCGCTTTGCGCCCTGCTTAATCGCCAGCGCAACGCCCGAACCGACAACGCCGCCCGCCGCCGCGCGCATACCGAACGCGCTCTTGAATATCGAAACGCAAACCGCGCCGAGCTGATCAAAGTGAATTGCACATATAACAATTGTGCCGAGTATGTAAAGCACAACCATGAAAGGCACAAGCTTTTCCGTCACAGCCGCAATGCGCTTTATGCCGCCTACGACAACGAGCCCCGCTATAACCATGAGCACAAGCCCTGTCACAATGCGCGGAATGTTGAACGAGCCTTCCATGTTTGTCGCGATTGTGTTAATCTGCGTCATGTTGCCGATGCCGAACGACGCCAAAAGGCAGAAGCAGCAGAAAAGCACCGCCAAAATCGAGCCGATTGCCTTGCAATTCTTCTTGCCGCCAAGACCGTCGCGCAGATAGTACATTGCGCCGCCCGACCATTCTCCGTCGATGTTTTTGCGTCTGAACAAAATGCCTAGCACATTTTCGGAATAATTCGTCATCATGCCGAAAAACGCGATTACCCACATCCAGAAAACGGCGCCCGGACCGCCGACGGCAATCGCCGAAGCGACACCCGCAATGTTACCCGTGCCGACTGTCGCCGCCAGCGCGGTGCAAAGGCTCTGGAACTGAGAGATGGACTTGTCCTTCGTGTGTCTTGTTATGTCCCTGTTGCTGAAGATAGCGCCGATTGTGCTTTTGAACCAATGCCCTATGTGCGAAATTTGAAAGAATTTCGTCAAACACGTCATCAGCACGCCCACAAAAGCGAGCAAAATCAATGCCGGCCATCCCCAGACGATGTCGTTTACCACATTGTTAGCTGTCGTAACGGCACTCAAAAACATATCCATTTTATTCTCCCCTTTTCTACTAAGATAAAAAAATATTACCTTAAAATTTACTTTCTGTCAAGGCAAAATTGCGCCCAATCGGCTTGACAAATGTAAATTTCGGTTATATAATCAATAGAATAATCAAGGCAATAGTTTTAAGGAGTGAAAAATCAATATGGCTGAACATATTTTAATGACCGCCGAGGGCTTGCAAAAGCTTAAGGACGAGCTCGATACGAGAAAAACCGAAACAAGACGTGAAATTAAGGAAGCTATAAAGACAGCCCGCGGCTTCGGCGACCTGTCCGAGAACAGCGAGTACGACGAGGCGAAGGACGCTCAGGCCGAAAACGAAGCCCGCATTTCGGAAATCGAAGAAATGTTAAAGCACGTCAAGGTTATCGAGCAGAGCGACGAGGCGGACGGAATAACAATCGGCTCCACCGTGCGCGTCTACGACGTTGAATTTGACGAGGAAATGACGTATAAAATTGTCGGTTCGAGCGAGGCTGACCCCGCGCAGAACACAATTTCCAACGAATCCCCCGTCGGCGCGGCTCTCTTGGGACATAAAGAGGGCGACAAAGTCACCGCCACAACCCCCATGGGCGACCTCGTTTTTGAAATTCGCGAGATACTGTAAAAATTAAGACCGATAAAAAACGCTCCGTTTTTTACGCGGAGCGTTTTTTTGCGCGAAAGCGCGGGTTATTCGTAGATCATAATGTCTGACCAATCTTCGACGTCATATTGACCATATGCATTGTTGCCTGTTGCGACGACCGTTCCGTCGCTTTTTAGTCCAATGGTGTAAGAATCTCCGGCTGCTATTGCAACTATGCCAGTCCAATCTTTCACATCACATTGCCCATCATTGTTGACACCCGTTGCAACAATCGTTCCATCGTTTTTCAAACCGACCGTATGTGTACTTCCAGCGGCTATTGCAATTATATTCTTCCACTCACCGACATTGCATTCTCCATCTTTATTATAGCCGGTTGCAACGACTGTTCCGTCACTTTTCAAGCCGACCGTATGACCATTTCCGGCAGTTACTGCTATTATACTATTCCATTTTCCCGTATCGCATTGTCCGTGCAAGTTATCGCCGGTCGCAACGACTGTTCCGTCGTTTCTTAAAGCAACTGTGTGCGAATGACCCGCAGCTACTGCGATTATATTGCTCCAATTACTGACATCACATTGCCCATCATTCTTTGTATTCTTACCTGCAGCGAGTACTGTTCCGTCATTTTTTAAACCGATTGTGTGGTAATCTCCGGCAGCTACTGAGATTATATCATTCCATGATTCAACATTGCATTGTGTCTTGGTATTGTCGCCGGCTGCGATGACGGTTCCATCGCTCTTTAAACCGATCGTGTGACAAATTCCGGCAGTTATTGACACAATATCCTTCCAAGATTCAACATCACACTGTCCGTCGGAATTAGCACCTGTTGCAACGACAGTTCCATTACTTTTTAATCCGGCAATATGATGTTTCCCCGCTGCGATAGTATTCTTTGAATACATATTTATTACGGCTTCTGCTCGGAATTCATAGGAATCTTTGAATTTTCCAATTTCGTCGAACAATGCAACTGCCTCAACGTATTGCCCATTTTCCATAAGCATAATTGCTTCGCTATATTTCGGTAATTTTGTTCTATACGTAAGAAACACATTTAGAGCAATAACAATCACAACTGCCGCCGCAGAAACGCTGCCAATCTTAATTATTTTCTTCGTCAGCTGCTTGCGCTTTTCCTCGGCTTCCGCAGCTTTCCTTGCTTTTTCGGCTTCTTCCGCTTCCTTTTGAATGCGAAGCCGCTCCGCATCAGCCGCCCGTTGACGGCGGATGCGTTCTTCCTCGGCTTGCTTTGCCTGCCGTTTGCGTTCCTCTTCTTCGAGATATTCTTTGTTTTTCTTCTCCAAATATTCCAAGTCGCTTATTGCTTTCAGCTTGCTTCTTCTCGCCCCGCAAACAAAGCAAGCGTCATCCTCCAAAGCGTTGTTTTGCCCGCAAGAGCATTGCCAAAAGCGGTCGTTTTCCGTATATGCAAATTCAGTTGACAAACCGACAGCTTCTGTTTCGCGCTTATATTGTTTCCACAATTGACCGAAAAATGCGGCACTCTTTTTCGGAAGCGGCAGCGCCGAAAGTGTCTCGCCCTTTTCGTTCCGCCATATCGTTTCGTCACAGAAAACAACTTTTTCAACCTTTATTTCTACGCGGCTTATGCGGTCAAATTCCGTATTGACAGCCTGTCTGTCGCCGAATGTTTGTCCTTTTGCGGCGTTCACGTTTAAATATGAAATGTCGTTCAAAATGCCTATACTGTCCTTTGCATCGTCAAAGCATTCGATTGACAAATAGACCGATTTTATCTTTTTGTCGTTTCTGTTTCTCAGCATTATTTGAATGACATTTTTCCCGCAAGTGTTGTCCAAAAGAATGTTGTGCTTGTCTGCTTGCACGGGGCAGCCGTCAAGTCCCAAAACAGTCGTGTTTTTGGCGATAATTTTAAACCTTTCCATCTGCGCTCACCTCGTCGTTTTTACATTTGGGGCAATTCGTCAATCATTTTCTGCTTTTCGCGCGTGATTGTCTGAGGCTTTGTTTCTCGTGCGTGTGCAGCCTTCAAACAATTTGCGCACACCTGCGTATTCATAGTTATCTCAGCCATTGCCGAGCAGAATAATGAAAACACCCAAAAGATAAAAAACGAAATAACCCCGGCGATGAGAGAAGTAAGCCCGATGCCGACAATAAATTCCGCTCCCGCAGCTAGAGTACATAAAAACGTGAATACGCCTATACAAACTAAGGCAATGCCCACTCCCTTCAAAATTTTTGCCGCAGTTCTAAGCGATTCCGCACATTCATATGATGAATTTTCATTCATTTTAAAATTTCCTCCTATGTGTTTTATTGAAAAGAGAGCCCGCATTTGATAAGTCAAATAACGGGCTCTCTTTGGTTATATAATCTTTTTTATTCCGTTATTTCCAAAAATTCAAGCTCAAGCCTTGTTGCGGTGGTTGTTTGTATCGCCTTGCTGCCCGCGGTTGTGCCTTCGCTTCCCAAGTAGAGATTGGAATGGGTAAATCTGAATGAATATGTGCCGTCGGCATTTTCATTCATTGTCGTCGTTTCGTTGTCGCCCTTGCCGCCGTTCCACACAATGAGGTTTTTGCCGCTGTCGGTGGAATTGCCGGGAACGTTGACGCAAAGCCCGGAGGCGTAGTTAAATATCGCCTTTTTGCCGCTCGTCTCTCTTATTCTCCAGATTTGATTGTCGGCGCCGGTATTTTCCTCAAACGTTATAACCGAGCCTGTTTCGGAGGGAGAATTTGCCGTCATGACAAGCTCCGTTCCGGGAAGATAAATCTGCACATATGTCGGTTCTTGATCGTCGTCGTCAAATTTCTGCGACGATTCGTAATACTTTTTATAATCCGCGTAGTATTCGTTGTCCGCCGCGTAAAGCAGTGCCGCATACGCCTCAAAGCGGTTGGGGTAAACCTTTTCAAGCTCCTTCAAATCTTCGGGGTTGCGCTTTATCATGTGGTAAAGGCGCGAGAATTCAGCCAAGTCCTCCTCGCGGTTGCTGTTGCCGTAGCCCGAAACCGGGATAACGTCAGCTGCCATTGCGCGCGTCCAAAGCGCGCTGTCGCTTGTAACGTTCGTGTCGAGAACGTGCCCCAGCTCATGCGCAAGCGTCTGCGCGATTGCGTTCTGCGAGGGAACGTAGCTCAATCTAATCCAAATTGTGTCGCCGCCGCCGTTGTAGTTATTCGCCGAATCCTCACGGTAGATGAGGTTCTTAATGAATTTTCTCATCGCGTAGGGGAAGCGCGCGAGCGCGTCAATCGCGTCATATACAACGCTCGAATCCTCAACGGTTGAAATCATTGTCCATTCGTGAACCTGTCCTTCAACGTCGCCCTCCATAACGACGGAATACGCCCAAACGGGGAGCATTGTTCCGCGCCATACGTCATAGGATTCGATATATGTCTTTTCTGTTATCTCATAAGCTGCCGACTCGTTGTCGGGGTAAACCTCACCTGTGTAAACGAGGGTGTAGGGTACGATTGAAAGGCATTCGGTCAAAACCTCAACCTGCTCGTCAACCGAAAGAGAATAGTAATTCGTTGAAATAAGCTTGTTTTCAACCTCTGTGTAAACCGTGGTCGAGAAGGAGAGAGAGGAGAATACGTATGATTCAAATCTTTCTCTCGTCGTTTCGTCGAGCGCAAGGAAGCCGTCGCTTTCGCGAAGCTGTCCCATCGGCGTTTCGCCGACATATTCTATCGTGAACGATTGCGTGTCGTCATAGACGGGCGTTTCCTGCGTTGTGTAGCGCTCGGTCGCGGTAATCGCGAGATTGCTGTGACGGAAGACAAATGTGTACGATCCGTCAGCGTTGAGCGTTGCCGAAACCTGCTGATTGTTGCCGCCGTTAATCGTGTACTGCGTTATTTCAACGCCCTCGGAAGTGTTGGAGCTGCTGACGTCAAGGCTCTTGCCGCTGTTTTTGTTGAACACCTTGTAATATCCGTTTCCGACAGACGTGAAGCCCCAAACCTGATTGTCGTTTGAAGAATCCGCCGCAACGACAATCTTCGCGCCGTTGTTCGTGTCGGCATATTCAACCGACAGATAATAGCCTGTCGCCTCGTGCTTTAATCTGAAATATTTTCCGTCGAGCGCGTCCTCGGTTTCCTCGTCATCCGCCGCATCTTCGGGGAACGTTACGTAAACCGCTCTTTCCTCATCGTTCCATTCAACCTCTGCGCCCAAAGCTTCGCATATCGCGCGAACGGGAACATATGTGAGGCTGTCGATTATCGTCGCCTCGGAGCCCTCAAGCTTTTCGCCGTTGAGGTAGATCGAAACCTCGTCGTAAGCTTGGGTCACTTCGGGAGCCGTGCCCAAAATGACGCTCTTTGTTTCGTCGACCCAGTCGACCTCAAGCCCAATCTTTTCACATATCGCCCTCACCGGCAAATATGTCCGATCATCGATAATCACGCCTTCGGAGCCGTCCAAAAGCTCCCCGTCGACGTAAACCGCAATGCCGTCCGCCGCAAAAGCGGGAACCGCGCCCAAGAGCATAGCCAGCGCCAGAACTATCGCAAACACTCTTTTCATTATAAATTGCCTCCTTAAAAAAGTTTATATGTCAATTTTACCACGCTTTTTGAGTAAAGTAAAGAAATTTATGATAATAATTTAAAACCCCACATCCGCGTTTTAAGCGGGAGGTGGGGAGTGTGATTATTCATTTTCCGCGGGCGGTTCTTTGGTTCGCACAAGCGCATTTTTTATGATAATGCATACCACCGGTCCCAAAATCATGCCGAGAACGCCGATAAGCCTTAGACCAATATACATTGCAAACAGCGTCACAATGGGGTTGACGCCGATTTGCGAGGAAATGATTTTTGGCTCCAAAAGCTGACGCACAACAAAGCACACCGCGTAGATGATGAGAAGACCGAGCGCTGTTTTATATTGCCCGTTCAAAAGCGAAATTGCCGCCCACGGCAAAAGCACCGTGCCCGTGCCGAAAACGGGTATGGCGTCGAGGATTGCGATTAAAATCGCGAAGAGAAAGCTGTAGCGGACGCTCAGAACGGAAAGCCCAATCAAAAGCTCGGCGAAGGTGATTGCCATTAAAATGAGCTGCGCGCGAATGTAGCCCCAAAGGGCGCTGCCGACGTCGGACTTGACGCGGCTGATGCCTTGCGAAACGCTCGGGGGAAGGAAGTTATAAACCATGCGCTTTACGCCGTCGCGGTCGAGCAGCATGAAAAATGAGGCAAGAATTGTGAAAATGATGCCGACGAAAAACGAGGCGACGGTTTGCGCCGAGCGCGCCGTGAGATTGGGAAGCGACTCAACGAGAGACGAGGACGCGGAAAGAAGCAAATTTCCCAGGCTGTCGCCGATGTCGTCGAAAAGGTCGATGTTGTCAAAGGGAAAGGGAAGCGAGCGAAACCAATCGGCAAATTTGTCGATTGCTTTTGCGGCGGTGTGATAGACGGTCGGCACGCTCTCCAAAAAGCCGTATGCCTCAACCGAGAGCTTATAAATAACCGCGCTCAGTCCACCGAAGACGACGGCTGCGACGAGCAGCAGAGAAATGACCGCGCCCACCTGCGGCGGAAAGTGAAGCCTTTTGAAAAACCGTGTGACGGGCGAGGCGATTGCCGAAATGATGTACGCAATGATAAACGGAAGCGTGAGCAGCAGCGCCTTGGGAAAAAGCCACACGCAAAGCGCCGCCGCGCCGCAAATGACGGCGACGATTACGAGCTTGTGGGCAATTCGCTCCAAATCTTTCCAATCTATATCCATTGAAATTCGCCTCGTTAATTGTTATCACTACTATATAATAAAAAGCTTGGGAAGTCAATGAACCAAATGTAAAAACAGGTTCTTTTAAATGCCGCGGTATGTATAAAAAAGTGACGTGAGAAAAAAATAGAGCCATAATGAAAAAAAGTGAGGCGCAGGTATGGAAGAAAAACGCGGATATTCACGGGTGATAATATATATTATTTTGGCTTTGGCGCTTGTTGCGGCGGTTCTTTTCGCAATTTTTGAGCGGGCGCGGGCGAACGACTACGAAAACGACTTGGAGATAAATTATCAGCGGGCGTTCACCGAAATGGTGCAGTACATTGACGATTTGGAAATTACGCTTGAAAAGAGCCTTTTTGTGAACGATACGGGGCAGATGATACGTCTTTCGGGCGAAATTTACCGTCAGGCAGCCGATGCGAAGGCGTGCCTTGCCATGTTCCCATTGGGCACCGAGCCGCTTGAAAAGCTGTCGGAATTTTTGTCGCAGGTCGGCGACTACGCCTATTCGCTGTCGCTCAAAATGCTTGACGGCGACAAGATAACAGACGATGAATACGCGAATTTAAAGACGCTCAAAAATTACGCCTCGGTTGCCGCAGTGTCGCTTGACGGCGACTTGGAAAAGGTCTACAGCGGCACGCTCTCCGTTGCAAAGGCGGCGTCGGGAGAGGAGCTGTCGCAGCTTGCGGGCGCGCTGGGCGAGGTTGAGGAGCAGATGCACGATTATCCGGCGCTTATATACGACGGCCCGTTTTCCTCCCATTTGACGGACAAGGAGCCGACTTTGACAAAAGGGCAGGCTGAAATTGACGAAAATGAGGCGATAAGCATTGCCAAAAGCATTGTGGGCGAGGCTGAATTTGAAATTTCGGAGGAGAGCGGCATTTTGCCGATGTATTATTTATCGGGAGAGATTGATAATAAAAGCGTGACGATGGGCATTACGAAAAGCGGCGGCTTTTTGGAATATTACCTCGTCGACCGCGAAGTGGGCGAAAGCGCGATTTCCGTCACCGATGCGCGCCTTGCCGCGTCGGAATTTTTGGAAAGTATAGGCTACAGCGACATGACCGAGAGCTATTATGAAAGCACGGGCGAAAACGTGGTAATAAATTTTGCAGCGGAGCAGGAGGGCTATACGCTTTATCCCGATTTGGTGAAGGTTAAGGTTGCGCTCGATACGGGGGAAATTATCGGCTTGGAGGCGAGAGGCTATATAATGTATCACCAAACGCGCGACATTCCGAAAATAAAGGTGAGCGCGGAGGAGGCAAAGAGCAAGGTCAATCCGAACGTTGAAATTGCATCGGTCACGCGTGCGGTGATACCGCTCGACAACGGCAGCGAGGAATTTTGCTGGCAGATAGAGGGAAGAATAGATGAAAGGCGCTGCTTGATATATATCAACACCCAAACCGGCGCAGAGGAAAAGCTGTTTTTGCTTATAGAAAGCGAAAGCGGAGTTCTGGCGGTGTGAGTATTTAATTAGCAATTAGCAATTGCGGTTGAAATTTTGAACGCCTGCGGGCGCGGGAAGGGCTGCGTAAAAACTTTGTGTTTTTGTGCAGTCTTTTCATTGTGGAAAAGTGTTGAAAAATTTTTTAAATAATGTTATACTTAGGAAAAAGAGGTGATTGCCGTGAAGGGGCTTCTTGTCGTAAATCATTATTTGACGGCGGAAA
Source organism: Clostridia bacterium (assembly GCA_021202495.1). Taxonomy (GTDB): domain Bacteria; phylum Bacillota; class Clostridia; order UMGS1883; family UMGS1883; genus JAJQCX01. Next base: position 6,966 of record JAJQCX010000079.1, on the reverse strand, counting down.
AGTACAGCGGGATGAACAAAATGCTGCTTGATGCGGCGCAAAAGCTTGGTATTGATACAGAGCTAAAAACGAACGAGGAGCTATTGGCGGAGTTTGAGATAGGGGATATGAGGCGCGTTGAGGCGGATTTTGTGCTCTTTTGGGATAAGGATGTTACGCTTTGCCGCATGATTGAGGAAATGGGCATCCGCTCCTTTAACAGCTCTCGGGCAATCGCGGCGTGCGACAACAAGGGCATGACGCACGCGATATTATCGCAAAAGGGCATACCGATGCCTAAGACGATTGTCGCGCCGCTTTCGTTCGCGCGGATTGACATGACCGATTTTGTGAAGAGTGCGGCGGAAAAGCTGTCGCTGCCGATGATAATAAAGGAAAGCTATGGTTCGTTCGGGGCGCAGGTTTATAAGGCGGACACGATTTACGACGCTTTGGAACTTGCCTCCTCGATCAGCCCCAAGCAGATGATTTTTCAGGAATTTGTCGCATCGTCCGCAGGGCGCGATGTGAGAATAAATATTGTCGGCGGCGAGGTCGTCGCTTCGATGGAAAGAATTTCGCAAAAGGATTTTCGCGCGAACGTGACGCTGGGCGGTCAAATGCAAAAATACGACCCTACGGAAAAGGAGAAAAAAATCGCGCTTGACGCGGCAAAAGCGTTAGGGCTCGATTTTTGCGGCGTCGACCTTCTTTTCGGCGAAAACGGACCGCTTCTCTGTGAGGTCAACTCAAACGCGCACGTTAAAAACATTTACGACTGCACGGGAGTGAACGCGGCGGAGAAAATATTTGAATATATTAAGGAAGAAATGTCGTGAAATTGTGGCTCATTTACGAAAAAAGCGAAGTTAAGAGAAACGAAAGATACATAGGCTTTTACAGGGAAAAGTGCGGAGCGAAAAATATTGATTTAAAGCTTGTCGTTTTGGAGGATGGGCTCGATTTCACAAATTTGCCCGATGCAGCGATAATGCGCGCCGGAAGATGGGACATTTCGGACAAGCTTGAAAAAGCGGGGGTTAAGGTTTTTAACAATTCACATTTGAGCTTTGTCGCAAACGACAAGTGGGAGACATATAAATATCTTTCCGAAAGAGGCGTCAAAACGCTTGAAACGTATGAGGTGACGGAGGATTTTGTGCCGCCGTTTTACCCGATTGTCATAAAGCCGCGCGGCGGCAAGGGCGGAAAGAACGTTGAAATAATAAATTCATACGATGAATTTATAAATTATCGCAATCGTGTAAAAGAAAAGTGCATAGTACAAAGAGTGTGCTCGGACGTCGGAAGGGACGTGCGGGTGTATGTTGTGGGAAACAAAATAATTGCCGCAATGCTGCGGAGCAGCAAAGACGATTTCAGGAGCAATTTCTGCCTCGGGGGCAGCGCGTCGCGCTACGAGCTCTCATTGCAAGAAGAACAAACTGTAAAAAATGTGACGCGTCATTTTGACACGGGCTTTGCGGGGTATGATTTCATTTTCGATAACGGCAAAATGATTTTTAACGAAATAGAAGACGCGGCGGGCGCGCGTATGCTTTACACTTATACAGACATTGACATAGTGGAGATTTATTTAGATTTTATCAGAATGGTTATGAAGTCTTAACGTAGTTTTAACAAAGGTATAGTATTCTGTAATAAATTAAGCTTGACTGTGAGGTCGGGCGGCAACAAAAGGGGGCGCTGTAATGGCAACGATGGTTTTCAACCGCTACGAGATGAAGTTTTTGCTGACGCCGGAGCAGTATGAGAAAATGAAGATAGGCTTCGGAGACAAAATGAAGCTTGACCCATACAACGAGGGCGGAAAGCTTTACACAATCATGAATCTCTACTACGACACTCCGAAGGACGACCTTGTGTCTATCGCGCTGACGCATGAGGGCAAATACCGCTACAAGGTGAGACTTAGAAGCTACGACCCCAATTTGCCGACGGCGTTTCTGGAGGTCAAGAAAAAGGTTGAAGGGCTTGTGAATAAACGCCGCTCTCTGATGTACATTGACGACGTAGACCCGTTTTTGGAGGAGCATGTCGATGTCCCCGACAGCCCCATTTTGCAAAAGCAGATTGTGCATGAGCTTAACGTTATCGCGCATGATCAGACGCTTGTGCCCAAAGTGGTGCTTTGCTATGACAGGGAGGCATATTTCGGAACGCAGCCCGAGGACGGAGATTTGCGCGTGACGTTTGACCGAAACATTCGCTCACGGCGTTACGACCTCGATTTAAGGCTCGGCTCCCACGGGGAAAACATTTTGAAGGACGACCGCATTTTGATGGAAGTCAAGGTTGAGCGGAGCGTGCCGCTGTGGCTGGCGCATCTCATAAGCTCGGTCGGTGCGAGAAAGCAGCGTTTTTCAAAGTACGGAACGGAATTTTCACAGTACATTACAGCTAAACAGGAGGAAAAAGAACATGAGTATGCTTGAAAGAATAGGAAACGGAGTTTCATCGGTGCTTAATTTACAGGACGTGAATGTGCCCGACATTTTAATGACAATTATTTTGGCGTTTGTATTAGGTCTTGTGATTGGCTGGGTTTATAAAATGACCCACACCGGCTTTGGTTATTCACAGTCGTTTGTTATCACGCTCGTCATGATGAGCGCGGTTATCTCGCTCGTTATCTTAGTTGTCGGCAACAACACGGCAAGAGCGTTCTCCCTTGCCGGCGCGCTTTCGATAATCCGCTTCAGAATGAGCCTTCGTGAGCCTAAAGACATCGCATATGTATTCTTTGCGACGGCGGCAGGTCTCGCGGTCGGCGCGGGTGCATACATATATGCAATCATCGGCGTAGTGATTTTGGGACTTTTCATCATAATCCTCTCAAAGCTCAACGCGTTTGCTCCGTCGTTTACGACAAAAAAGCTCAAGATAGTTATCCCCGAGGATCTCGACTATGAGGGCAGATTTGACGAGGTGCTTAAAAAATACTGCGACGCGCATGTTCTTGTAAAGGTTATGAATATCGACCTCGGAACGCTGTTTGAGCTTGTGTATGACGTCAAGGTTAAGAGCAGCATCAGCGAAAAGGAATTTTTGGACGAGCTTCGGACGCTGAACGGCAATCTCAGAATAACCCTCGCACTTGCATCGGAAGATTCGGAGGACTAATAAATAATGCACATACAGAAAAAGGGCTTTGGGCAAGCCCTTTTTTCTGTATAAATTGAAATGTAATGCCGCACATGTTTTTAATTATTGTTGACATATGCCATAAACCGTGTTATGATAAGTCAGCGTGGAGGGTGCCGATCAAATTATATGAAGGAGCTGCATCAATGTACGATTTTGATGAAATTATAGACAGACGAAATACCAACGCGTTAAATACGGACGGGTTCAGAGGATATATTTTTCACGCGGGACCGGAGAAGGTTTTTCCCTATAAGGATGAGGAATTTGTTCGTATGTGGGTGGCGGATATGGAATTTGCCGTTGCGCCCGAGATTATCGAGGAAATACAAAGAAGGGTCGACCGCAGAATATTCGGTTATACGGGAGTTTATGACGAAAGCTATTTTAATTCCTTCCGCAAATGGTGCGTTGATCACTACGATTGGGAGCCCAAGCAAGACGAGCTGTGTTTTTCGCCCGGCATCATTCCGGCGCTGTATCAATTGGTTGAAAGCCTTTGCACGGCTGATGAAAAGATTTTGATAAATACTCCCTCATACGGCTATTTTCTCCATGCCGCCGAATATTCCGGCGTGGAAGCGCTCGCGTCTCCCTTGCGGAAAAACGAAAAGGGAGAGTTTTTCTTGGATTACGCGGATTTTGAGGCAAAATGTGCCGACACGAAATGTAAGGTCGTGCTGTGGTGCAATCCTCACAACCCCACGGGGAGAGTTTGGACGGAGGAAGAGCTGACGCGCGTTTCGCAGATTGTTCGCAAATATAACCTTTGGATTATATCCGATGAAATTCACTGCGATTTGACGCGCCGCGGAAAGGTGCATATCCCCATGGCGAAAATAATGCCCGATTACCCAAAGCTCATAACCTGCATGGCGCCGAGCAAGACGTTTAATTTGGCGGGACTCGCATTTTCAAACATCTTAATTCGGGACAAGGCGACAAGAGCGCTTTTCAAGGACAGGGACAAGCTCTTCGGAATGGTGAACCCCATTTCTCTGACTGCTGCAAAAGCCGCCTACGACAGAGGCGGGGAGTGGCACGAGGCGCTCAAGAGCTATCTTGACGACAATTTCACCTTTGTGAAGGATTATCTCACAAAGCATATCCCGAATGCCGTGATGAACATTTCCGAGGCGACTTATTTGGCGTGGGTCGACATGTCCGCCGTATTGCCCGACGTTGACGACCTTCCGGCGTTCTTTGCGAATAACGCCGGCGTGCTCATGGAGGGCGGCGACGCGCTCTTTGTCGGAAACGCGAAGGGCTATATCCGTTTGAATTTGGCAATGCCGCGCGCTGTGATTGAAACGGGACTGAAACGAATGAAAGACGCGGTTAATTCGCATATATTAAAAGGAGCGGCGTCCGATGTGTAAAAAAATTCGTGTCGCTGTCTTGGTTGAAAATACATCTGACGGCGTTTTTGCCGCGGAGCATGGGCTCAGCCTCTATATTGAATACGACGGAAAGAAAATTTTGCTTGACGCGGGGCAGAGCGACGCGTTCTGCGCCAATGCGGACGCTATGGGAATTTCATTGACAAATCTTGACGCCTATGTCTTGTCCCACGGGCATTACGACCATTCGGGCGGCTTTGAGCAAATTTTTCTCCGTGACCCGAACGCAAAAATATATGCGCAAAGCGGCGCTTTGGACGCTTATTTTTCTTCCGGAGGCGGTATGCACGAGATAAGCGTGCCGAAAAATGTTGCGGCATACCGGGAAAGATTTATTGAAGCAGACGGCGTTTGTGAAATTTTGCCCGAAATATATCTTGTGCCGCACACAACAAAAAATCTTTCGCAAATCGGCGAAAAAAGCGGGCTTTATATGGACAAAAACGGCGCGCTTGTTCCCGACGATTTTGCGCATGAGCAGAGCCTTGTGATTGATACGCAAAACGGTTTGGTCATTTTCAACAGCTGTTCCCACGCGGGAGCCGCCAATATTATAAAAGAGGTCAAAGAAGCGTGCGGAGGGAAAAGAATTTACGCCTATGTCGGCGGCTTACACATGAAAGGAAAAAAGGACGGCAGAGAAATCTACGCCTTTTCGGAGGAAGAAATTGACGCCCTCTGCGAAGCTTTCTTACAAGAAGACATTAAGAAAATTTTCACCGGGCACTGTACCGGTCAGCCCGGATTTGAAAAGCTTCGCCTTCGTTTAGAAGATAAAATACACAAGCTTTCTTCGGGGCTGCGCTTTGAGATTTAAAAGAAAAGAGGAAGGAACAGAAAATGAAATTTTACGAAATTACTTTCAGTCCAACCGGAGGCACGAAAAAAGCCGCCGATATTTTAAGCAATGCCATTACCCGGCAGATTACGAGAATTGATTTGTGCGATCGAACTGTCGATTTTTCAAAATTGATATTGGAAAATGATGATATTGCATTGATTGCCGTTCCGTCTTACGGCGGGCGCGTGCCCCGGATTGCAATCGAGCGTTTAAGCTGCATATCCGCGCATTTGGCAAGAGCCGTTCTCGTCTGCGCATACGGGAACCGCGCTTATGATAATACTTTGGCGGAGCTGGCGGACGCCGCGTGTAAAGCAGGGTTCAGACCGATTGCGGCGGTCGCGGCTTTGGCGGAGCATTCGATTGCTCGGAAAGTCGCAGAAGGAAGACCCGATGCCGAGGACGAAAAAATCTTGCAAAAAATGGCGGTTCAAATTCGCGAAAAGCTTGCCGCGGAGGATTATACTCTTCCGCAAATTCCAGGAAAGGTTCCGGAAAAACAGAGCGGTCAAATGCCGGGCATGGCGCCGGACGCTTCCGAGCTTTGCGTAAAATGCGGTCTTTGCGCAAAACAATGTCCCGTCGGCGCAATTGACATTGTTTCAATGAATCCGGACAGGAAAAAGTGCATCAGCTGTATGCGATGCATTTCCGTCTGTCCCGTCGGCGCGAAAAAAATGGGGCGTGTCTTCACAAACATAGGCGGCGTTGCGCTCAGTGTGCTCTGTGCAAGCAGAAAAGAATGTGAATTGTTTTTATAAGCCGTAAAAAAACGAGGAGAAAGCCGAATTTTGCTTCTCTCCTCGTTTTCTTTTATGATGCATGATAATCGCATTTTCGGCAGTGAGCCGGCTCGTCCTCGGGATTTTGCCTGTAGAAAATTCCCGACCAGCGGCAGATGCTCTGCAAAATCGGAACGACGGTTTTTCCCGTTTCGCTTAAGGAATATTCCACCCTCGGAGGAATTTCGTCATAGGATTTTCGCTCAACTATTCCATTTGAAATCAAGCTTTTAAGCGTGGACGCAAGAACCGCGTCGGTGATGTTTCCCATTTCGCTGCGGATTTCGCTGTAGCGAAGCGTTCCCATCTCCGCCAAAACACAGATGATGCGCGAGTTCCATTTTCCGCCGAAAACGCTGAGCCCGTATTCCAACGGACAGCGGATATCCTCTTTTAATTTTTTCCGGTACATGGCAAAGCCCTCCTTCCGCTCCATTATACAACAAATTTGAGATAATTCATAGTGAAAATATCAGTTTATTTTTTGCGTTAAAAGTATCGGCGCATTTCTGTGGCAAATTTCAGCACAAGTGCCGCAGCCGATGCATTTTGCGGCGTCAACCTCGCTTTTCCGGCCCGCCGTCATCCGAATTGCGTGAGCGGGGCAGACAGTGATGCACGCGCCGCAGCCGACGCACTTTTCCCGCATGATATATGCTTTTTTTGTTTCCATTTTAATCTCCCAAAAAACGGATGCGCAGCAATCTACGCACCCGTTTTTGATTACAGAACCTTTTTGTTGTCAGAGCCGGGAGTTGTTACAATGACCTTTTCCGGTGTGACGAGAAGCGCTCCCTTT
>JAJQCX010000093.1 GCA_021202495.1 Clostridia bacterium | reverse complement strand
ATCCTGTTATTGAAATGTAAAGTTTTAATTGAGACTAGGTAGTAGGGGCGGGGCTCGTCCCCGCCCGCGGTCTACCACCGCATTTCCGTCACCCACGCCCTTTTCAGCAAGCATTTTCATGGAATTTCAGTATTAGCTGTACCCATTCGCACGGCATGGCTTTTTCTTTTACAATTCCGGTTCTGTTTTAATTTTTCCACGAAACTATAGATATTTTGACACTTTCATGCAATTTTTAAAACGTCCCACTATCAAAAAGGCTCTCGCCCACCAAAGCAAGAGCCTTTTTGATTATCAAATTTTTTACTTCGTCAAGCTGTTTGCCAATGGAACCATCGTGTCAAATCCGTCCCAAACGAACGCCTTGATCTCCGCGCCCTCAACGCCCGTCAGCTTTCCGCCGAACGTCACCGTCTGCCCCTTTGCAAGGTTTGCCTTCATATACGTCTTGTCAATCATTTCTCCGTCCTTGTAAAGCGCAATCACAATAACGTCAACCGCGTCGCGGTCGCTGTTTTTCGTCACATTAACCTCCGCGTAAAAGCTTCCGCCGCCCGTCGGTATTTCGCCCGTGAGCGAATTTATCGTGTAATCGTCCGCCTCAGCTACGCTGCCGAGCGTTATCACGCCGTTCGTTATCGCAACATCAAGCTCGTTGTAGCTTTGGTCGCACGGCACGTCGTTTTCGTCATACGTGAGTGTCAGCGCAATTTCGCCCTCCGCGTCCTCCGCAACAAGGAACCTCACCGTAAACGCCAATCCCGTCGTCGTGATGTTTGACGGGTTGTACCACAGCGCCGTGACATATTCATGCCGCGTCATGTCGCCGCCCTGCTGAATGTTGCTCGTTATCGAGCCCACGCCGAGCGCCTCGCCCTGCGTTATCGAAACGGGCGTTAAAAGTGTGTTGTCGTAATTTAACTGCACGTTAAACCCCGCCACGCCGCCGTTTTCCGTTATGTAAACCGGCACATCGACATATTCTCCCGCCGCAGCCTCAACGCTTCCGACCTCAAAGGCAAGCGTGCCACTCTCAAATAGATTCATACCCATCAGCGACATACTTTGCATCTCAACGTTCCATTTGGAAAGATACTGACTGAGCTTTACAATGTCCTTCGTGTTCACTTCTCCGTCGCTCACAATATCCGCCGCTTTTATTTCCGCCGCACTCAACTCCACATTCCATTTGGAAAGGTACTGACTGAGCCGCACAACGTCCTTTGTGTTTACCTCGCCGTCGCCGTAAACGTCACCGGTCACCGTGCTTGTCACGCTCACCTTGCCGTTTGTAATATTGAGCCCGATGTTGTCGTAGACCTGATTTGTCACATCGCCAACCTCATAGCTCAGGCTTATCGGTATGTCGCCTTCCTCCGCATCGTCCGCAACTGCGAACGTTACCAAAAGTATCTCACCGTCATTCGTAAAATTCGACGGATTGTACCACAGCGCCGTGACATATTCATATTGTGTCATGTCGCCGCCCTGCTGAATGTTGCTCGTCAGCGTGCCTATCGTCAAGTCCGAACCGAGCGAAATCGAAACAGGCGTTAAAAGCGTATTGTCATAATCTATCACAAAGTTAAATCCCGCAATTCCCGGATTGTTTTCAATTTCTATCGGCACCGTTACCTCGTCGCCCGCTCTCGCCGTGACGCTGCCCACACTGATATCCGCCTTCTCTGCTTCCTCTTCCGTCACCGTAACGCTGCACTGTGCCGCATATCCTCCGTCCGATGTTGTAACGGTTATCACCGCGCTGCCTCCCGCAACCGCCGTCACAACTCCGTCCGCAACCGTCGCCACTCGTTCATCGCTGCTTTCCCACGTCACACTCGTATTCGTCGCCTCTTCGGGGAAAACCTCCGCCGTAAGCTGCGCCGTTTCTCCCGCCTCAAGCGTCAGCGACGTTTTATCGAGCGCCACGCCTATAACGTTTACCGTTTTCTCCGTCACCGTCACAAGGCAGTACGCTGTCAATCCTCCGGCAGCCGCCGTAATGACAGCATAACCCGCGCCGACAGCTCTTACCGTACCGCTCGATGTAACGCTCGCCACAAAAGAGTTTGAGCTGCTCCACTTAATTGCAGATGTCTGCACGCTCGACGGCGAAAGCAACACGCCGAGCTCCGCGCTATCGCCGACCGTAAGCGTCAGCGAAGTATTTTCAAATGCTATGCTTGAAAGATTGTAATATGTATCGTCGTCGGAATTGTAGAACACCGCTCTCGAATATAACGAGGGATAATCCTCGCTGCCTATTTCCTGTCCCCAAATAATTGTGTCCTGCTCCTCCTGCCCCTGCTGCAAAAGGTAAGCAACCTCGCCGCTCGCAAGCATTTCGGCAGTTACCGACGTTCCGTAATCCTTTCCGTCATTTGCGATATATTCACCGAAAGCAGTGTTTTTCAAGTAGTAGCAATTCACAACATTTCCGTCTACACTTATGCTTGATACAGACCCCCATTCCGCTGATACTATACCGATATTATAGCAATTGGTTACTTTATTTCCATAAACAGCTATACCACCGGCCTGATTCACACAATCATTTGTCACTGTTCCAGCATTATAGCAATTGTTTACAATGCCATTGGAGGTACACACAATACCGGCAACCCCTTCGTCGGAGATTATGCTTCCGTAATTGACACATTCCTCAATTATTCCGTCTGAATAACCCGCTATGCCGCCTACATTCCAATATCCCTTTATCGCAGCGGAGTTACCGCAATTTATGATTTTTGCGCATTCGTCCTCATTTTCCGAATAACCCCATACGCTTCCCACGATTCCTCCCACGTACCAGTCACCGCGAAGATAAGAATTGGCTACATTGACGTTTTTGATTGTCGCATTTTCAATACAGCCGAATAATCCCACGTTACTGATTTCCTCATTTTTAAAATAAAGACCGCTTATCGTATGGCTTTGCCCGTCAAACGTTCCCGTGTAGGGATAGCTTTCACTGCCGATTGGCGTCCACTCCGTAACGCTCTCCGACGCATAAGCCGTGTACGACCCGCTGCTGTTAAACGTGCCCGGATTTACCGCAACATCCGCCGTAAGAACCGCCCACAGCGACGTTTCAAGATAATTGTTTACCCTATTTGCAAACCACAATAGCTCCGCCGCCGTACCTATCTCATAAGGACTTTCCTCACTTCCGTCGCCGACGCTCGGCTTTGTCATCGTCGCCGCTCCCGCGCCGATTGCCGGCATCACCGCCGCAATCATTACCGCGCAAAGAACAGCCGCCAATACCTTTCTCATCTTTACCATCTGCTTTTCCTCCCGAATTTTATTTTTTTCGGTAAACTAAAAAAGTGCGCCGCACGAAGCAACGCACCGAAAAACGCTGCTCCATTGCTGCGACACAATTTCATAATCTTTCACTTATCCGCAAAAAAACAGACACGCAAACAGATGCATTGAAAAAGAGCTGCGCTTTTACCATAGGCAAAAACACATCTGTCCGCTCTTTTCTCTGCGGAAAAAATATATGAAACTATGTCGCAAAATTATCTTAGCATATCAGCGAAAAAATTGCAACCCTTTTTTATCCGGGCTCTCATTTTTCCTCTTCTTTACACAAGTAATTCTACCATTTCCCGCCTATCTTGTCAAGTCAAAATATCATTTTGATAGTGAATTATCTCATTGATTAGCGCAAAATAAAATTGTGCCCCCAATATAAGGCACAACCAATATTTACAGAGGGAAACGTTCCCGCCGCACTCTGCCGCCCAACCAAAAACCAGCCCGCCTTATGCGGGTTTCCCACTGTCTCCGTCGTAGGGCGGGGGTTTATCCCCCGCCGCGGTCTACCGTTCAATTAAAAATAAACCATTTTTATGTGATTTTTTCACTGTGTCGGTCGTAGGGGCGGGGCTCGTCCCCGCCCGCGCCGCAGCGCGTTCGTTTCTATTTATCATCGCAGCATAAACTTTTAAATGCGGCTATGTACCACAGCGTTCTCCCCATGTTCAGCCGCTCCGCGGCTGAACAAAAAAATAATCAATGAAACGGAGTCTTTTCAATGCACAAAGGCTTATTTTTACTCGCCGACAAGATTAAAACCCTGCGTGAGCAGTCCGGCATAACCCAATCCGAGCTTGCGCGCAAAATGGGGCTCACCCGCTCCAGCATAAACAGCTGGGAAATGGGCTTGACAATCCCCTCCACAACCTACATCATCGAGCTTGCCAAAACCTTTAACGTCTCAACCGACTACCTCCTCGGCATGGAACACGGCGCGACAATTTCGGTCGACAACCTCACCGAAAAGGAAATCGCCATCCTCACCGACCTCATTTCATGCTTTCTCGAAAATAAAAATCCCGATACTGCGGGAAATTAAAATTTACTTTGCCCTCAAAACATTGACAAGTGTGAAATTTCATGGTATATTTTTATTGAAAAGTGTATAAAATACCGTCAAAAATA
>JAJQCX010000138.1 GCA_021202495.1 Clostridia bacterium | reverse complement strand
AGAGAAAAATGGGTGTTTTGTTTAAAAAATCAGAGTTGAAAAATATAAATATTGTGGTATTATCTATCTTGTTAGCACTCAAACGGCGTGAGTGCTAACAAATGAAACAGTTAATAAATTTATGGAGGTAATATTATGACTATCAAACCATTGGCGGACAGAGTTGTTGTCAAGGCTGTCGAGGCAGAGGAAAGCACGACAAAGAGCGGCATCGTTCTTACGGGCAGCGCAAAGGAAAAGCCGCAGTACGCGGAGGTTGTCGCAGTAGGTCCCGGCGGTGTTGTTGACGGAAAGGAAATTGTTATGGAAGTCGCTGTCGGCGACAAGGTTATTCTCTCGCAGTACGCGGGCACAGAGGTAAAGCTTGACGGTACGGAGTATAAGATTGTTAAGCAGAGCGACATTTTGGCTAAGCTTGACTAAGGAATCATTGATTGAAAAGGAGTTGTGTGTTTTATGGCAAAGGAAATTCTTTTTGGCGAGGACGCAAGAAAGGCGCTTGAAAGAGGCGTAAATCAGCTTGCGGACACTGTGAAGGTGACGCTCGGCCCCAAGGGCAGAAACGTTGTTTTGGACAAAAAGTACGGTACGCCGCTCATAACGAACGACGGTGTTACTATTGCAAAGGAAATTGAGCTTGAAGACCCGTATGAAAACATGGGCGCTCAGCTTATAAAAGAGGTTGCGTCGAAGACGAACGACATTGCGGGCGACGGCACGACGACGGCTACGCTGTTGGCGCAGGCGCTTGTAAGAGAGGGCTTGAAGAACGTTGCGGCGGGCGCAAACCCGATGATTGTCAAGAAGGGCATTCAGAAGGCTGTTGATTTGTGCATTGAGAGCATCAAGGAGGACAGCGAGAAGGTTAAGGGCAAGAAGGACATCGCAAGAGTTGCCTCCATCAGCGCGGCCGATGAGCAGATTGGCGAGCTTATTGCGGACGCTATGGAAGAGGTTTCCGAGGACGGCGTAATCACGGTTGAAGAGTCGAAGACATCAAAGACCGAAAAAGAGGTTGTAAAGGGCATGCAGTTTGATCGCGGCTACCTTTCGCCCTATATGGTTACGGACACCGATAAGATGGAAGCGGTTTTGGATGATCCCTTCATTCTCATTACGGATAAGAAGATTTCGAATATTCAGGAGATACTTCCGCTTCTCGAACAGGTTGTTCAGCAGGGCGCGAAGCTGCTCATAATTGCAGAGGACATCGAGGGCGAGGCTCTGACGACGCTTGTTGTGAACAAGCTGCGCGGAACATTCGTATGTGTTGGCGTAAAGGCGCCGGGCTTTGGCGACAGAAGAAAGGAAATGCTGAAGGATATTGCAATTCTGACGGGCGGCACGGTTATTTCCGAGGAACTCGGGCTTGAATTGAAGGAAGCCACATTCGATCAGCTCGGACGTGCGCATCAGGTAAAGGTGAACAAGGAAAACACCGTTATCGTTGACGGTTACGGCAGCGCGGAAGAGGTTAAGGACAGAGTTGCTCAGATCAGACGCGAATATGACGCATCGACAAGCGAATTTGACAAGGAGAAGCTGCAGGAGAGACTGGCGAAATTAGTCGGCGGCGTTGCTGTTATCAAGGTAGGCGCGGCGACCGAGACCGAAATGAAGGAAATGAAGCTTCGAATCGAGGACGCGCTTGCGGCGACGAGAGCTGCCGTTGAGGAAGGCGTTGTAGCAGGCGGCGGTACGGCGTACATCCACGCTACAAAGAAGATTGCGGAGCTTGTTGAGACGCTTGAGGGCGACGAAAAGACGGGCGCAAAGATTGTGCTCAAAGCGTTGGAAGAGCCGCTTAAGCAGATATGCGCGAACGCGGGCGTTGAAGGCGCGGTTGTCGTTGAGGCTGTTAAGAATGCCGAGGCGGGCGTCGGATATAACGCGTTGACGGGCGAATATGTAAATATGATAGACGACGGCATTGTTGACCCCGCGAAGGTGACGAGAAGCGCACTGCAGAACGCGGCAAGCGTGGCAGCAATGGTACTCACAACGGAGAGCGTTGTTGCGGAAAAACCGGATAAAGCGGCTGACGCTGCGGCAGCGGCTGCGGCTCAGGCGGCACAGATGAACGGCGGAATGTATTAATTCCTATAAACTAAAAAAGCGGCGGAAGCCGCTTTTTTAGTGTGGAGTTTGGAGTGTGAAGTGTGGAGTTGAGGTGCAAATTCCGCAGAGCGGAATTTGAGTTGATTGGATGGCGGGGGATTGGAAGTGGAAAGGGATTATAATTAGAGAGTGGGAGAAGGATTTTTTTGCGGGGGAAGGGGTTGAAACGGTGGAGCAAATATGCTATGATTATTTATAATGTTTTTGGGGAGGCGGGAGAATGGATAAAAACGAGATTTGGCTGAAGTGGGCGGTGGAGCTGCAGGCTTTGGCACAGAGCGGGCTTTTTTACACGAAGGACAAGTACGACGCGGAAAGATATGAAAGAATAAGAGAAATTGCGGCGGAAATGATAAGCTTTAAGAGTGATATACCGCTTGAAAAGGTGAAGGATTTGTTTTGCTGCGAAGTGGGCTATCAGACGCCGAAGCTCGACAGTCGGGCGGCGGTCTTTGAAGAGGGCAAAATATTGCTCGTGCGTGAGAGCGACGGGTTGTGGTCGCTGCCGGGCGGCTGGGTTGACGCGGGGCTCTCGGTGGGAGAAAATGCAATCAAAGAGGTAAAGGAAGAGGCGGGGCTTGACGTGAAGCTCGACTTTGTGATAGCGATAGAAGATCGTGACCGCCACAACAGACCGATATACGCGTATAAGATATGCAAAATATTTGTGATGTGCAGCGCGCTGGGCGGAAAGTTTGAGAAAAACATCGAAACGACGGAAACGGGATATTTCGCGCTTGACAATTTGCCGCCGCTTGCGGAAGAGAAGACGACTTTTGAACAGGTGAAGATGTGCTTTGACGCGTATAATGCTGAAAATTGGAGTACGATTTTAGAATAAATAACAGGTGAGATTTATGGAGAAAAAGAAGGTCGGGCTGTCAGCGCTCGGGTGCAAGGTGAATAGATATGAAACTGACGCTTATGCGGCGTTATTTCGCAAGGCGGGCTTTGAGATTGCACCGTTTGACGAGGTGTGCGACATTTATGTGATAAATACGTGTTCGGTGACGAATTTGGGCGATAGGAAAAGTCGGCAGATGATAAGGCGGGCAAAGCAGAAAAACCCGAACGCGGTCGTTGTGGCGACGGGGTGCTATGCGCAGATAAGCTATGAAAAGGTTAAGAGCATGGAAGAGGTCGATTTGTGCATCGGGACGGCGCAGCGCTCGAGGATTGTCGAATTGACACAGATGGCAATGCGGGGCGAGGACGTTGACGCATATGTTGACATAATGAAGGAAAAGGCGTATGAGGAGCTTGAAGCGGAGAGTGTGACGGAGCGGACGCGGGCATACATAAAGATTGAGGACGGGTGCGACAATTTTTGTTCATACTGCATTATTCCCTACGCAAGAGGCCCCGTGCGCTCGCGAAGTGCGGCAAGTATTTTGGCGGAGGCGGAAAGGCTGGCGGGACTGGGATATAAAGAAGTCGTTTTGACGGGAATTTCCGTGAGCTTTTACGGCAAGGACGGCGGGGGATGCTCTCTGATTGACATTGTGGAGAAGGTCTGCGCGGTTCGCGGAATAGAGCGGGTGAGATTGTCGTCAATTGACCCGCGGGCTTTTACGGAGGATTTTGTGGAGCGGCTTGCGGCGCAAAGGAAGGTTTGCCCGCATTTTCACATTTCGCTCCAAAGCGGGAGCGCACAGGTGTTGAAGGCGATGAACAGGAAATACACGCCGCAATTTTATTTGGAGGTATTGGAGCGGATAAGACGCGCGATGCCGGACGCGGCGATAACGACGGACATTATAGAGGGCTTCCCCGGCGAAACGGAGGAAAATTTTGCGGAAACAAAGAATTTTGTGCGCGAGGCGGGCTTTGCGAAAGTACACGTTTTCCCGTATTCCGAACGCAAGGGCACGGCGGCGGCGCAGATGGAGCAGCTGCCGATGAGCATACGCGAGGCGAGAGCATCGGCGCTCGGAAAAATCGCGGAGGAAGAAAAAGAGAAATTTGAAGAAAGCTTTATCGGAAAATGTGCCGAGGTGCTTTTTGAAAAAAAGAAGGACGGACAAAACGAGGGATTGACAAAAAATTATTTGAGAGTATTCGTAAATTGCGAGGGCGATTTGGAGGGGGAGACGCGCGAGGTGCGGATAATTGGGTATGAGGACGGGAAGTTGACGGGGGAAATTTGCGAATAGAAAGGGTATTATGCTCATTAAAACAGTCGTAATTTTTTTACGGATAATCACAAATCTATCGTAAAATACTTGCATAATATAAATATAGGTGTTATAATAATTATATTACGGAGGAATGATTATGCTTACTAAAATTACACTTAATAATTTCAAATCCTTCAAAAACACCGCGACGATAGATTTGACGAAAACCAATTATACTATACTTCCGCAGAAC
>JAJQCX010000017.1 GCA_021202495.1 Clostridia bacterium | reverse complement strand
GTCTTATAATTTACTCAGAGGTCAGAAATTTGTCGGACAGAATTATTCGCATAAACAAGAAAGGCAACGACGGCTACAAAATCATATCCGTCCGTATTAAAGAAGGTACGCTAGGAAAAATCGACAAATTATCCGCCGAAAGCAATCGTTCCAGAAACGAGCTTATAAACATACTTCTTGAAAGCTGTATTGACGATGTCAATATTATATAATTTGAAACCAAACGGAGGAATTTGTCATGTCCCGCAAAATCGCATCTCAAATCAAACACTTTGCCGTCATTATCACGCTTGTCAAAATCGCCGCAATACTTATCTGCGGCTTTCTTCTCCTCTCTCAAACGGAAATAATTACGAATATAACAAGAGCCGCCATAGTCGGCATAACCATGGCAGCCCTCTGTGCCACGTCTCTCCTCTCCGCACTCAAAACCCACGGCTTCGGCGTCCTCTTGGAACAAAACGCCGAATTGATTGAAAATCTGAAATAGCAGCAACGCCCGCAGCCTTACCGACTGCGGGCGCTTGATTTTATTCTCCGAATACCTTTATTTCATAAATTCTCGGGCTGTATGTGTTTTCATCCGTTCCGCGCACAACCGCGTCTATCATCGTCAGCCGCACATACCGCGCGCTGCCGTAAAGGTCGTTCGCCGTAAAGCCGTATTCCGTGTAGCCCTCCGATCGGTCGAGCAATAACTCGTAATTTTCGCCGTCAACGCTTCCCTCGACAATATAGTGATAATACGCCTCACTGCCGTTTCTGATGTACCACGAAATTTGTATTTCGCTCAAATCATATTCGTCCTCAAGGTCAATCGTTATCGTGTCGGGCCAGTTGAAATCGTCTTCCCAATACGTCTGATAATCCCCGTCGTTCACATACGACGCGTCCTGCGGATTGCCGCTCGCCGTCACGGGCTTCGACTGCGAGAGCAGCCGCCCCTGCTGCACGGGAATTAAAACGTCGTTTTCAACATTATACAAAAGCTCGTCGTAAAAATCGTAGAACGCGTATCCGTTGTCAACGCTTATCGGCAGCATTCTGTTTTGATAAACCCTGTTATCCGAGCCGTCCCAGTACCACATCCACCTGTAAGCGTTCATCACCGCGTTATCTCCGCCCTCAACAAGTCGGCTCACCGAGCCCGACTGCGCGGAGAACGTCGTCCTGTTGCCCAAACTTCTAAGCTCCGACCACGGACCTTCAATATTGGTCGCCACGTTGTACATTCCCTGCGTCGGGTACCACCCCGCCGTGCCGGATGAGAACAGATAATATATTCCGTCCTTCTTCAAAATGCTCGGCAGCTCGCGATAGCTCGAATAATTCACAATGCAAAGCTTTTTCTCAACGTCCGTCCAGTCGTCCGTCAGCTTGTAAAGCGCAAGGTCTGCATTTACGTTGATAGCCGCAATGAGATACGCCTTATTGTCATCGTCGACAAAGATGTTCATGTCGCGCGAATCGTCGCCGTCGGGTCTGAACGCTCCGCCAAACGTCCAACGCTCGCCGGGCTTGCCGTAGGCAACCGCCACGCGCGCCGTGCCGTAGCCGCTCGACTGTTCAAAATGCGCCCACCAATAGAACATTCCCGTTTCTTCATTATACAAATAATTGTTGCTCTCAAATTTGCAGTCCTCAAATTCCAAGCACGTCTCATGCGACAAAATGTCCTGCACGTTCAAAACCTCGGTCTCGTTGCCGTATGTAATGTCGTCGGTCGACGTCGTCATAATGAGCTGCCCGAAGCCGTAGCCTCCGTCCGTCCTGTCACGCGCCGAAAAACGGTAATAAACCCCGTCAATGTAGAACGTATTGGGCTTTGTTATTCCCTCGGGCACAAGATTGCTGCATCTGCTCAGCTCCACATCGGGCTTGTCGTAGGGCACGCACTCCTCCGACTCTCGCTCGTCCAAAAGGCTCCCGCCCGAAATCGCTCTAACCTTATATCTATAACTCGAACCCACGTTCAAGCCGTAATCGTCATACATAACGCCCGTCAGCGACGCAAGATAAGTATATTCTCCCCCGTCAACACTTCTGAAAACGTCGTAACGGTCGGCTCCGCTTATCTCATTCCACTGCACCTTAATGTTGTTCACCTTGTCGTCGTCGCGGCTCATAAATGCCTGCACCGCCACGCCCATCGTCATTGTGTCGCTCGTCTCAATAAATGTGAGCGTAAACCTCTGCGAATACGATGAAGAAGTCAATGCCTCCTGCGTCAACCCTCCATCCTCGCCAATCGTCAGCGCAAGCGAAGAATGCTTCGCAATTAACGTATATGTTCCGTCCTCGTTTTCGTCAAAGAGGAAAATCTGATTGTCGCCGCCCGTCACCGAATATGTAATAATTCCGACGCCCTCATCGGTATTATATGACGGCACATCCGGCGATTTTCCGTCGCCCTTGTTTGTCAGCGTGTAATATCCTCCGCCCTGCGACAAAAGCAACCAAATCTGATTGTCGCTTCCGTTGTCGTCCTCCATCTTAAGCCCGTCGTCCGAGGTCAAAAGCTGTCCTTCTTGTGACGCTATCGTAAAATACGCTTTATGCATGGGATCCGTCTCATATTCGCCGTTTTCGGTTTCATACGATGTTATCACAATGTCGCCGCTTCTCGCATCCCACGAAACGGTTTGTCCCAAAGCTTCGGCAACGGCGCGCAGCGGAACGTATACCTCGCCGTCAATTAACTGAGCCCCCGCGTCGAGCCCCATTTCAAAGCCGTTGCGCTCCATAACGGTTTCATCAAGCGCCATGACAAGCGTAACATCATCCTTCACAACAATTACCTCACCCGCCGCTTCGTCATAGGTGTATTCCGCGCCGAGCGCCGCAAAAAACTCCTCCGCAGGAACCATCGTTCTTCCCTCAACGCTGCACGGCTCCGACGAAAACGCCATCTCCTGCCCGCCTATCACGATTTTCACATCGTCATCCGCAGCAAAAGCGGGAACCGCCCCCGCCAAAAGCGCCGCACATACCATGATCGCAATAATCCTTTTAAATTTCATTCATTTTTCCTCCCTTTTTTATGAACTCATATTGAATTAAGTATAACATAACCGCTCAAAAATAGCAATCCCTTTTTTGCGAAAAACACGCCAATTTACACTGTATTTCCGATTTATAAATCTTCCTCATAAAATTTTTCGGGAGCAGCAATTCCGCTGCTCCCGAAATCATTAAGTCATATTTATCTTGTCATTTCGTCTTGGTGTCCCGTCGCGTTGTGCGCCTTGATAATCGTCTCAATTTCCTCCAAGCTCGACGCCGACATATCGCCGGGAACCGTGTTCTTAACCGCCGAAAGCGCGTTTCCGAACGCCATTGCGCGTTCAATGTTTCCTTCCGCCAAAATGCCGTAGAGTACGCCCGCAACATACGCGTCGCCCGAACCTATGCGGTCGATAACCTCAATATTCATATAGTGCGGCTCTTCGTAATACTTTCCGTCGCAATATATTCTCGAGCCGAAATTGTGCCTCGTCGGGCTCACAACGTCGCGGCGCGTCGTCGCCACAATCTTGCAGCCGTATGTATCGGCATAGCCCTTCATTATCTCATCAAGCGTGCCCGTTCTCTGCAGCATACGGCGGCTCGTCTCTTCGGACACAAAGAGGATGTCGACCATCGGAAGGATTTTTTCAACAACGTCCCTTGCCTCTTCTTCGCTCCAGAGCGCCGCGCGGTAATTCACGTCAAAGCTTATCGCCACGCCGTGCGCCTTCATCAGCTTTATCATCGCAAACGCCGTCTCGCGCAAGTTCAAATCGAGTGCCAACGAAATGGAGCTGATGTGGAAAACGCGCGTCTTATCATAAATGTCGTCCGGAATTTCAGAAAGCTTCAAAGAGCATACCGAAGCGTTCTTTCTGTCGTAAACAACAGCCGATTTTCTCGGATATACGCCGCTCTCGTAGTAGTAAATTCCGAGCCTTCTCGCGTCGGAATAGTCCCAAATAACATAGTCGTCACTGACATTGCCGTAGCGAATGCGGCGCGAAACAAAATGACCCATTTTGTTTTTCGGAAGCTTTGTCACAACCGCCGAACGAATGCCGAGCATTGCCGCGCCCGACGCAACGTTAAGCTCGCTTCCGCCCGCGTTCTTTTCAAACGTTTCGCTCTGTGAAATCTTCTCCTTGTTCGGCGGCGACAGACGAAGCATTACCTCGCCAAACCCGATAAGGTCAAATTCCGCTTTTTCCTTGATGAAATCCATTGCCATAGTCAAACACCCTTTCATTCTCTCTCATATTTTTAACGTCCCTAAGGAACCGCTGACTAATTAACGCCTAACGGCTTGACACGCATCTTGCTTGCGTATTTTCCGTCATTCCATACAAAAATTCCTCGTTAATACACAAAGTATTAACTCGAAATTTTTGCACAATCTGACGAAAAATCCGACTGCGCAATATACGCGCCATAATTAATCAGCGTTTCCTTCGACAATTAAACTCTAACGTCCTTCGCTCTTAAACGTTTTTCCCACTCTGTTGCAATTACCATTGTACGGGCG
>JAJQCX010000142.1:4211-4533 GCA_021202495.1 Clostridia bacterium | reverse complement strand
CTCTCCCGTATGCTCGACGACATTCGATTTTTGTCTTAATCTTGACAAAATAGATATTGAAAGATATAATTAAATAAAATATTTTGGCGAAAGGAAGGAAATCTTTATGGAAAATGTTTACATCATGAATCACCCGCTTATCTCGCACAAGCTTGCCATTTTGCGTGATAAGGACACCAACGGCAAGGTTTTTCGCGAGCTTGTGAGCGAAATCGCAATGCTCATCTGCTACGAGGCGACGCGCGACCTGCCGCTGACCGCCGCTCTTATAAAACATAACCTCAAAATCCCCCAGTTCAGCAGCGTCAAAACTGAAAATAAA
>JAJQCX010000142.1:0-4201 GCA_021202495.1 Clostridia bacterium | reverse complement strand
CATGAAGGCGACTTTCGGCATGGTGAAAACGCAAAAGCCCGTTTTGGTGCCCATTTTGCGCGCCGGGCTCGGCATGGTCGAGGGCGCGTTAAAGTTTCTTCCCAACGCCAAGGTAGGACACGTCGGTCTTGCGCGCAACCATGTCACATTGGAGCCCGAAAAATATTATTTCAATATGCCGCACGACACGCCCGACCGCACTGTTTTTGTGCTTGACCCCATGCTTGCGACCGGTGGCAGCTGCAGCGCGGCAATATCCATGATTAAGGAAAATACAGGTGCAAAGCACATCAAGCTTTTGAGCATCGTCGGCGTAAACGAGGGCATCGAGCGCGTTCACCGCGAGCACCCGGACGTTCAGATTTATCTCGGCGTTTTGGACGACAGGCTTAACGAATACGGCTACATTTTGCCGGGACTTGGCGACGCGGGAGACAGATTGTTCGGCACCGATTAAAAATGTTTACGGGAAAGTCCCCGTGTTCAGCAGCATCGCGGCTGAACTTTTAAGAAAAGAGGTAATCATATGTCGCTGCGAAGCGGTTTAAAAGACATAAAAAGGGTGGTTTTCAAGGTCGGCACCTCGTCGATAACATACCCTAACGGAAAACTTAATATAAATAAAATTGACCTTTTAATTCGCGTGATTTCCGATTTGAAAAACCGCGGACTTGAAGTGACGCTTGTTTCCTCGGGCGCAATAGGCGTCGATGTGGGAAAGTTGGGATTTGCCGAGCGGCCGCACTATATGCCGTCAAAGCAGGCTGCCGCGGCGGTCGGACAGTGCGAGCTGATGTATCTCTACGACAAGCTCTTTTCGGAATACGGTCACACGACGGCGCAAGTGCTTTTGACAAAGGACGCGGTTGACATTGCCGAGCGGCGCGAAAACGCGAAAAACATTCTTCACCGCCTGTTGGAGCTCGGCGCGGTGCCCATCGTCAACGAAAACGACGCCGTTGCGACCGAGGAAATTGAATTTGGTGACAACGACACTCTTTCGGCATACGTCGCGGTTCTCGCAAATGCGCAGCTTCTCGTCATTTTGTCCGACATAGAAGGGCTTTTTGACAAGGATCCGCATAAAAATTCCGACGCGAGGCTCATAGGCGAGGTCGACGAAATAACGCCCGAAATACGCTCTCTTGCCGGCGGCGCGGGCAGCAGACAGGGCAGCGGCGGCATGATAACAAAGCTCGACGCCGCGCAGATTGCGGCGGAGGAAAATATCAAAACAATCGTATGCTCATCGTCCGACCCGAGAAAAATATATGACATATTCGACGAAGAAAATATTGGTACAATATTCGGAGGTAAGCTATGACAGACGTTGAAACATCCGCAAAAAAGCCAAGGACGCTTCAAAAACAGTCGCCCTGGCGTCAAAAGACGAAAAGAACGCCGCACTTTTGCGCATGGCAGGTTTTATCCGCAATGCCGCAGGCGACATTTGCGCCGCCAACGAAAAGGACGTTGCGAGAGCCTGTGAAAAAGGCATGAAAAGTTCGCTCATCGACCGTCTTCGTCTTGACAACGCGCGCGTTTTCGCCATGGCGGACGCCATTGAAAGCGTCGCAAATCTCCCCGACCCCTTAGGCGAAACGATGGAAGAATGGACGCGTCCCAACGGGCTTATAATTAAAAAAATCCGCGTTCCGATGGGCGTTATCGGCATCATATACGAAGCGCGCCCCAACGTCACCGCGGACGCGGCGGCGCTCTGCCTCAAGGCGGGCAGCTCCGCTCTTCTTCGCGGAGGCAGCGACGCGTTTTATTCCAATGCGGCAATCGTCGCGGCAATGAAAGACGCGCTTTCGGGCACGGCAATTTCACCCGACGCGGTTATGCTCGTTGAGGACACAACCCGCGAGAGCGCAAACAAAATGATGAAGCTCAATCAATATCTCGACCTTCTCATTCCGCGCGGCGGGGCGGGACTGATAAAGAGCGTCGTCAACAACGCCACCGTACCCGTGATAGAAACCGGTACCGGCAATTGCCACATTTATGTTGACGACTCAGCCGATATTGAAATGGCGACAAATATAATAATCAACGCCAAAACGCAGCGCACCGGCGTGTGCAACGCCGCCGAAAGCATGCTTGTGCATGAAAAAATCGCGTCGCGCTTTCTCCCGGTCGCGCTCGACGCGCTCGACAAAAAGGGCTGCAAAATCTTGGGCTGCGAAAAAACGCGCGAAATCTGGAGCAAAGCCTCCATTGCGACAGAAGAGGACTACGCGACGGAATTTCTCGACCTAATTCTTTCGGTAAAGGTGGTAAAGGACGTTGACGAGGCGATAGCGCATATTGAAAAATATTCTACCCATCACTCCGAAACGATTGTCACCGAAAACAAGGAAAACGCCGCCCGTTTCCTCCGTGAAGTAAATTCTGCGGCGGTCTACCACAACGCCTCCACCCGCTTCACCGACGGCGGCGAATTCGGCTTCGGCGCGGAAATGGGGATAAGCACCCAAAAACTCCACGCCCGCGGTCCGATGGGCTTGCGCGAAATAACGTCGTATAAATACGTAATAGAAGGTGCCGGACAGGTGAGATAAAAACATAAAATCGCCTCATTGTCGAAATTTAATCCGACAATGAGGCATCTTTTTATATATTCATCAAATAAAATATAACAACAATTTGCATCACAAGCATCAGCGGAACTCCTACGGTAAAAAAATTGTTTCGGTTCTTATTTGTCTTATGGTGAAACAAATGCATTGCGCAAATCCCGCCAAGCGACCCGCCGACAAAGCACAGCCCCAACAAAGTGACAATCTTAATCCGCGAACGCTTTCCGACAGCAGCCATTTTGTCCAACCCGAACGCCGCAAATGTCGCCGCATTGATTGCCGCAAGATAGCCCGAAAAAATCTTATGCTCCACAAAAAATTCCCAAAAAGCGAGGTTTATTTTCTCGCCGTGAAAGCCTTGGAGGATGAGGGAAATAACTATTTGTATCACCAAAACGCAAACTGTGAACACGCGCAGCAGCATATTGTCTTTATTGGCTTTCCTGTCAAAGATAAATACGGAAACAAGAACGCCGAATGAGCCGCCCAAAAGCGCCGCAAGCATGATAAGCTTTTCCGCCGCACGTGAGCGAACGCGGCTGTTTACGGCAAGCAAAACGAAGCCTACGACATTGATTATTATAAGATAATATCCCAATATGCCCATTTCAGCGTCTCAACAATCTTACGGATGAATTGCCATTTTGATGGATCCGTCCTTTTTATTTTCAAACATATCTATCGCCGTTTCAATATCCGCCAAATCAAAATGATGAGTAATAAGCGGCGTCAAATCTATCGTACCGTCCTTTATCAGCTGCAAAATATATTCGTTCAGGCTGAGATCCGCCAATCCGAAACGAATGGTCAGATTTCTCATAAACACCTCTTGGAAAGGAACCTTCAACGCATCTCCGGGAATGCCGACCATCGAAAGAATGCCGTGTACGCCCAGGCAGCGAAGTCCGTCCTCCAAGGTTTTCTGAGCGCCCGCAGCTTCCACAACGCCGTCCGCGCCTCTGCCGTTTGTAATTTCCATTACCTTTGCGACAAGATCCTCATTTTTAGTGTTCACCGCATAATTTGCGCCCAGCTCCAGCGCCTTATCAAGCCTTTCCTGTGTGCGACCGGCAATAATTATATTCGCGGGATTAAAGAGCTTTGACGCAATCACAGCCGCCAGCGCCACCGGTCCCGGGCCTATAATCACAATCGTTCCGCCCGGTTTGATTTCGCAGTCTCTCACGGCGGTGTAGCCCGTGGCAAAAATATCGGTAGCCAAAAGCGCCTGTTCATCCGTCACGCTTTCCGGAATAGGCACCAAATTTTCATCCGCGTAGGGAATTAAAATATATTCCGCATGTGTTCCGCCCGTTCCAAGCCCGCTTCCCATCGGTCCGCCGTTCAGGCAGTGCGCATACCAGCCCTTTTTGCAGTTTTCGCAAAATCCGCAGTGAGTTCCCGGAGGGCACGTCACCCTGTCTCCCGGCTTAAATTTGGTTACACCCTCTCCCACGGATTCCACAACACCCACCATCTCATGCCCGAGGACATAAGGCGGGTTTGATTTCATATGCCCGTGAATTAAGTGCAGGTCACTTCCGCAAATTGTTGTAATTGAAATTTTAACAACAGCATCACCGGGTTTTGAAATTTGCGGCTTTTCCACCTCCTGCAAA
>JAJQCX010000047.1 GCA_021202495.1 Clostridia bacterium | reverse complement strand
ATATAATATCATATTCGGAGAAGGATTTCTACACTTATTTAAAAAATTTCGCAAAAAGTTGAGTGAAATTATCGGAGGGGATGTATAATAATGAGAAAAAGGTTGACGGGAGCGTGGATTTTTGATACAATAAATATAATTTAAACGGCAAGGGTGCGGTTTTGCGCTTTGCCGTTTTTTGCATTGGAGGAAAGAATTATGAAAAGACCTGTTATCGGCGTTGTGCCGCTTGTGGATGAGGAAAGAGAGTCTTATTGGATGCTGCCGGGATATATGAAAGGGATTGAAGAGGCGGGAGGGCTGCCTGTTATGCTGCATTTGACGGCGGATGAAAAGATGATCAAAGAGATTGCGAACATGGCGGACGGTTTTCTTTTTACGGGCGGGCATGATGTGTCGCCCGCGCTTTACGGGGCGGAGAGGTCGGAGAGGTGCGGCGCTGTGTGCCCGGAGCGCGACGCGATGGAAGGCTTGCTTTTAAAATATGCGCTTCAAAAGGACGCGAGCGTGTTGGGGATATGTCGCGGGATACAGTTTTTGAACGCGTATTTCGGGGGCACGCTCTATCAGGATTTGCCGACGGAATATGCGAGCAAAATTGAGCATCACATGACGCCGCCCTATGACAGAAGGGCGCATTATGTTGACGTTGTACCGGGGACGCCGCTTTTTGAGCTGCTGCGCGAGCGAAGCTTGGGCGTGAACAGCTATCATCATCAGGCGGTAAAGACGCTTGCGCCGCAGCTTGAGGCGATGGCATATTCAGAGGACGGGCTCGTTGAGGCGGTGTATTTGCCGGAAAAAAGATTCGTTTGGGCGGTGCAGTGGCACCCGGAATTTTCGTATCGTAATGATGAGGCGAGCAGAAAAATTTTTGCCGCGTTTGTGGCATCAATAAGATAAGAAAACGCCGCCGAAAAATCGGCGGCGGGGGTGTAATGAAATCAATATCCGACTTCATCAGCGATCATGATTATGTTAAATCTGCCGGGGTGCTTTCTGCCGTGGTGGATGATGCTTGTCGCATTGCAAATGCTCTGCGGGCTTTCGCAGTTTTCACAGACGCCGGATATGGCGCAGGGGGTTTGATGACCTATGCGCTTTGCGTTCATGGGCGCAATTTCTTTAATGCGCTTGAACGCTGCGGGGAGGTCGTCGACAACCTTGTTCGCGCCTACGACGATGAGAACCTTGTCGGGTCCGAAGATGATGCCGCCGGCGCGGTTGCCGGAGGAATCGGTGTTGACGATTTCGCCGTTGCGGGTGATTGCGTTTGTGCCGGTTACAAGCCAGTCCGCCATCATGGATTCGCGGTAGACCTGATAGCACTCCTCATAGGAATGAGTTGCGTAGCGGTCGTAGAAGCGGTATTTGTCGGAGCGGAAGATGTCGACAAGCCCCATGTCGCCCAAAAGGATGCTGCCGCCCATTGCGATGGACGAGCCTTCGGGCACTATTTCCAAAACGAGTTTTTTCGCTTCTTCAACGTCCTCGGCGTAGTGAGTTATGTAGCCCTTGCTGTTTAATGTGTCAACCATTTGGTGAGCTATTTGCTGAAGCTGCCATTTTTTTGTCCAATGCATAAATCATTTCCTCCTTATATTGTGTCAAAACCCGCGTGGTGCGCGGGTTTTGGTGAATTGTTTTTAAGTAATCGGTAATCTGTTTTGGTAAAAATGGAAGAGACGCGAGCAGATTGCCTTTATCCGGAGCGCCGACGTATCAAGATACTTCAAGCGACGGATAATGGTAAGATGCGAAGCGTATCCTTCATTTTTACGAGGGCTGTTTTCCGACATATGCCAAAATACCGCCGTCTACATAGAGAACGTGACCGTTTACGGCGTTGGATGCGTCGGACGCGAGGAAGAGCGCGGGTGCGCCGAGCTCCGACGGGTCGAGCCAACGGCCTGCGGGTGTGCGGCTGCAAATGAACTGATCGAACGGATGTCTCGATCCGTCGGGCTGCGTTTCACGCAGCGGCGCTGTCTGCGGAGTTGCGATGTAGCCGGGTCCTATGCCGTTGCACTGAATGTTGTATTCGCCGTATTCGGAGCAAATGTTCCTTGTGAGCATTTTGAGACCGCCCTTTGCGGCAGCGTATGCCGAAACGGTTTCACGGCCGAGCTCGCTCATCATGGAGCAGATGTTGATAATTTTGCCGTGACCCTTTTTAATCATTGCGGGGATAACTGCTTTTGCTACGATGAAGGGAGCGTTTAAGTCAACGTCGATAACCTGACGGAACTGCTCCGCCGTCATGTCGCACATGGGGATGCGCTTGATGATGCCCGCGTTGTTGACAAGAATGTCGATAACGCCGACTTCTTCTTCAATCTTTTTAACCATGTCGTTGACCATTGCTTCGTTTGTTACGTCGCAAACGTAGCCCTTAGCATCGATGCCGTCGGCCGCATAAGAAGCGGCGCCCTTGTCAACGAGTTCCTGCTTGATGTCGCAGTAAACAATCTTTGCGCCTGCGGACGCAAATGCCTGTGCGATACCGTAGCCGATGCCGTAGGTAGCGCCTGTGATGAGCGCAACTTTGCCTTCAAGGCTGAATAAATTTAAAATACTGTCCATTTCTACTCCTACTCCTTCTATGTAATATATTTTTTATCGAAAATTACTTCTTCGGAACGCCTTCCCAGTCCTTGAGGAAACGCTCGATGCCCGCGTCGGTAAGCGGATGCTTGGACATTTGAACGATAACCTTGTAGGGAACGGTTGCGATGTGAGCGCCCATGCGCGCTGCTTCCACGACATGAATCGGGTGACGGATGGAAGCCGCGATAATCTCGGTTTTGATGTTGTGCATTGTGAAGATGTCGACAATTTCTTCAATAAGGTTCATGCCGTTCATGCCGATGTCGTCAAGACGACCCAAGAAGGGCGAAACATATGTCGCGCCGGCACGCGCCGCAAGAAGAGCTTGAGCTGACGAGAAGATGAGCGTAACGTTCGTCTTGATGCCGAGCGCCGTGAGCTGCTTAACAGCTTTGAGACCTTCAAGCGTCATGGGGATTTTAACAACGATGTTCTTATGTATCTTTGCAAGCTCCTTTGCCTCGGATACCATGCCCTCGGCTTCGAGGCTGATAACCTCCGCGCTGATGGGACCGTCAACGATTGAGGTTATTTCCGTTACAACCTCTTTGAAGTCGCGCCCTTCCTTCGCTATGAGCGAAGGATTTGTCGTAACGCCGCAGATGACGCCGAGGTCGTTCGCCTTTCTGATGTCGTCGACGTTGGCGGTGTCAATAAAAAGTTTCATTGAAATTCATCCTTTCACAAAAATATTTATTGTAAGTATTTTATCATAAAAGCCGAAAATAAACAAGAGGATTTTTGAAAATTGCACAAAATCAAATGATGTTTAAAAGTTCTTTCAGCTTTTTGTCGGGGTGGAAAGGGTAATCTTTACTGCGGAAGGTAATTTTTCCGTCCGCAAAAACGGATTCGTCGAACGGGAAAACCTCATTTTCCTTGACGACTGTGCCGTAGCGGCGCATGTAGACAAGGCGGTCGGAATAGAGAACGTATGTAATGTCAAAAACGGAGCGTTTCATTACGGAATAGATGCCGATTGCGAAAAAGAAGAGGACGGCAAGAGTGAGAATGCCGGAATAGGGCGCGTGGGAGGCGGCGACGAAAAGAATTGCCGCAAGAATTGTGATGACGGCAAATGAAACTGTCGCCTCTTTGTTCGTCGCCTCATTCGGCGCTTTGCACGAATAAATAATTTCCTCGTTCACGGCTGCACCTTCAATCTTTCGTATATTATTCTCAGTCCGTCGAGCGTGAGATTGGGTTCGATGCGGTCGATTGTCGACGATTCCTCGCTTATCATGCCGGAGAGACCGCCGGTGGCGATAACTTTTGCGTTGGGCGAACCCATTTCCTCGCGCATGAGGCGGACGATGTAATCAACCTGACCGACGTAGCCGTGGAGCATGCCCGACTGCATGCTTTCAACCGTCGTTTTGCCGATGACCTTGCCGATGGGGGCAAGTTCGATGCGGGGGAGCTTGCTTGTACGGGAGATGAGGGCATCGAGCGAAATCTTGATGCCGGGGCAGATTGCGCCGCCGAGATAGTCGCCGTTTTGCTTTATTGCGCAAAAGGTTGTCGCGGTACCGAAATCGACGACGATGCAGTCGGATTTGTATTTTTCAATAGCGGCGACGGCGTTGACAAGCCTGTCGGCGCCGACCTCTTTGGGGTTGTCGTATTTTACGCTGAGCCCCGGAACGGAGGCGTTTGTGACTAAGATGGGAGCTTTCCCAAGATATTTTTTGACCGCGCGTTCAAGCGAATACATCACCGGCGGAACGACGCTTGAAATGATGACGTCGTCAATATCTTCAATATTGAATTTATTATAGTCCATGAGCTGAACGAAAAGCATTCCGTATTCGTCGCGCGATTTTTCACCGCCGGTTGTGACGCGGAAGCTTTTTAAGAGTTTTTCCTTTTCGTAAACGCCGAGGACGATGTTTGTGTTGCCTACGTCTATTGTAACAAGCATTGCGGAC
>JAJQCX010000040.1 GCA_021202495.1 Clostridia bacterium | reverse complement strand
GTGGGGGATTGGGGAAGAGTGTGAAAATGCGGGCGGGGATGAGCCCCGTCCGCATGGTTGAGAAAGTGAGGAAATTAACCTACGGTTTGAATGTTGTCGAGATAGCCGAATATGTCGGTTACGTCCTTTTTCTTTATTAAGAAATTACCGGAGCCGTTTATTCTGACGGCGTAGGTGGATTCGGAAACGGGGATAAATTCAACCTTTTGAACGTCGCCGTTTTCCTTTGTGAAAATGATTGTCCGCTCGGCGCTGCCGCTGCCTTCGCCCTCCTCGTCAAAGGTGAGCTCCATGAGCGCAAGGTAGAAGTCGCGGAAGTTTGTTTCGTCGGCTTCGACGCCGTCTTTGTAGAAGATGGGCGCTTCGCTGGAGGGAGCCTCAATCGAAAGGGTAACCGTTTTGTCGGGAGCGATAAATTCAATGCTCGTAATTTCCGTGATGGAAATCGGCGCGACGTAGGGGCTTATCAAATCAAAGCCCGTTGAGTCGAGGAACGTGAGCGACGAGGCGGGGACGCGGCAGATGTAGTCCGAAGTGTTGTTCGAGGCAAGATATGTGTCGTCGTCCATTTCCTGCAGGCTCATCGTGTGAGTTTCGCCGTCGGAGGTGACGACTGTTATTTTTTCGGTCGCCTTGAAGGTTATTTCGTCCTTTGAATATACGTCGCTGCCGGAGATTGTCGCAAGAGTGCCGAGAACGGACTCGACGTCGGTCGAGTCGGCGATTATGTTGTAGGGCTTTGTTTCGCGCCAATCGTCGCCGTCGCGTTCGATTGTGATGCCGGAGAAGGAGAAGGATGTGACGTCATCCTCGTCGATGCTCCAAACCGTTTTGTCGAGGAAGCTTGCGCGTCCGTTCTGCAAAAGGTAGAGCTTGTTATAGGGCACAAAATAGACGTCGTTGGAGGATGCGAGCCTGAAATAATAATAATCCCCGCTCCTTGAGCCGACATAAAACGTCTCGGAAAGATCGTCGTAGGTGAGTGAAACGGTGCATGAGGGATAATCAAGCCCATAGGCATATAAATCCTCATCGTTTGAGTTTTGTACGACGAGCATGGCGGCTGTGACGGCGGAAAGAGAGTTTGCGAGAGTATTGACAAGGCTCTCCTGCACCGAAACGCCTTCAAGCCCTTCCATTAACCAAGCTTCGTCAGAGCGATAGATGGTGTAGGTTTCATCTTCCGTGGAGATTGTGATTGATTGAAGAGTGTCTTTGTCGGCGGTGAAAACGGCGATGTTGTCATCAGCCTCTATTTCTTCCTCCTCGCTCGGTACGTTGAGAAAATTTATCAAGGCGACAAGCAGCGCTATGATGACAATTCCGATAACCGCATGAAATATAATTTTTCTGACGTTCATTACAGATGTCTCCTCTTAAGCCAAACGGCAATGCCGATAATGATGATAACAAGCGGGAAGACAACGCAGAGCGCGATGGAAAGAATACTGCGCTGACTTTGCGGCAGAGTTATCGTCGTGGTGGTTCTTGTCTTTTTGACCGATACGCTGATGGCGTCGTTGTCGGTAACGTAGTTTATCATATTGAGCAAAAAGTCCTTGTTTCCGTAGCGGCTTTCCTGAAGCGTCTCTCCGTCGGCGCCGAACACGTAGGGTGTGGTGGTGACAACGAGATGCGACAGATTTTCAAGGTTGTTATCAACCGCGTGCTCCGCCATTGCGGCGATTATGTATGCATCCGAGTCAAATTCGCTGCTTGCGTCGAGGTTTTGCGCCTCGCTGAGCGGAATTGAAATGCCGCTCGAGGTCGTTGTGAGAAGCTCTGTGAGATAGAGACCTTCCTCGTCGTCGTCCTCGGAGAGGGTGAGGCTGCCGGGCATATAGGCAAGGATGCTGCCCGAAATCGAGCGTGAAATTTCGCTGTCGGTCGTCTGCGCGTAGAAAATGGTGCTGTTTATGACATACTGCATATCCTGTTCGAGGACGATGTCGTGATTGTATGTTATGCCCCATTCCTGCATGAATGCTTCAAGGCGCGGAAGGACGCCCTCACTCGTTGCCCAAAGCGAGATGAGGCAGTTGCCGCCCTCTGACATATATGTGTCAAGAGCGTCGATTTCAGACTGCGTAAAGTCGCTGTAGGGGGCAATAATCATCAAGAGGTCGCATCCCTCGGAAATGCCGCTTGTGGAAAGGTCGACTTGAGTGACGCTGATGTTTTCGGCGGTCAATTCGTCGATAAATGTGTCGGTGACGCTTTCGTTGTGACCTGTTGTCATGGCGACGCTGATAATGCGGTCGCTCATGAGATAGCCGATGGCGTTGGTGACATACGTTTCAAGAAGGAACGACGATGAATTTTCCGAATCCTGCTGCCACATTTGGGCGGAATATATGACGCGGAACTTTGAATCGTCCTCGTTTGTAACAATGACGGTGCTGTCGGCATAGTCGGAGCTGATGGAATACGTCTGCAAAATGAGGGCGTTTTTGACGTAGTTTTCAGTTTCAAAGGTGATGTTGTCGCTCAAAACGTCATATTGATTTAAAACGTCGCGCACGTCGGAATTTAAATCGCCGGTGCCTTCAAGCGCGATAAGTTTTATCTTCGTATCTGTTTCGTCGAGAGCGCGAAGGACGGTTTTCGTTTGGTCGGTTATTTTGGTGATTGAGTCGTCGGTGACGTCAATTTTGAGCGCCGGAAACTTTGTTTCGGCGGCGGACGCCGCCATGACAAGAAGCACCGCCAGCACGACGGCAATGACGACGACAATGGAATTGTTCGCGCCGAATTTGATTTTTCTGAAATTTATTTTTTTCATTTTACAATCCCTCCTTATTTCCAACGGCGGCTTTCAATTTTGCGCATGGTCAAAAAGAGACAGAGCGCGGTGAAAGCCGTGTAGTAGATGATGCCGGAGGGAGAAAAGATGCCCCGGAAAAAGTCGTCTGACCAGATGGAAATGTTGAGATAGCGCAGTATTTCGTCGAAAAGGTCGATGCCGATGGAAATCATGCTCGAGAAGAAGAGCGCGAGCAGAAGCCCGTATGTAACGACGGCGGCGACGATTTGACTCTCGGTGAGAGATGAGACAAAAATGCCTATTGCCACAATGAGCGCGCCGATAAAGAGAAAGCCGACATATGACGCTATGACCTCGCCCCAAGCGACGTCGCCGCAGATTGCGGCTACGATAAGATAGGGGAGCGTTGTCGCGCACGCGATAAGAAAGACGGTGTATGCGGCAAAATATTTCCCCAAAACGATGGAGGAAACGTTTATCGGAGCCGTGAGAAGAAGCTGGTCTGTTTTGCTTGAGCGCTCTTCCGCCAAAAGGCGCATTGTGAGAATGGGCGCAAGCAAAATGAGAATAATAAGGCACATCGGAAGGATGAGCGTTACGTCGCCGAGCATGAGCTGGAACATGTAATACCCGAAAAAGAGACCGGAGAGAAGCATGAATACGCCGACGAAAACGTAGCCGATAGGGGAGGTGAAATATGCCGAAAGTTCGCGGTTATAAATTGCTTTCATCGGTGTTTTCCTCCTCTTTTTGAATTTGAGCGTCGTTTTCCGTTATTTGCTCGGTTTCAATATTTTCTTCGGCGGGATGCGCAATCTCCTGTGCCTCATCCTGAGTGATTGCCGCGAAAATGTCTTCAAGCGACATTTTTTCCGCTTTGAGCTCGGTTACAAGGCAGCCCGATTCTGCGCAGAGCACGGCGATTTTGCCCGAAACGTCGCTTGAAGCGGTGACGGTGTAGCGCCCTTCGCCGAGGTAGGTGACGTCGGTCACCTCGTCGATGGCGGAAAAAGCGTCCTTCATCATGTCGAGCCCCTTGTCGATGCGAACCGTGAGGGAGACATGGTCGCTCAAAAGGCTGCCGAGGTTTTCGGGAGTGTCAATTGCCGCGATTTTGCCCTTGTTGATTATAACAACTCTGTCGCAGACGGCGCTGACCTCCTGCAAAATGTGGGCGCTCAAAATGATTGTATGCTCTTTTTTGAGGCTTTTTATGACGTTTCTAATTTCAATAATCTGATTTGGGTCAAGCCCGACGGTCGGTTCGTCCAAAATGAGAACCTCGGGCTTGCCGATGAGCGCCTGCGCGAGACCGACGCGCTGCTTGTAGCCCTTGGAAAGGTTTTTGATGCGGCGCTTGTAAACGTCCTCAATGCCGACGGCGGCGCAGACGTCTAAAATATGGTCGCGCTTTGAGATGTTGAGTTTGACCTTTTTTAATTCGTAGACGAAATCAAGATATTCCGCAACCGTCATATCAACGTAAAGCGGCGGCTGCTCGGGGAGATACCCGATTGAGCGCTTTGCCTTGATGGGTTCGTCCAAAATGTCGTAGCCGTTGATGATGACGCTGCCGGATGACATCGATATGTAGCCCGTGATGATGTTCATGGTGGTGGATTTGCCGGCTCCGTTGGGACCCAAGAAACCCAATATTTCGCCTTTTTCGGCGTTAAAAGAGATTTTGTCAACTGCCTTCGTTGAGCCGAAGGATTTTTCAAGCTCTTTTATTTCAATCACGCTGTACCCTCCTTTTCGGAAGCGCAGAAATTGTGGCGTTTCCTATAAAAAATCAGTTTCATATTACTT
>JAJQCX010000105.1 GCA_021202495.1 Clostridia bacterium | reverse complement strand
AATATATAGTTTTCGGGGCGTGACATTTCATTTGTCAAACATTTACGCCAAGCTTGGCGTGAAGGGCAGAGCTGTCGCGATACAAAAGTATGTGGGGGAGGATATAATTTAAAAAACTGCCGCGGAACATGGCGGCAATCATTATGGAGGGAAGAATGAATGAGAAAAAAGATTTTTGAAATAATCGAAAAATCGGACGGGAGTAATTTTTGGAGCGGGATATATGATTATTTTATGATTGCGGTGATTATATTAAGCATTATTCCGCTTGCGATGAAGGAAGAGATTGCGTGTTTTGTGCTGACAGATAAGATTACGGCGGGAATATTTATAATCGATTACATACTCAGGTTTTTGACGGCGGATTATAAGTTTAAGCAGAAGGGAATAAAGCCGTTTGTGAGATACCCGTTTTCGCTGATGGCGATTATCGATTTGGCGGCGATTTTGCCGACGTTTGTGCCGGTAAACGGCGGACTGAGGCTGCTTAAGTTTGTGAGGATGCTGCGCGCCGCGCGCGTGTTTCGGGCGTTTAAGGCGTTCAGATATTCAAAGAACATACTTATAATAAAAAAGACGCTTCAATCGTCAAAGGATTCGCTTATTGCGGTTTGCGTGTTGGCTTTGGGGTATATTTTGTTTGCGGCGCTTGTTATTTTCAATGTGGAGCCGGATTCGTTCGACAGCTTTTTTGACGCGGTTTATTGGGCGACGGTTTCATTGACGACGGTGGGCTACGGCGACATTTACCCGGTTTCGGCGGTGGGAAGATTTGTGACGATGATTTCTTCTGTTTTCGGAATCGCGATTGTGGCGCTGCCGGCGGGCATTATTACGGCGGGATATATGAAAGAGATAGAAGAGGACGAGGAAAGAAAATCTTGAAAAAACATTGACAAATGTGGAAGAAGAATGTAAAATAATAATGCATTGGGGGTGCCGAAAGGCTGAGAGGCAGTTATGCCGACCCTTTGACCTGATCAGAGTAATGTCTGCGTAGGAAAATGCGGCGAAAAATTATATTTTTGCGGTGTTTTTGCGGTGCGGATATTATGTCTGCACCGTATTTTTATTTTGAAAGGATGGATATGCTATGGAAGAAAGACCGGAGGCAAGTGTGGCAATTCAGGTGTTGCCGCAGGTTGAGGGAGACAAAGAGGTTGTGAGAATTGTCGATGAGGTGATTGCTTACATTAAATCAAAAGGGCTTAACACCTCTGTCGGTCCGTTTGAGACGACGGTTGAGGGCGATTATGACACGTTGATGGAGATTGTGAAGGAGTGTCAACTGATATGCGTGCGTGAGGGCGCGCCTAAGGTTTCGACCTATGTGAAGATTTGGTACAATCCGTCGGGAGGAGTAATGTCAATTGAAGAAAAAACGGCGAAGCATCATAAATAAGCTGTATATGCCGCTCTTTGCGCTCGCGCTGGTGCTGATTTGGGAGTTGATTGCAATCTCGGGAATTGTGCCGAAATTTATGCTTCCGTCGCCGGTGAAGGTTGCGCTGGCGCTCTTTAACGAGCGGGCAATACTTGCCTCACACCTTTTGTGGACGCTCATTGAGGCGGGGATAGGGATGGGGTTTGCGCTCTTGGGCTCGTTTGTGCTGGCGGTGGCGATGGATCGCTTTGACGCGCTTTATCGGGCGATATATCCGCTCGCGGTGATAACGCAGACGGTGCCGACGGTGGCGATTGCGCCGCTGTTGGTTTTGTGGTTCGGCTTTGGGATTGCACCGAAGATTTTGCTTGTGTTTTTGGCGTGCTTTTTCCCGCTGCTGGTAGCGCTTTTGACGGGGATAAAGAGCGCGGACGCGGGAGTGTTGAGGCTGTACCGCTCAATGAACGCGTCATATTTGAAGGTGCTCTTTGACGTGAAGCTCCCCTTTGCTTTGGAAAGCTTTTTTTCGGGGCTTCGGATTTCGACAAGCTACGCTGTTGTCGGCGCGGTGGTGGCGGAATGGCTCGGCGGAAGCCGGGGGCTTGGAGTGTACATGACGAGAGTGCGAAAATCGTTCGCGTTTGACAAGATGTTCGCGGTGATAATTGTGATAAGCGTGCTGAGCTTGGCGCTGATGAGGCTCGTTTCGATAATTCGGCGCTGTGCGATGCCGTGGAAAAAATATGAAAAGAAATGAGGAATTACTTATGAAAAAGATATTGAGCTTGATACTTTGTGTGATTTTGGCTTTCTCCTTTGCGGGCTGCGGCACACAGCAGGAAAGCGAGGAGGAATTGACGGCGGTGACTGTCGTTCTTGACTGGACGCCCAACACAAACCATTCGGGGCTTTATGCGGCGCTTGAATTGGGCTATTTTGAAGAGGCGGGACTTGACGTGACGATTGAGCAGCCGCCGGAGGACGGCGCCGAGGCGCTTGTGGCGTCGGGCGGGGCGCAGTTCGGCATAAGCTTTCAGGACACAATGGTTTCGGCGCTGACGGCAGACGAGCCGCTTGACATTGTCGCGGTGGCGGCTGTTGTGCAGCACAACCTTTCGGGCATTATCTCGCGCGGGGACAAGGAAATTACGTCCTTTGACAAGCTTGAAGGACACAGCTACGCTACGTGGGGAATTCCGATTGAACAGGCGATAATGAAGGACTGCGTTGAAAAGTCGGGCGGAAACTGGGATAACGTGGAGCTTATAGACACATATGTTCAGGACGTTATGACCGCGCTTGACACGGACATGATAGATTCCGTTTGGGTTTATGAATATTGGGATGTGATAATGGCGCAGATTGCGGGATATGACTACAACTATTTTGACTTTAAGTCGCTTGACGAGGCGTTTGACTATTACACGCCGGTTGTTATTACGTCGGAGGCTTATTTGGAGGAAAATCCGGAGACTGTGAAGGCGTTTTTGGCGGCGGCGGCAAAGGGATATGAATATTGCGCGGCAAACCCCGAGGAGGCGGCGGAAATTCTACTTGCGGCGTCGCCCGAGCTTGACGGCGATATGGTAAAAGCGAGTGCGGAATTTATGGCAAATGAATATCTCGATGAAAACGGAAGTTGGGGAACGATTGATTCCGAGCGCTGGAGCCGTTTTTACACTTGGCTCTATGAAATGGGCTTGACCGGAACCGAGCTCGGTACGACGGGATTGGCAGAAGGGTACTTGCCGCAATGAGCGCAGTACTTGAAACAAGAGGAGTGACGAAAAGTTACGAGGGAAGAAAAATCATTGATGATATATCCGTCTTTGTGAACGAAGGGGAAATGGTTTCTCTTTTGGGCGTGTCGGGCATAGGCAAAACTACGCTTTTTAACATCGCGTCCGGGCTTGAAATGCCCGATGAGGGAAGTGTGTATCTTGAGGGTACGGACGTGACGGGAAGGGCGGGGAAGGTCGGCTATATGCAGCAAAACGATTTGCTGCTGCCGTTTAAAACAGTGCTGCAAAACGTCGCGGTGCCGCTGATACTTTCAAAGGTCGGGAAAAAAGAGGCTTACGCTAAGGCGAAGGACGCGCTTGACGAATTTGCGCTCGGCGAATACGCCAATCTTTACCCTGCGCAGCTTTCGGGAGGAATGCGCCAGCGGGCGGCGCTTGCGAGGACGTTTCTCTATTCGGGGAAAATGATGCTCCTGGATGAGCCTTTTTCGGCGCTTGATGCAATGACGCGCTCGGACATGCAAAAATGGTTCAAGCGAGTGGTGCGCGAGCACAACGCGGCGACGCTTTTTATCACGCATGACGTGAACGAGGCGATATTGCTCTCGGACAGGATTTATATAATGAGCGGCGCGCCGGGCAGGATAACGAGCGAGATAAAGGTTGACGTGAAGGAATGCGACGATGCGGATTTATCGGAGGAATTTATCGCCGCGAAGAAAAGGATTTTGGGATTGATACGGAGGGAATAGCAAGCGTGCCGCTTAAGCCATGTTCGCGCGGCAGTACGGTGGAAAATTTACTATGTGGTCGCGGTTTATAATTCGGCAGCAGATTGCGGGCGGGGACGAGCCCCGCCCGTACAACATTAGACGTTGCGTTTGTATTGATAAATAAAAAATAAGGGATTCGTGTATGATTTACACGGATTCTTTGTTTTTTTGCGGTGATTTGTGCAAAATTGTTGCTTTTTTCAGAACGGCATGGTATACTGTTTGTTGAAATAAGGGAAAAGAGGGGATAAAACGAAAAAAGTAATTACAATTATTTTAATCATATGCGTGGTTATTATCGGAGTGTTTCTTGCGTCGCACATTTGGAACAATGCGATGATGCCCTGAATTGACGTTAATAAAAAAGGAGGAAAAACGTGTATTTTTTTAACTTTAGGATCAGCGCTGATAAACTTGATTTTGAAAGTATAGATAAAGAACTGAATTTAGAAAACATAGTCCGTTGTAAAAACGGTGATGTTGTTAAAACTTTTGGAAAAACAAAAGAAATTCGAGAAGATGTATGGCAATCGGTATTTGAGGAAAAGGATTTAGAGCAATTTCAAAACAGCATGGAGGCTTTTGTTGAAAGTTTAAAGGAAAAAAGGTCTTTTGTAAGACATTCAACAGAGCGTTATAATGTTACTGCTTGGATTACAATATATCCTGAAAATTTGCAGACGAATATACAC
>JAJQCX010000037.1 GCA_021202495.1 Clostridia bacterium | reverse complement strand
TCATGTTTGACAGTGTTTTTGTTTTTTCACTGTCTCTCATAAAGGGAGCATATCAGAGCTGCGGCAGTCTTTTTAAATGTCGAAGTTGCAGTTACATTTTACATCTGTGCTTCAATCGCGTGAATACGAAAAGCAATGCGGGGAAGATTACGGCAGCGATGAGCCCTGTTTTGAGGCTGTCGTTAAATTGAGCCGAAACAAAGCCGACAAGCGTTGGACCGGCGGCGCAGCCGAGGTCGCCGGCGAGCGCCAAAAGCGCGAACATTGCGGTTCCACCTTTGGGCAGCGTCAGGGATGCGAGGCTGAAAACGCCCGGCCACAGAATGCCGACCGAAAAGCCCGTGAGTGCGCAGCCGACGAGCGACAATGCGCTCTGAGGCGCAAGTGCGGTCAAAAGATACGAAAAAGCGCAGAGAAGTGCGCTCAGTGTCAAAAGGGAGGAAATGCTGTATCTGTTGCCTATCTTGGCGTTAAGAAGCCGCGCCGTGCCCATGCAGACGGAAAAAAGGCACACACCGAAAACGTCGCCGATTGTTTTTGAAATGCCGAGCGCGCTTTCGCAAAAAGCCGATGCCCACTGGCTCATCGCCTGTTCGCACGCGCCCGCGGCAAACATGAGTACGAAAAGAACGCGGAATGAGGAAAGCGAAAAGAGAGATTTTATCTTTAACCCTTCTCCCTTTTCCGTCAGCGCCGCGATGGGAACGCGTGAAAAGAAAAGCGCGTTGCAAAGCGGAAGAAGCGCCCAGAGAAGAACGAGAATGTGCCATGAGGATTTGCCGAAAAGGGCGAGAAAAAGCGTTGAAAAAAGCGCGACAAAAACGCAGCCCCAGCAGTAAAACGAGTGGAGCAGGCTCATGGCGGAGGATTTGTCGTCCGTGGGGCATGCTTCGACGATGGGGCTTATCAAAACCTCAATCAGCCCGCCGCCGACGGCGCAAATGCACACGGAGAGCAGCAGCGCCGCAAATGGCGAGGGGAAAACCTTAGGCAAAATCGCCATGGAGCACAGCCCGATTGTGCAGAGAATGTGCGCCGCGACAGCCAAAGCGCGATAGCCGACACGGTCGGCAATCGCGGCGGAGAGAAAATCCACCAAAAGCTGCACGAGAAAATTGACCGTCACGAGCAGCGTTATGCGCGAAAGGGAAATTGAAAATTCATCTTGGAAAATGAGAAAAAGGAGCGGCGTGAGGTTATTTACGACAGCCTGCGTTATGTAGCCCAAATAGCAGGCGCGGAGGGTGTGTTTATATTGCATTTTGTTACCTAACCTTCCGTACAGTTAGCAGCGAAACAACGGCGCAGAGAATGATATTTGCGGCGACGACCGATGCTCCGGTCGGCAAATTCAAAAAATACGAAAGGCAGAGCCCCGCGAAAAAGCACAGCACCGAAACTATTGCCGAGAGGCAAACGAGGCTTTTGAAGCTGTGAACGAGGCGGCGCGCCGTTATGGCAGGGAAGATGATAAGGCTCGAAATTAAAAGCGTGCCCATTATTTTCATGCCGATAACAATCGTGAGCGCAGTCAAAAACGAGATGAGAAACTGATAAAACGTGACGTTAATCCCCGACGCCTCGGCAAAGCTTTCGTCATAGGTTATCAGAAAAAGACGGTTGTAGCAGATGACGAAAATGACGAGAACAATCGCGACGACCGCAAGGCTGAGATACATGTCGGACTCATCCGCGGCAAGAATACTGCCGAACATGTAGTTATAGACATCGACGTTAAAGCCCTTGGAAACGGCGGTGATGATAACGCCCGCGGAGAGTGCGCCGGTTGAAACCATGCCGATTGCAACGTCGCCCTTCGCGCCGCGGCGCGTGAGGTTCATAATTACAAATGACGCAGCAATGACAACGGGAAGCGTGATAAAAATGTGCTGCGAGGCGGAAAGCCCCAACGCAACCGCAAGCGAAACCGCGGCAAAGGCGACGTCCGCCAAGCCGTGCCCTATCATCGAATACCGTTTCAAAACGAGAATGACGCCCAAAAGCGCAGCGCAAAATGAAATCGCCGTGCCCGTAACAAGGGCGCGTATCATAAATGGGTAGGAAAAAAGGTTAATCAGTTCCGCCATTTGTTATCCCTCCATTCTTCGACGCTGCCAACGAAGTCTATTTTGGAATTGTCCATAACCATGACGCGGGAGGCGCAGCGTGCGATTGCGTCGTAGTCGTGAGACGCCATGACGATTGTCATGCCGTCGTCGTTGAGCGTTTGATAGAGCGAATATAATTCCTGCGAAATGTCGCTGTCGAGCCCGGCGAACGGCTC
Source organism: Clostridia bacterium (assembly GCA_021202495.1). Lineage (GTDB taxonomy): Bacteria > Bacillota > Clostridia > UMGS1883 > UMGS1883 > JAJQCX01. Next base: position 2,313 of record JAJQCX010000037.1, on the reverse strand, counting down.
GTCAAGAAGCATGAGCTTGGGCGAGCGGCAGAGCGCCCGCGCCAAAAGAACCCTCTGCTGCTGACCGCCCGAGAGAGCGCCGATGCGCGTCGTTTTGAATTTCTCCATCCCGAGCTTTATCATCGATTCCTCCGCCTTTTTGCGGTCTTGCTCGTTGTAAAACGGGATGCGCTTGCCGCTGCGCTGCGTGCCGGAGAGAATAATCTCCCACACAGTCGCCGGAAAATCGCGGTCGGCAAGGTTTGTCTGCGAAAGATACGATATTTCCTCCTTTGGAACGTAGGTATGAAGATGCCCCTTTTTTATCGGCACAAGCCCCACAATCGCCTTTAAAAGCGTGGATTTGCCGCTGCCGTTGGAGCCCGCAATTATAAAGTAGTCGCCGCCTGCGACCGAAAAGGTCGCGTCCGCGACGGCGGTAACGCTGCCGTAGGTGACGGTTAAATTATTTGCCGTTAAAATGTCCATTTATTGAAGCCCCTTTTTGATGTTTTCAAGATTTTGCTCCATTATGTCAATGAAAGTCGTGCCGTCCTCGCGTTCGTCAAGCGAGGTATTTTCCGCGGAATGAATGACGAGAATTTCGGCATCGGTTCCTTCCGCAATTGAGCGGGCAACCTTTGGGTCGGAAAATTCCTCACAATAGACGACCTTTACGTCGTTTTCCTTCACAAAGTCGGAAATGGTCTGAATGTCGCGCACGCTCGGCTCGGATTCCGAGCCGCAGGAGGAATATGCCGAAATGTAGCTCACATTATAGCGGCGCACAAGATACCCCAACGCGAATCTCCCGCCGAAAACGAGCGTTTTTGACGATGATGCGAACGCAGCCGCATATTCCTCGTCAATCTCGGTGAGCTTTTCCTTATATGCTTCAAGATTTGCCGCAAAATAGCTCTCATCTTCGGGCGAGGCGGCACAGAGCGCGGAATAGATATTGTCGCACATTGTTTTCGCATTGTCAAAATCGAGCCAAATGTGCGGGTCGTAGGTGTGAGAATGACCGTCTTCGTCGTCATCCTCGTTCAGATGAAGCGTTATGCCCTCCGACGCGTCGACAATTGTGACACTGTCGCCTACCGACGACGCAATGTCCGCAGCCCACGATTCCATGTTTTCACCGGTAAAAATGAATATGTCGCTTGAGGCGATGAACGACATGTCGCTCGGCGAGGGGTCGTAAAGATGGCTCTCCTGCCCCGCCGAAAGAAGAAGCGTCGCGTCAACCCTGTCGCCGCCTATTTCGCGCACAAAATCGTACTGCGGAAAAAGCGTCGCAACTACGGTTATTTTGTCGGACGAGGCTTCCTGTGTGCTTGAACAGCCCGTCAAAGCGAGCAAGCAAAAAAATACGCCGCAAATTAAATGTCTGAATTTCATATGTTACTCTTCCTTTCCTTACATTCCCTGCACAGCCCGTAAAACACCGTTTTTCCCTCGTCAATTTCAAAGCCGTAGCTTTGGCGGGCTTTTTCGGCAAAGCTTTTGATAACGTCGCTCTCGATGTGTTCAAGCTTGCCGCAGCTTTCGCACATAAGATGATAGTGCTCCCCGCAGTGCGAATCGGGCGCGATATATTGATAACAGCAGCAATTTTTTTCACCGAGAGTGTATTTTTTAATCTCCCCGTCAATTTCAAGCTGCTTTAAATGGCGGTAAACCGTAGCCCGCCCGACCTTTTGGTCGGAGGTTTTTATAATATCTATCAGCTCGTCGGCGGTAATATGCGTGCCGCATTCCTTCAGTGCGTTTAAAATGAGCTCTCTTTGGCGAGTGTTGTGCCGCTCCGGCATGAAAATCACTCCTTATAAACTAAAACTGAGACCGAGTATCATTATAGCGCATATGAAGCGGCTTGTCAACAAGAAATATTGAATTTATGCCGAAAGCCTACAGCTATTTCTGTCTTTCATATGTGCAAAAATCGGCAATCCCCAAACTATGGAAACTGCCGATTTTTCTGGAGGCGTCACCCGGAATCGAACCGGGGATAAAGGCTTTGCAGGCCCGCGCCTTACCTCTTGGCTATGACGCCGTATAATTTTATGCACCCGAAAGGGTAAAAATATGCAAAAGACACCATTGTGCCTTTTGCATATTGGAGCGGAAGACGAGATTCGAACTCGCGACGTTCACCTTGGCAAGGTGACGCTCTACCACTGAGCCACTCCCGCAAATGGTGCCTCCGACTGGAATCGAACCAGTGACACAGGGATTTTCAGTCCCTTGCTCTACCGACTGAGCTACAGAGGCAAAAATGGCGACTCGGATGGGGATCGAACCCACGACCTCTAGCGTGACAGGCTAGCGTTC
>JAJQCX010000115.1:4046-4678 GCA_021202495.1 Clostridia bacterium | reverse complement strand
GCCCGTCTTCGTCGTCATATTCGACCTCCGCGCCCATTCCTTCCGCAATCGTGCGCAAAGACAGATATGTCCTGTCGTTTATGACAACCGCATCGTCCTCTGTCTCCGGTTCCTGCCCGTTAATAACAATTTTTATGTCTTTCAAAACCCCTTCGACTATGTCGCCCTCCGCGCAATATCCCACAGAACATATCCCGATTACCGCCGCAATCGCCGCAGTTATGATTAAATTTCTTTTCATTTTGTATACTCCTCTCTTTTTTTAATGTGAATTTTCCGACGCCACAAAATCACTGTAATTTAACCTTGACAATATCTTCAGCGAATGTTATACTATATTCAATAAATCCCCCGGGCCTCTGTTTTACATGCACACTTGGGGGCTTTCTGTTTGTAAGGAGTGCTCATAATGCCCAAACTCTTTAAAACCATAGATGAACAATTGAACATTTTAAAAAGCAGAGGATTAAACGTATCCGATGACAATGCCGCGAAAGAATTCCTAAAATATAATAATTATTACAGAATCAGCGGTTACTCACTGACGCTGCGAGTTCACGACAGATTTTATCCGAATGCAACCATGCAAAATATAATTGACATTTATAATTTTGACAGAGACTTGCGCATTT
>JAJQCX010000115.1:0-4036 GCA_021202495.1 Clostridia bacterium | reverse complement strand
CATAAAATCCGTTTTTGCATATCATTTTGTTCAAAACCATGGTGTTTACGGATATTTAGATAAAGATAATTTTAATTGCGCTTCAAATGTAAATTATGAAGACCTGATAGATAAAATCAATAAAACCGTCAAAGTCAACACCTCTCAGGAGGATTATCTTAAGCATTTTCAATCAATCCAAGAGCCGCTTCCGTTTTGGGCTTACATAGAATCTTTCACATTATCTGACCTCTCAAAGCTTTACACAATATCAAAATCCAATGTTCAGCGGGCTGTTGCTTCCGAATTCGGACTAAAAAGCAACAGCGGATATAAAATAATGTGCCATTACCTTTATTGTCTTGCACTCTTGAGAAACATTTGTGCGCACGGCGGCAGACTATATAACCGAAGGTTTAACACAAAACCGAATTTAAACAAACGCGAAAAAGCATTGCTGAAAACAAATGACGACGGTACTCCGGATAATTCAAGACTTTTCGGCTATGTTATAAACATACAACGCTTGGCAAGAAGCCTTGATTGGAATGTATGTAAAGATACGATACTCAAGCTGTGCGAAAAATATCCTTTTGTTGATGTGTCTTATTATGGTTTTTGCGAAGATTGGCATAAATATATGTGATATAAATAATTCTATCGCATATAATAACCGGGACAGAACCCACAGGCAAGATTTTCTTGCACACTTGCGGGTCTTTCATGGGGTTGTATTGCAAAATACAGCCCCATTTTTATATGCCTAATTTTTTTCAATCAAGCTCAATTTATATTCATCATGGCACTCGTTTAAAATATCAACCGCATTGATTCCGTTGCTGAAGCTGACCGTCACATCGGCTCCGTTTTCAATCAAATATTCAAAAATTTCGTCTGTGCTCCTTGCCGCGTGTACGATATTTTCTCCTATCGGAGCGCCGCTCTCAACCAAAAATCTGACCGTTTCAAAATCGCCAAGCTCTATTGCGTCCTCCAAGCCGCTCCCGCCCGCTGTTTGTATAAATTCGGGATATTTTCCGATTAAATATTCCATTGCTTCCCTCTTATCCTCCCCGAAAAAGTTGATTATCTGAGAGAAAATATATTTGTCATTTGAAACGACTTCCTCTCCCGCGCATTTTTCCATGATTTTTACGGTCTCCAAATCGTTATAGTTATTGATGCCGGATAAATCGCCGCCTCTTTCCAAAATCTCATTTAGCAAAAGCTCAAAACGCGCGTGGTCTTTTTCCTTCATGGCGTCAAGCACTGCCCAACGCAAATCCTCGGCGTCGTAAAGCGTGGGAAAGCTTTCAAGAAGCAGCTCAATCGTCTCCAAATCCGCTTCGGTGACCTGCTCCTGCTTTTGATTTGCCTCCGGCGTCAAGCCTTCCGCTATAAAATATTTCAATATGTCGTGCCTGTTACATATTATCGCGTAATCAACCGCATTGTACCCCGCGACGCGAAAAGTAACCGACGCACCCGCATTGTATAAAAACACCGCGTTTTCAAAATTGCCGTACCTCACCGCACTGCACAGCGCATTGTTCCGCACATCACCGATCGGAATTTTAATTTTGCTCACATCGCCCATCGCCGCCAAATAGCAATATGTTTCATCATCAATATCAGAAGCATCGCCGCTTTTCGCCGCAGCAAATTTTGCGTATTTTTCCCTTGCCTCGGGCGAAATTTCGCAAAGCCTTTCAATCAGCCTGTATGGCGGCAGACTGCGCTGCGCAAGCGCGTCAAGCTCGCGTTTTTCAACCTTTCCTCCGTTTTCAAGCCAAAAATCGAGATTTTGAAGTATATATTCCTCCGAATATTGCCAATCGCTTCCGAATGCCATTTCCACAAAGCGCTCTCCGTCGTCATTTTCCAAATTCAAATCCGCGCCGTGCTCTATGGCAAACCGCTGCAATTCGCCCATGTAGCCTACAAACTCCAACACCGTGAACCCGTCTGCGGAAATAATATTCATATCTGCGCCCTTTTCTACGAGCAATTGAAACACATCATACGCACCGTGCCCCAGCGCCGTAAACAATATGCTTGTTTCCTTCTCAAATCTAACGCCCGATCCGCATACCTTTTCCGATGTGAACGTGTTTATGTCCTCGCCGTATCGGATTGCCTCCTCCGCCAGCGGAACATTGTCATTTAAAGCCGCGTAATACATTTTGATTGACGGCAAATCCTCCGCGCTGTATTGCGCCTCATAGGACGAAGCGCTCCCGCACCCGAACATCATCGCCGCGCTCGTCAAAAGCACAATCAGATTCTTCACTATATTCATATTTTTCTCCGCTCTCCCCTATATCTGTTCACGCCGCCAGCCGCATAAACGTCACAATCGCTTCCTCGCGAGTATATTCGTCATTCGGGTTGAAATTGCCGTTTTCATCTCCCTGCATCACGCCGCGCGCTCTTGCCCAGAGGATGGCATCCTTCGCCCAGTCCGCGGCGCTCTCTGTGTCGTCAAATTCCTCGCCCTGCAATTCCGTTTCCTCGCCCGCGCATTTTGCCGTCCGCATCAGCATTACCGCCGCCTCCTGACGCGTTATGCTGCCGCGCGGGTTGAATTTGTTGTCTCCCACGCCGTTCACAATTCCCGCGCTGTACGCCGCCGCTATGTACGCGCTCGTCGTGTCCTCAAAGGGCTTTCCCCCGACCATAGGCTCCAGCCCCAGGAACATCACCGCCATTTTGGCAAATTCCTCTCGCGTTATGCTCTTTGTCCAATCCTCTTGTATTTCATCGGGCACAAAGCCCTTTTCTATCGCGCTTCTTATTTCACCCTTCGCCCAATCGGACGCACCGAGCGCGCTGTCATACATAACCTTTACCGAAATTCCCGCGTAATTGTCGCTCGTCCGCAGCCAAATCATGCTCTCGCCGCGCTTTAATCCTTCAATGGTAAGCATACCGCCCGAATAGGACGCGCGGACAACGCTTTCGTCCTCAACCTCAACTGTGATTGACTTTTCGCTCTCCACCGCGATTGTCTTTTTCTCGCCCTGATAAATCCCGACTTCCTTCTCGTTCGGCGTTATGCTCGTAACCTCACCGTCTCCTCCCGTGCTACCCGTTGTGACACTGATTGTGTCAATACTGCTGCCGCTGTCTGCAACAGCTTCGCCGCTGAACTTCAGGCTCATTTCACCGACAGCCCCCTCCGGAACAGTCAAATACACGGCATAGCAGCTGCCCTCTTCCGGCATGGCAATTATCTTTTCATTTCCTTTCCACGTCCCCGCCTCCATCATATCGATAATAAGACGGTTGTTCAAAGATTCGGTATTCTCGTTTATGTATTTATAACTTGTTCCATCCTCTGTCGCCGTAAATGTATCCGAAATCAAAGGTTCCCCTCCGTCAATCGATGCCAGCTCAATTTGCACCTCGTGTTCTCCGCTCTCGCTTGTAAGGCTTATTCTAAAATCATCGATATAACCCGCGACCCTTATATATCTTTTTCCCACCAATTCCGTCGCGTCCGAATTTTCTCTCGGATACGATATAATGTACACATTCCCTTTCGAATCCGGCACATCAAAATACATATCGTCGTCATCCTCCGCAGCCGCCGAAAACGCACCCGGCATAAGCATAATCATCGACAGCAAAATAACAAATAATTTTTTCATAACACAGTTCCTCTCTCCGTTAATTTACACAGCTCGGTCTCCCGCTTTACTTCAATCAGTCCGCTTCATATAAATAATCACACTATTTTGGTTGTACGGGCGGGGCTCGTCTCCGCCCACTCTAATATCTCCCTCTCTTTCACATTTTCCCACCTCCGCCGCCGCAATCACATTTCCCGCGCCCGCAGGCGCTTTTCCTTCCCACGTCGGCGAAGCCGTAAGAAGGGAAGGGGACCGCCGCGCAAAGCGCGACGGTGATGGAGTCTCAAATTCCGCAAGGCGGAATTTGTCCCTCAATTGTCAATTGTACATTGTCAATTCTAAATTCATATTCATTATATCCCTCCGGCGCAAAACGTCAACCCATCCTGCGTGAACGACACGTTTTCCGACGTAAAAGGTTATAA
>JAJQCX010000015.1:11454-27005 GCA_021202495.1 Clostridia bacterium | reverse complement strand
TGTTTATGCCAACATATGGCGGCGGAAAGGAGTTTTTATATGAAGAATAATGAATTACTTCAGGTATTGGAGACAACGACGATGTGCGCTCCGAAGATGACACACGCTTTGCGGGAATATGGCGGCGGTGATATGGGTGCGGGAATAATTGCATTATGCATCAACGTCCAAAAGCACAGTAAAAAAAGCGGCATGATAAAAGGCGCTTCTGCTGCGGGTGCAATTCTGTTGCCTATATGTGCTGGCGGCATAATCCTTGTCAGAAATCACTATAACAAAAAGCTCAAAGAACCCGAACAGAGGATGAAGGAAAATATCAATTGCGAAAACGAATTTGTTATTAAGGAGGATGTTGATAATGTTTAAGTTTATTGTTCAGATGGTAGATGCCTACACCAAAGAGGTGCTTGAAACCGACGATGAGGTTTTTGACAACCGCAGCGATGCGGAAGATTACGCATGCCGCTGCAGCAGCGATTTTGCGCAGGGCGCGGAGGATTTCGCTCTTTCGGGAGACGATGATTACATTTCGCCGGAGGACGTAAAATTTGTTGTCAAGAAAATCAAAGATAAGGATTGATTTGGAAGGAGGAAAAACGTGAAAAAAATATTGTCATTATTGATGATACTTTCTCTTGCTGCTTTTGCCGCTGCATGCGGCAATAATGAAAGCGGCGAAGATTCCGAGGACGATTGGGAACAGTTTGAGAATGACAACTCGCCCGGCACAGCAACCGGTGATAATTTGGGTGCATTTAATAAAAGCGCTGTTCTTTCCGAAAGCGTTATGTATGATGAGAAGGGCGTAAAAATTACCGTAACTGGATTAACTTACACGAATTACTCGGTTGAATTGGAGCTCACCATTGAAAACAACAGCGGTAAGGATTTGTCGTTCGTCAGCGGCTCCTTGGGATATTGCTGCAATTCGGTGAACGGGTACATGGTGAACGACGGTTACTTAAATTGCGACGTTACAAACGGCAAGAAAGCGAACGATTCCATCAGCTTTGACTATGAAGGGCTCATGGTTTACGGCATTAACGAGATTGCCGACATTGAAATCGGCTTTGACATATCGGATGATGATTATAACCATACATATTCGGGTCCCAGACAAGTCAAAACCTCCGCCTATGACGCTCATGACTACGAAACTGACTGCTATCAAGAAACTATTACAAGCAGTGCCGCTATGAATACGTATAATTATGAGATTGCCGGCTTCTCGCAGGATACGCTCTATAATGCAAACGGAGTGAAGCTGCTTTCAAGCGGGCTGATGGTAAATCAAGACGGCAAATCCGCACTGCTGCTGGAATTTGAAAACACTTCCGACAATATGGTGTATGTATCCACATCCGATATTGCCGTCAACGACCTTGTTATTTATGATTCCACATGGTCAAGCAATGCGGTCAACCCCGGCAGGCGCGTTATTGCGGAAATCGAGCTCGAATCTCTTTTCGAAGAAGATTATTGGGGCATTTACGGCATTGAGGATATAGGCTCTGTCACTCTCACCTTGGCGCAGAGCAATGCCGACGGAGATGATATTGCGGAAGAAGCCGCAATAAAAGTCACCGTTCCCGGCGTCAAAGCGGAATATGACGCATCGGGACAAGAGGTTTATAACAGCGGCGGTCTGCGCATCATTGCAAAAACATTGATTGAAGATTCATACAAATACAGCTCCGACCTGCATTTGCTCCTATTGGCGGAGAATAACAGTGGAAAATCTCTTTACATAGATGATGTGAGCAATTCTCTCTCCGTAAACGGTTACATGACTGACTATTATTTTTACGGCAAGGAGCTTGACGACGGCAAATGCGCTGCTATCGACGTAACGCTCCGCGAATCGTCGTTGGAGAAAAACAACATATCCTCCGTTTCCGATGTGAAAGAGATTGAAGTGGGACTTGAAATTGAAGAGGGATATGACACAATAGATAAGCCGGTGCTTAAATTTTCGTTTGATTAAAGATTAAAAAGCAAGAAAAAGAAAGAGTGTACAAAGGATCAAAAGACCAAGTTTTGTACACTCTTTTTTGCATTAAGTATCTCCTGCGTGAGTAATTATTGATCCACATGCACATACTTTTAATGACATGTGTTTAATCAAGCAACCATTAAAAACGGGCGCGAGGATATAAACGAGGCGGATATTGCCGAAGCGATAGGCTACAGAAGCTTGGATAAAAAGCTGTTCAAATAGTTGGTGCTGCCTTGACAAAACGGAAAAGATGGTGGTATACTACAGCTAATGGGGAAAAGTCGCGAAAAAAATATGTTTTTTTGAAAGAAGGGCATGATAAATGGTGATGAACGGCATATGCTTGCTTTGTCGGACGATCTGTTTGTTTTTGTCCTCTTTTGTTATATACGTCAGGCATATTCGGTCAACGTTTTTTCGGTGGCGGAAATGCCTGTTTATTTTTTGATATTTGGGAGGCAAAAAGCATGAATAAAGTTTTAAAAGCGTTAATTTCGGTTGCGGCGGCGCTGTCGCTTTGCGCAAATACGGCGTTTGCGGCGGTGCCGACTGCCGGCGCAAAGGTGTATGACGATGATGAAATCGTCACGTTTATCGTTGAGGTTGAGGGCGACGCGCTCTTGGCGTCGGAGAAGGCGGCTGAAATGGGCGTGAGCTATCTTGAAACAGAGGAAGCTGCGGCAAAGGAAACCGCACTTTTGAAAACGCAGGCGCAGGTACAAAGTAAAATCAAAAGCAAGGCTAAAGTGTCAAATAGCGTAGGCTACACCTACACGGCAGTATTAAACGGCTTTTCGATTGAAGCGCCGAAATCCAAGTTGGATGACATAAAGGCAATAGACGGCGTTACAAACGTTGTGATTACAACGCCTAAGGAGGTCAAATTGGGCACTGCTGTTGAAATGACTTCGTCGCTCCCTTCTCAAACGGCGGATGACGCCGCACAAACAGGCTACACCGGTGAGGGACAGGTTATCGCGATAATCGACACCGAATTTGACACCGGGCATGAGTTTTTTCAAACCGCACCCGAAAATCCGAAATATTCAAAGAGCGACATCGCGGACATTTTGGAAACAAACACAATGAATGTTGAGGTTTCGGCAAATCAGGTGTATAAAAGCGCCAAAATACCGTTCGCGTATGACTATGTAAACGGTTCGGCAGATACGTATCCGAAGGAAAGCGACTCCATTCACGGAACACACGTTGCGGGAATTGCCGCCGGAAGCAACGGAAGTGTAAGTGTAAAGAGTGAAGACGGTGAGGAGATGGAATACACGTTTTCGGGAGTCGCGCCCGAAGCGCAGCTTGTGCTGATGAAAGTCTCCGATGCTGACGGAATTATTGATGATGCGGCAGCTGTTGCGGCAATCGATGATGCCGTGAAGATGGGCGTGTGCGCGATAAACATGAGCTTTGGAGCGGACTATGCATCTGCGGCGTCAGATACAATCTACGAAAAGGTATTTAACAATGCGAGAAATGCGGGTATTATGCTTCTTTCAGCCGCAAGCAACAGTGGATTGGGATATAGCATGACGTCGTCCGACACTTCGATAATCGATTATTCGTCGTCGGGTTCTCCGGCGTGCTACAGTGAGGTTACGGCGGTCGCATCGATGAACAATACCGACATGGTTAAAGAATTGGGAATTCTTACGGCGGCGGACGGCACAACAATGTATTATAAAAATGCATTTTCGGCAAGCACCTTTGACACGGATTTCGCGGGACAAACGCTTGAATACGTTAACTGCGGATACGGCAGCGCCGAGGATTTTGAAGGAGTTGACGTAAACGGCAAAATCGCGCTTGCAAAGCGCGGCAACGGTATTGTGTTTACAGAAAAAGCGCAAAACGCATCGGATGCGGGCGCTGTGGGATTGATTCTGATTAACACATCCGACGGTGTGTCAAACTTTGAAACGCCGGAACTTTCCATTCCCGCTGTTGTGATTGAACTATCTGTGGGAGAATATTTAAGAGACGCCGAAACAAAGACGATAACCGTTTCCGAAACATCTATAATTTATATGGAATCCGAAAATGCCGCAGCTCTCGCCTACGATACATCGTTCGGCGTTAACGAGACGCTTGAATTGAAGCCGGAGATAACGGCGCCGGGCGCAAATATATATTCGTCCGTTCCGGACGACAAATATGAAAGTAAAGACGGAACGTCGATGGCATCGCCGCATATGGCGGGTGTGGCGGCGTTAATCAACGAATATCTCGACAAAAACGACATTGACGTGAGCGGAGAAGAGCGCGTGAGCCTGATAGAAAATATGCTCATGTCTGCGGCGGACGTAATATATCAGCCGGAAAACACGGAAGGTGAGATTGCGCCCTATTCACCGCGCGTTCAGGGTGCGGGGCTTGTTAATACCGCGGCGGCAATGAAAACGGCGGCTGTATTTGTCGGCAACAGCGGAAAATCGAAGCTCAGCTTGGGAGATAAAATAGAAGACAGCTTTACGCTTGAATTCACGGTTAAAAACATAACGAATGCGTCCGTTACGTATGACGGTGTGTCACTTGATGTGCAAGCCGACGGATACCAAACGGACGAGGACGGAAATACTTATTCCGTCCAGGACAACGCGGTTCGTTTGACGGTTTTGGATGATGACGCGCCCGAAAGCATTACAATTCCCGCGGGCGGCGAGGTTGAAGTATCGATAACAGTAGTACTTGACAGTGACGAGCTTACGGAAAACGCCCAAGTTTACACGAACGGATTTTACATCGATGGCTTTGTAACTTTGTCGTCAAGCAGTGAGGATATTGTGACGATAAGTATGCCGTTTACGGGATTTTACGGTGACTGGACGGCACAGAGCATTTTTGACAAAACGATGTATGACGAGGGCGGCAGCGAGCTTTATGCACTCACCTCGGTGGGAACACTTTTATATACATTCTATGAGCAGGACGGAGAACAATATGAGTATGAATTGGGCGCGGATGTGAATGGGGAATATGACAGAGATAAAATTGCAATATCTCCCAACGGCGACAGCATGGGAGATAATCTCAACCTTTCGCTTGCAACGATGCGCGCGGCGAAAAATCTGAAGATGACGCTTACGGGAAACGGTATCGATATTACACACTATTATACCGATATGGATGTATTTCCGAAATATTCACAGGAAACACTGGATTTTTCGGAGCTTGAAGGGCTCGGCGCGGAAGATCTGCCGGACGGCGAATACGTGCTTACCGTGAGCGGAGAATTTAATTACGAGGGCGCGGAGACAGAAAGCTTTGATCTGCCGGTTACGATTGACAGAGTAAAGCCCGAAATAACGGGAGCTGTAATTGACGGAGATACGCTTTACGTGACTGCAAGCGATAATAATTATTTGTATTATGTTGATATAATTTACACCGACGAGAACGGAGATACGGCATACCGGGAAGCTGTTCCGGATTCCGAAAAGGGCGGCGAATACACGGCGGTATTTGACATATCGGGTGTGGATACGGACGATATAACGATATATGTCTCGGATTTTGCGTTAAACGAAACGACAACAGAGCTTACAAATGTGCTCGGCACAGTTACCGCAAATATGACAAACTATATTGCGGTGACAAATATGACCTCGCTGACGGTTAATCTGACGAATACGGGCGAAAGCGACATCACCGGCGAAGCGGTAATCGCGTTCTACGATGAGGACGGGGCGCTCATTGCGGTAAGCTCGCAGAGTGTGAGCATAGATGCGGGAAGCTCTGTTACATGCGTATTCCAAATGTTTGCCGATACGCAAAATGCGGCCGAAGCAAGGCTGTTTATCTGGGACGGGATAAGTACGATGCGCCCGTCGGATAAAATTAAGAGTTTTGATTTAAATTAAAATAGCATAGTTGGAGGAAGAGAGTATGAGAAAATTTTTTAAGACGTTGATTTCGGCTGCGGCGGCGCTGTCGCTTTGCGCAAATTCGGCGTTTGCGGCGGTGCCGACTGCCGGTGATAAGGTGTATGAAGATGACGAAATCGTCACGTTTATCGTTGAGGTTGAGGGCGACGCGCTTTTGGCGTCAGAATCGGCGGCGGAAATGGGTGTGAGCTATCTTGAAACAGCGGAAGCCGCGGCAAAAGAAACCGCGCTTTTGAAAACGCAGGCACAGGTGCAAAGTGAAATCAAAAGCACGGCTAAAGTGTCAAATAACGTGGGCTACACTTACACGGCGGTAATGAACGGCTTTTCAATCGAAGCGCCGAAATCCAAGTTGGATGACATAAAGGCAATAGACGGCGTTACAAACGTTGTGATTGCAACGTCCAGGCAGGTCAAATTGGGCAATGCGGTTGAAATGAGCTCGTCTCTCCCCTCTCAGACGGCGGATGATGCCGTACCAACAGGCTACACCGGCGAGGGACAGGTTATCGCGATAATCGACACCGAATTTGATACAGGACATGAGTTTTTCCAAACCGCACCCGAAAATCCGAAATATTCAAAGAGCGACATTGCGTCGATTTTGGACGCAAACACAATGAACGTCGATATTTCGGCAAATCAGGTGTATAAAAGCGCAAAAATACCGTTCGCGTATGACTATGTAAACGGTTCAGCGGATACGTATCCGAGAGAAAGTGACACTGTTCACGGAACGATCGTTGCGGGAGTTGCCGCCGGAAGCAACGGGAGCATAAGTGTAAAAAATGAAGACGGCGAGGAGATGGAATACGCGTTTTCGGGAGTCGCGCCCGAAGCGCAGCTTGTGCTGATGAAAGTCTCCGATGCTGACGGACATATTGATGATCCGGCATCTATTGCGGCAATCGATGATGCCGTGAAGCTGGGCGTATGCGCGATAAACATAAGCTTTGGAACGGACTATACATCTGAGGCGTCAGATACAATCTATGAAACGGTGTTTACCAATGCGAGAAACGCGGGCATTATGCTTTTAGTAGGCGCAAACAACAGCGGATTGGGATATGACAAAACATCGTCCGACACTTCGATAATCGATTATTCGACGTCGGGTTCACCGGCGTGCTACAGTGAGGCTACGGCGGTCGCAGCGATTAATGATACCGACATTGTTGCGGAATTGGGAATTCTTACGGCGGCGGACGGCACAACAATGTATTATAAAAATACATTTTCGGCAAGCACCTTTGACACGGATTTCGCGGGGCAAACGCTTGAATACGTTTACTGCGGATACGGCAGCGCCGAGGATTTTGAAGGCTTGGATTTAAGCGGAAAAATCGCGCTTACCGGACGCAGAAACGACATTACGTTTCGTGAGAGAGCGGAAAATGCGGCTGCCGCGGGCGCTGTGGGATTGATTGTATTCAATATATCCGACGGTGTGTCAAACATTGGTACATCAGTGGAGCTTTGCCTTCCCACTGTTATGATTGAGAAATCTGCGGGCGAATATTTAAGAGACGCCGAAACAAAGACGATAACCGTTTCCGAAATATCGGAGATCTGTATGGAATCCGAAAATGCCGGTACCCTCTACTCTCTTTCATCGTTCGGCGTTGACGAAACGCTTGAATTGAAGCCGGAAATAACGGCGCCGGGAGGAAATATACTTTCGTCCGTTCCGGACGATCAATATGCGATCTACACCGGAACGTCGCTGGCGGCGCCGCATATGGCGGGCGCGGCGGCGCTAATGAATGAATATCTCGATAAAAACGGCATTGATATCAGCGGAAATGAGCGCGTTACGTTGATAGAAAACATGCTCATGTCGGCGGCGGACGTGATATATCAGCCGGAGAACACAGAAGGGGAAATTGTGCCCTATTCGCCGCGCGTTCAGGGCGCGGGGCTGGTTAATACCGCGGCGGCGATGAAAACGGCGGCTGTGTTTATAGGCAACAGCGGAAAATCAAAGCTCAGCTTGGGAGATAAGATTGACGACAGCTTTACTCTTGAGTTTGCGGTTAAAAACATAACTGACAAGAGCGTCACCTATGACGCCGTTTCGCTTGATGTGCAGACCGACGGATATTTGACGGACGAGTATGGTCCTTATACCGTCCAAGATAACGCGGTTCGTTTGACGGTTTTGGATGACGATGCTCCCGAAAGCATTACAATTCCCGCGGGCGGCGAGGCCGAGGTATCGATAACGGTGACACTTGACAACGACGAGCTTACGGAAAACGCCCAAGTTTACACAAACGGATTTTACATCGACGGCTTTGTAACACTTTCCTCAAGCAGTGAGGATATCGTGACGATAAGTATGCCGTTTACGGGCTTTTACGGCGACTGGACGTCGCAGAGCATTTTTGACAAGACGATGTATGACGAGGGCGGAAGCGAACTCTATTATCTCACCTCCTACGGAACGGTGTTATATACGTACTATGAGCAGAACGGAGAACAATATAAGTATGACCTGGGCGCGGATGTGAATGGAGAATATGACAGAGATAAGATTGCAATATCCCCCAACGGCGATGACACGGGAGACACGCTCGGACTTTCGCTGGCAACGATGCGCGCGGTGAAAAATTTGAAGATGACGCTTACGGGAAACGATGTCGATATTACACACTATTATACCGATGCGGAAGTATGGGGGAAATATACACAGGGAACGCTGGATTTTTCGGAGCTTGATGATCTGAGTGCGGAAGAGCTGCCTGACGGAGAATATGTACTTACCGTGAGCGGTGAATTTAATTACGAGGGCGCGAAGGTCGAAAGCTTTACGCTGCCTGTTAAGGTTGACAGAGTGAAGCCGGAAATAACGAACGCTGTAATCGATGGCAATACACTGTATGTGTCTGCGAGCGACAACAACTATTTGTATTCTGTTGACATAATCTACACCGATGAAAACGGAGAAACGGTAAGTCAAACCGCTGTGCCCGATACGGAAAAGGGCGGCGAATATACGGCTAAATTTGACATATCAGGCTTAGATACGGACGATATAACGATAGAGGTCTCGGATTTCGCTTTAAACGAAACGACAACAGAGCTTAAAAATGTGCTCGGCACTGTGACGGCGGAAATGACAAATTACATTGCGGTGGCAAATATGACATCGCTGACGGTTAATCTGACGAATACGGGCGAAAGCGACATCACCGGCGAAGCGGTAATCGCGTTCTACGATGAGGACGGGGCGCTCATTGCGGTAAGCTCGCAGAGTGTGGGCATAGACGCGGGGAGCTCGGCAACGTGCGTGTTCCAAATGTTCACCGATACGCAGGAAGCGGTTGAGGCAAGGTTATTTATCTGGGATGGGATAAGAACGATGCACCCGTCGGATAAAATTAAGAGCTTTGAATTAAATTGATTAAATTATATTATATATTTTGAAGGGAAGTAGAAAATTATGTTAAGGAAAAGACTTTTGGCGGTTATGTGCGCAATAGCGATTGTGCTCACGGCATTCCCCGCGGCGACGTTCGCGGCGGAAGCAGGCGACATTGTGATACTCTTTGAAAGCGATGTTCACTGTGCCGTTAACGGCTACACGAAGCTTGCGGCGCTCAGAAACGAGGCGAAGCAGCAGACCGAATATGTGTCGGTTGTGTCGTGCGGCGACTTTGTGCAGGGCGGCTCATTGGGAGCGGCGTCTGACGGAGCGTACATAATCGAAATAATGAACGCGGTTGGCTACGATGTTGTGACGCTCGGAAATCACGAGTTCGATTACACAATTCCAACCCTTGCAACGCGTATGGAAGAGCTTGACGCGAAGGTTGTGTCATGCAATTTTGTCTCGACAGATAACGGCAGAAGCATATACGACCCGTATACGATAATTTCCTACGGCGACACAGATGTGGCGTTCATCGGAATAACGACGCCCGAAAGCATTTCAAAAGCGACGCCGACATATTTCATGGACGAAGACGGAAATTACATATATGATTTCTGCGCGGACACCCTTTACGAAAGAGTGCAGGACACGATTGATTCGGCGATTGCGGACGGAGCGGACTATGTTGTCGCGCTGTCGCACCTGGGCACGGAATATGTGACGGAGGAATGGACGGCGCAGGAGGTTGCGGCGCACACGTCGGGCCTCGACGTTATGCTTGACGGACATTCGCACAGCGTTATAGAGAGCGACACAATCCCCGACATGAACGGCGAGGACGTTTTGATATGTTCGGTCGGCACACAGTTTGAGTATATCGGCACCCTTACGATAGCATCCGACGGCACGCTTTCGACAAAGCTTACCGAAACCGCTTCCTATGAGGGCGAAGATGAGGCTGTGAGCAAGGTTGTGAGCGACATTGAGGCGGAATATGCCGCGATGGGCGACAGAGTTGTGGGTACAAGCTCTGTGACGCTGACGATGCTTGACGAAAACGGAGTTCGCGCAGTGAGAAACGCGGAAACGAATATCGGCGATTTTTGCGCGGACGCTTACCGCGCGGAGTTTGACGCCGACATAGGAATTATGAACGGCGGCGGAATGCGCGCTGACATTGCGGCGGGTGATGTGACATACAACGATATTTTGGCTATGATTCCTTACGGAAATCTCACCTGCTGCATTGAGGTTTCGGGACAAGCCGTTCTTGATATGCTTGAGCATTCCGTAAAGGGTCTTCCTTCGGAAACAGGCGGATTTTTGCAGGTGTCCGGCATAAAATTTGACGTTGATGCGAGCATAGAATCGCCCGTTACGCTCGATGAAAACGATCTGTTCACCGGCGTAACCGGCGAAAGACGAGTTAGCAACGTACAGGTTCAAAACCGCGAAACGGGCGAATATGAGCCTCTTGACGTCAATGCGACATATACAATCGCGTCGATTGAGTATCTGCTGATAGAAAACGGCAGCGGCTACACGATGTTCGGCGACGCTGTTATCATAGACGATAGAGAAGTAGTTGACACGCAGACGATTGAGGATTATATAGCGGCGCTCGGCGGCACGATAGGCGAAGAATACGCAAAACCGCAGGGCAGAATAAACATACTTCAATACGTCCCCTTGAGAGCAACTTTTGAAGCGCTGGGCTACACGGTTTCGTGGTATGCCGACAATCCCTACTGCGCGTTTGTGACAATAGGCGACGTTACGATTACGTTTACGGATAAGAGCGCCGTAATTTCTGCCGACGGTACAGAGGTTGAATTGAGCCTGGAAACGTACATGGAGGACGGCGTGACATATATGTCCTCGGATGCGGTTGAGCTTTGCGAAGAGCTCACTGTAAAGTAAAAATAAAAGGGACTGTAAAAAAATCCCCAAACAGCGAAAAGGAATCTCCGATTGAGATTCCTTTTCGCATATATATGTTACAAATCATTTTTTGCAATTGGGGGGAGACGCATCTCGTCTCCCCCCCCCAATGAATTTGCAAAGCTTATTCTGCCAAAGTTTTAGCCTTCTGCGCCTCATCATAGAAGCCTGCTCTGATAATTCCCATCAAAAGCGGCACAAACAGATTTACTATAATGCCGAACAATACGAGCAAAACGTTAAATATAATGCCGACGCTCGGTAACGTGGCGAGCGCTTTCAGCAATCCCGTGATAACCGCTTCAATTACGACAACAATGAGCATCGCACCGAAAAGCGGCGCCTTATAGCCGCGAGTTTCTTGTATCGACACCTTAAGCGCATCTGTAGGGCTTACGTCCGGTCTTTGCATGAGAATGTACGGAGTAAAGGAATACTGCAAAAGCTTTATGACGTTTACCACAGGAATAAAGAACCATATAAACTGCCAAAGCGCAAGCCAGCAGCTTCCGCCGATAACGCGCTGTGCATTTTCCTTTTTAAATCCGTCAAAGAGCTGCGACGCCGTAGGCACAATGCCGTTATATCCGTTAAGATATATTACCGACATTCCCGTTGCGATTGTCAGACTTATAGGGATTGATATGATAGGAACAAGTATTCCCGTCAGCACTACCAAAAGCCGTACCACAGAGCACAGCAGCGATATTCCCCAAAGTCTCACCGGAAATTCCGACAACACCGTCATTGATTTACCGAGTACTTTCTTGATCATTTTTTACTCCCCCTTAAAAATCGGTTTATGTTGTTCTATTGAAAAGCATAGTGCTGTTCAACCTGTCCGTATGTGCCGATCCACTCCGTTTTTGTTAATTCCCCTGTGCTTATATTTCCTATTATCCTTTAAATACAGTGTACCGCAGCATCAATTTTTTGTCAATGATAATTTTGCAAATTTTGAAAGATTTTGTGGGATATATTCGTCGGATGCCGCACCTATGCCGAAAATTGAGTTTGATGAGTACATTTCGTTGACAACCTCTTTCTATTGTACTTTTGCCAAATAACCAGTGGCTAATATTCAAGTCTATATACTTTTTGCGATATGTGCAATCCTTAAAACGGCACAAAAATATTTTTTTGCAACTCGTAAAAAAAAGAGGCGTAATTAGACACTTTCAAGAAGCAAATCGTATTGTTTTTGTTGCAGCGGGATGAGTCGCTACAAGCATAACTCTCGCCGGGTAAGTATATGACCCTGCGGCTCGCGATACGCTGACATAACCGTCTTCAAGCGGCTGACGAAGCGCCTCTAAGACGTCCTTTCGGTATTCGGGAAGCTCGTCCAAGAAAAGCACACCATTGTGCGCGAGTGAAATTTCACCGGGCTTCGCCTTTTGTCCGCCTCCGACAAGACTCACAAGCGACGCGCTGTGATGCGGCGAACGGAACGGGCGTTCGGTAACAGCGCCGCCGTCTTTCAGGACGCCTGCGACAGAATGAATTTTTGTCACTTCAAGTATTTCGTCAAACGTCATTTTCGGCATGATTGTGGGGATTCTTTTCGCAATCATGCTCTTGCCTGAACCGGGCGAGCCGACCATCAGCACGTTATGACCTCCCGCGACGGCAATCTCTATACCGCGTTTTATCTGCTCCTGACCCTTGACCTCGGAAAAATCAACAGCGAAGGCAGTGTCGTTACTAAAATCCGTTTTGAGCACGCGTTTCAACGGCTTAATTCCCATGAGATGATTGTAAACCTCAACCAAGCTCCGCGCACCGTAAACTTCCGCACCCTCGACAAGCGCAGCTTCGGTTTCGTTTTCCTTTGGGACGATAAATTTTGTCACGCCGCTCCCCTTTGCTCCGATGACCGCGGGAAGCACAGTCGTTATCGGGCGTATTTCACCCGAAAGCCCCAATTCACCAAGAAATACGTAGACAGAAAAGTCGCAGTTCATCTGCCCTGTGCCCGCCAAAACGGCAATCGCGATTGAAGCCAATTACATTTGATTTAAAATATGATTAAACATCACCCACCAAAGAAAACACCCTTCTCCGATGGGTGCCGTGCGTTAAGCAGCGAAGGATGAGTCAATAATGAAAACATTGATTGTATATTATTCAAGATGCGGCGCTACAAAAAAAGCCGCAGAGAAACTTCGGAAGATTACGGGTGAAAAGAAAAAAATTTATCTTAGTGCGATTCTCGATTTATATGATCGCTATCCTATAGCTTATGTCATTAGCGCAAAAAAACAACAATCATCTTGTATTTAAGACTTTCGATAAAGCAATGATAGAAAATCCCTATGCCAAGCCCATTTTTTATAGTGACAGAGGTTTTCAATACACAAATAAAATTTTTCAACGAAAGTTACGGGAACATCAAATAGAGCAATCCATGTCACGGGCAGAACATTGTATTGATATCAGAAAACAAGCGAATTAAGTGATTTAAATGTGAATCCCTATAGCTCCCGAGCTCAGACGCAGCATAGGCATTGTAATAAAAGATAAAAATACAATTCCTCCGGCAAGCAAAACATTCATAAAATTTTTGCCAAACAATTCGGCGGAGTTTTAACTTTATAATTTTTTTGACAAAAACATTCCCTCGACAAAAAACTAAAAAAACTATTGTATTTTCGCCTCAGCTGTTGTATAATTAAATTGTTTTATTTCATTTCATTTTTTAGTTAAGGAGCAAACGGTTGAAAAACATTCTCGGTTCTATCAAAGCTGCCGCAGCAGATGCTGGACCCACCAAACAAGACAATGTGGTTATCAGTCTGCGGAACGCCGTTGTCGATTACGACGGCGATACCGTGTTAAACGGTCTCAGTCTTGACATTATTGACAAACAGTTTGTTACTTTACTCGGGCCGTCCGGCTGCGGCAAGACAACTACATTACGTGTTATCGGAGGCTTTCTGCAAATGAACAGCGGAGAGCTTTATTTTGATGGCAAAAAGATTAACGACGTCCCCGCCTACAAGAGACCGATAAACACCGTGTTTCAAAAGTACGCGCTCTTTCCGCATCTCAACGTTTACGAAAACGTAGCCTTCGGTCTCAGGCTCAAAAAGGTCCCCGAAAAAGAGATTCGCGAGCAGGTTGACGAAATGCTCCGCATGGTCAACCTCAAAGGCTTTGAAAAACGCTCTGTCAATTCGCTTTCGGGCGGTCAGCAGCAGCGCGTCGCAATTTCCCGCGCACTTATCAACAAGCCGCGCGTGCTTCTTTTGGACGAGCCGCTCGGCGCACTCGATTTAAAGCTGCGCAAAGGCATGCAGATTGAGCTCAAAAACATTCAGCAGCGCCTGGGCATAACGTTTATCTATGTCACCCACGACCAAGAGGAAGCGCTCACCATGAGCGACACCGTCGTCGTTATGAAGGACGGCGAAATTCAGCAAATAGGCTCGCCGCAGGATATTTATAACGAGCCCAAAAATGCCTACGTTGCGGATTTCATCGGCGAAAGCAACATTATTTCGGGTCTTATGCGCACCGACTATTTTGTCGAAATAAGCGGCATCGTCTTTGAATGTGAGGACAGCGGCTTTGGCGACAACGTTCCCGTCGACGTCGTAATCCGCCCCGAGGATATAAAGGTTGTCGCACCCTCCCCCGACGCAATCGTCGGCACCGTGCGCGACGTCATTTTCAAAGGCGTTCACTACGAAATGCTTGTCGAGTCCGACGGCTTCACCTGGAAAATCCATTCCACCAAAAGCCAGGTCATCGGCTCCACCATCGGCATGACCCTTACCCCCAACGACATTCACATAATGCACAAGTCCGGGGAGGTTGAGCGCAAATGAGATCAAAAGCAATCGCCGTTCCCTATTATATTTGGATGATAGTTTTCACGGTAATTCCGCTTCTTCTTGTCGTCGTCTACGCGTTCACGTCAAAGGACGGCGGCTTCACTCTTTCAAACATTATGGAGATGAAAAACTATCTTCCGACTCTCTGGCGTTCAATCTATTACGCCGCAATCACGACAGTTGTCTGTCTTATTTTAGGCTTTCCGGCAGCGTTTATCATTTCGCGCCTGCCTGAGGCAAAGCAGTCCACTTTTGTGATGATTCTCATTTTGCCCATGTGGATTAACTTCATCCTCCGCACCTACGCGTGGATGACAATTTTAGACACCAACGGTTTTATCAACCGCTTTTTCGCCCTTTTTGGACTGGGGCCGTTTAAAATGCTCAACACCCCCGGCGCCGTCATTTTGGGCATGATATATAATAACCTGCCTTTTATGATTTTGCCGCTCTATTCAATCATGACGAAGATTGACAAAAACGTTATTGAGGCGGCGGAGGATTTGGGCTGC
>JAJQCX010000015.1:0-11354 GCA_021202495.1 Clostridia bacterium | reverse complement strand
AATCATGACGAAGATTGACAAAAACGTTATTGAGGCGGCGGAGGATTTGGGCTGCTCGCGCACAAATGTCATAAGAAAGGTCATTTTCCCGCTCTCACTTCCGGGCATCTACAGCGGCGTCACAATGGTTTTTGTGCCGTCGGTTTCGACCTTCATCATTTCGCGCCTTCTCAGCGGCTCCACAATAGGGCTCATCGGCGACTTGATTGAGTCCGAGTTTTTGGGCACCGTCTACAACCCCTACGTCGGCTCGGCGCTCTCGTTGGTTCTCATGGTCATTGTTATGATTATTATGGGGATCTTCAATCAGTTCAGCGGGGAGGATAATGTCATATGAAAGGTATTTCCTCCAGAATATTTATGGGCATTCTCATTCTCTTTATGTATATACCCATCTTGGCGCTCGTTGTTTTCTCGTTCAACGCCGCCGATTCGCGCGTTGTGTGGGGCGGCTTTTCGCTGCGCTGGTACGAATCGCTTTTTGCCAACAAGACAATCATGACCTCGCTTTTGAACACAATCATCATCGCGGTGATTGTTTCGGTCATTTCCACCGTTTTGGGCACAATGGCGTCCATCGGCATAAACAATCTCAAAAAGACGACGCGCACTGTTGTTATGAATATCACATACATTCCCATCGTCGACCCCGAAATCATAACAGGCGTTTCGCTGATGCTTCTTTTTAAGCTCTTTATGAATT
Organism: Clostridia bacterium; assembly: GCA_021202495.1. Classification (GTDB taxonomy): domain Bacteria; phylum Bacillota; class Clostridia; order UMGS1883; family UMGS1883; genus JAJQCX01. The sequence goes on along the minus strand of JAJQCX010000015.1, from coordinate 10,651 downwards.
TCATTCCGTTTGAGTTCGGCTATGTGACGCTCATTCTTTCACACATTTCATTCTGCGTTCCCTATGTGATTTACAACGTCCTCCCCAAGCTTCGCCAAATGAATCCCAATCTTGTCGAAGCCGCCGAGGATTTGGGCTGCAATCCGCACCGAGCGTTTTTCAAGGTGGTTATCCCCGAAATTTTGCCCGGCGTCTTTTCGGGCTTTATCATGGCGCTCACCTATTCGCTCGACGACTTTGTTGTCAGCTATTTCAACTCCGGCAGCAGCGTCAACACGCTGCCCATCACAATTCAGTCCATGACAAAACGCAAAATTCATCCCGACATCAACGCTCTGTCAACGCTCATTTTCGTTGCAATCCTGATCGTTCTTGTCGTCAAAAATTTCTTCGACAACAAACGCCTCCGCCGCGAAGCGGAAGACGCAAAACTCCGAAACCATTAATTTTTCACAGATAAACATTCACCCTTGGTCGTAGGGCGGGGGCTTGCTCCCGCCGCGGTCTACCACCAAACCATAAATCAGCCATCTTTATGCGATTTCCTCGCTGTCTTGATTGTAAGGGCGGGGCTTGTCTCCGCCCGCCGCGCCCGCAGGCGCTTAAAATCGAAATTTTGCTCTGCAAAATTTTCACTATGATTTCCCACGCTGTAACCCCGTAAAATACGGGTTGCAAATATTCTTAAAGAAGGATGTTGATAAATGAAAAAAACCTTATCCCTTATTCTCACCGTTCTCCTTTCGGCAATGCTTTTTGCCTCCTGCGGCACCTCCGACTTGGATTCGTCGCTTGAGCATCTGAGAGCGGACGACGCCGAATACGATTACACAAGGTTTGAGGGTCAAAACATTACCATCAATGTTGCCAATTGGGGCGAATACCTCTGCATTGACGAGCCGGATATGCTCGACGTCAACGAGCAGTTCGAAGCCCTCACCGGCATCAAGGTAAACTATCAAATGTATTCCACAAACGAGGAACTGTACGCCAAGCTCAAAAACGGAGGCAGCGATTACGACATCATCATCCCCTCCGACTACACCATTTCCCGCCTTATCAACGATGATATGCTCGAAAAGCTTGACTTCTCCAACATTCCCAATTTTGAAAAATATATCGACGATAACTACAAAAATCCCGAATATGACCCCACGAATGAATATTCCGTTCCCTACACGTGGGGCATGGTCTGCCTTATCTATAATAAGACAATGGTAGACGAAGCTCCCACAAGCTGGAGCGCACTTTGGGACGAAAAATATTCCGGCAACATTCTCATGTTCAACAACCCCCGCGACGCATTCGGCATCGCGCAGGAAATGCTCGGCGTTTCATTGAACAGCGAGGACACTTCCGAGCTTGACGACTGCTTCGAGCTTTTGGAATCTCAGCAGCCCGTCGTTCAAGCCTATGTAATGGATGAGATTTTCGACAAAATGGAAGGCGGCAGCGCCGCTCTCGCCCCCTACTACGTCGGCGATGCGGTCGTGATGATGGAAAGCAACCCTGACCTCGACTACGTTATTCCCGAGGAGGGCACCAACCTTTTCGTCGACGCAATCTGCATCCCCAAGGGCGCGAAAAATAAAGAAGCCGCCGAAATGTATATCAATTTCCTCTGCGAAACGGAAATCGCTCTCGCCAACTGCGAGTACATCGGCTATTCCACGCCTCACACCGGCGCGTATGAGCTTCTTGACGACGACGTCAAAAACGACGCCCGCCGCTACCCCTCCGATGAATTCATCGCCACAAAAACCGAAACCTTCCGCGCCCTTTCCGAAGACGCAAGCGAATACATGCAAAACCTTTGGAATAAATTAAAATTCTAAAAACCCACTCCCACGGCGGCTGATAACCTCAGCCGCCGTTTTCTTTGCGCATTGCAAGATTTCAGCACTCATTTACTCTGCGTATTACAAGATTTCAGTGTATGTTTATCCTGCGCATTGCAAGATTTCGACAGATATTATACTTGCGCTTTTTTGCATTTCGTGTTATACTTTTCATGAGGTGATTTTATTATGATATTAAAGCGTAAAATATATTCTCGATTGCTCTCGTGGAAAAACGAATGTAACGGCTCGCGTGCAATCCTCGTTGAGGGCGCGCGGCGAATAGGCAAGTCCACAATCGTGGAGGAATTTGCGAAAAACGAATATAAATCATATCTCATCGTCGACTTTGCCAATGTTTCCAACAATGTAATAAATGCGTTTGAAAAATACAAATCCCGCTTAGACGATTTATTCATGGTTTTATCCCTTGAATACAACACAAAGCTCTATCCCCGCGAGTCCGTCATCGTATTTGACGAGGTTCAAAAATATCCCCCCGCGCGTGAGCTCATCAAATATCTCGTCAAAGACGGCCGCTATGACTATATCGAAACCGGCTCACTCATCTCCATTCGCGAAAATGTGCAAAACATCGTCATTCCCTCCGAGGAACGCCGCTTAAAAATGTATCCGCTCGATTTTGAGGAATTTTGCGCCGCTTTGGGCGAGGAAATGATTGTCGAATATATCAAACGCTGCTTTTCCGAGCGCCGTCCGCTTGAGGATTCGCTTCACGACAGAGCGCTGCTTCTCTTCAAGCAATATATGCTCGTCGGCGGTATGCCCAAAAGCGTAATCGCCTATCTTTCCGGCGGCAGGGATTTTCAAGCCGCAGACGTTGAAAAGCGCGACATTTTAAATCTCTACCGTGACGACATTCTCAAAATAAACACCCGTTACCGTTCAAAAGTTCTCGCCATTTTCGACCAAATCCCCGGCTTTCTCTCCAAGCACGAAAAGAGAGTTGTCCTCAGCAGCGTTGCCGCAGGCTCCGCCATCGACCAATATTCCGACACGTTTTTTTGGCTCGGCAACTCGATGATTTGCAATGAATGTTTCCTCACACGCGACCCAAACGTCGGTCTTGCCTTAAACGAGGAACGAAGCTTTATAAAATGCTATATGAGCGACACGGGTCTTTTGCTCAGCCACGCCTTTGACGAAAACTCTCTTTCCGACTCCGAGCTTTACCGCCAAATCATCAACGGACGGCTTTCAATCAACGAAGGTATGCTCTATGAAAACGTCATCGCTCAAATGCTCACCGCCAACGGTCACAAGCTCTATTTTTACACTCACTATAATGAGGAAAAACACCGCAGCGACATCGAAATAGATTTCATCATTTCCGACAACAATAAAATGAAATACAAAATCTATCCCATCGAAGTCAAATCCTCAAAACATTACACCACCGCATCTCTCGAACGCTTCAAGGATAAATTTTCCTCCCGCATCGGCGAATGTTATGTTCTCCACCCCAAAAACCTCAAAATTGAAAACGGGATAACCTATCTTCCCGCCTACATGGCAATATGTCTGTAAACAAACACTTTTCTTTCGCACCTTTTCGATCTCCCTTTCCCCAAAATATTTTATATTGCATTTCTCCTCAAAACGTGATATACTGTTTTAAATATTATTTCATTTACCGAAAGCGAGGTTAATTTCATGTACAAAAAGCTCACAATTCTCTTGTCTGCGGCGCTCATTGCCGCCATCGGCGCAATTGTCGCGGCATATGTTTTCACAAGAAAACCCGCATATCTTCTTGACGATGAAGACGCACTCTTTGTATAATCGGAGCTTAACATTATGAAAAAATTTATAGGAATATTTTTTGCCGCCCTCCTTTTGGCGGCTCTCCCTTTCACAGCTAACGCCGCGTGCAGCATTTCGCTCGACGGCAGTATCATCACCGCCACCGACGCCAACGGCAACGTCGTTGAACCTTTTGTCGAAAACGGCACAACCTATGCCCCCGTCAGGGCAATCGCCTCGGCGTTCGACGTCGAAATCTCGTGGGAACAGGAAACTCTCACACTCTACCTCGGCGAAAAGGGCGGCGAACCCGAGCTTTCGGAGAATATCAACATCTATTACAACGGCGAGGAATTTATCGCCAAAGACTCCAACGGTGACCGCGTTTACCCCATTTTGCGCGACGGAACGACCTATCTTCCCATTCGCGCCGTGGGCGAGCTTTTCGGCAAAACAGTCGTTTGGGATCAGATTACGAACACCGCAATTCTCTATTCCTCCTGTTCCGACGAAGCGCTTGACTATTTTAAAAACGCCGTCTCAAACACCGCGCTTGCCGCGCCCGATGTGAATGTCACCTTTTCGGGCAGCCTCATCATGTCCGACGGCTCAACCTTGAGCGAAATTTCGGAAAGCGGCATCGAGGTCTATTCCACCGACGGCTTTTCGCTTTCCTCCGTTTTGCCCTATAATTATTCGTCAAACATCGCCTACTTGGGCAGCGGGAAATATTTTTTGAACGTTTCGTCCTATTCCTTCAAGCTCTTGCCATACGTTCAACAAACAATGACAAAGCGCGGCTTTGAGGGAGATTTTTCATCGCTCTCAATCCTTGTCACCACAAGCGGCGGCTATATTAAGGACATTTCCGTCTCCGCCGCCATGAATACCACGCTTGAAGGCATGGCGTTTTACGTTCCATTCACGATAGAAGCCGAGGTTTCATATCCCGAGGATTTTGAATTTTTGCTCACGCCCCTTCCGAGCGGCGGCTCCGACTTGACTGACACGTCAGCCGAAGATGCGACCGACAGCACAGCGGAAACCACAACAAGCGCCGTGCAGAACAACGCCTCATCCGACGCAGCTGACATTTCCGCGTTCATCAGGAAATATATGTCCGCGGCGTATTCCGCCGATTCGACCGCACTTGCCGCCATGCTTTATAAGGATGATTACAATTCAATCTTCGGCTCCTTCTCAAATGCGCAGACAACCCTTCGTCTCAGCGAAATCAAGCGCAGCCTTGAAAAGTTCTATGCCAACGCCGACGGCGAATATGAAGTCGATTCAATGGAATATCTTACAACCGATTCCGAGACGATTGAAAAAAGCGTCGCTGTCGCAATTTCCGTCACCATTTCCGATGGCGACGACTCCCATGTAAATGAGGTCACCTTCACAATAAACAAAATCGACGGCACATGGTATCTCGATAAAGCTTCGTTTACATCACTTTCTTAAAGTAAAACCGGCGCCAAAGGATTGTTTACCTTTCGGCGTCGGTTTTTCTCTAAAAATGATTGACTTGGTATAATAATTACATACCTTTACACGGAGGCACAAAATGATTAAAATTGCCGTTTGCGACGACGAAAAATCTTTTGTTAATATTCTGCACCAAAATCTCAAATCAATTTTTGACGATTTATCACTCGAAATTGAAATTGACGATTTTTGCGACCCCGTTCCCCTGCTCAATTCGTTTTCCGAAATTTTGTACGACGTCGTTTTTCTCGACATAGATATGCCCCTTTCGGGCTTTGACGTCGCCGCAAAGCTTCGGGAGCTTTCTTCGCATACGCAAATTATTTTTGTCACCTCCAAGCACAATCTTGTCTACGATTCGTTCGATTACCGACCCTTCTATTTCATTTGCAAGCGCACACCGGAAGATCTTTATTCAGACCTTACCCACGTCGCAAAAAAGCTCGCCGCCTTTTTCGCACAGCATAAAACGCTTGAAATAAACGACATAGTGCTCGGCAGCGTCACTATCCCAATCAATGAAATTTACTACATAAAAAGCGAAAAGCACTATCTTTTTTATTACTCTTCCTCAAGCTCCGACCCGATAAAAGAGCGCCGCACACTTTCTTCCCTCTCGGACGCACTTCAAAGCTGCGGCTTCATCAAGCCCCATCGGCAATATCTTGTCAATATGTATCACATAAGCTGCGTGGACGCTTTTATAAACACAATCACCATGCGAAACGGCGACAACATCCCGATAGGCAGAAGCTTAAAATCACAAGCTTTGGAACAATATCGACTGTTTAAAAGACAATAAGGGTGGTTTTTCATGCGCTCATTTCTTTGGACGTTATTTGAACTATTTATAAACCTTTTCCAAGGCGCAGCCTTCACGCGCTTTATGTGGTGTACGCTCGGGGCAAAATACAGCGGTGTGAAAACCATCGCCGCCGCCCTCTCCTGCACCCTCGCCTTCTTTGCCGCCGTCACAATCGCAAACTACATCACCTTTTTTGAGAGCATGGGCATTTTTGTCTATGCCGCCATTTTTTTCGTTTTCGCGCTTTTCTTTCTGCGCGGCTCGGTATTTAAAAAGCTGCTCGCCTCTGTCATTGGAATGTGCACTCTTGCAATGGTGTCCGTTTTCTCAGTCAACGTCACTTCTGTTTTCTCGGGTCAAAGCGCCGTTTACCTCATGTCCGAGCCTTCGGTTTACCGCCTCGCGCTTCTCCTGCTCGCAAATCTTTCCCTCATCCTTCTTCTTTACATTGCCTATTCCATTTTCAATAAAAACGATATTTCACTTTCAAAAAGCGAATGGCTTTTAATCGCGTTCATTTTGGCGGTCTCGATAGTCGTCTTTGCGCTGCTCTATTTCGCCGTCTTTGCGGGCGTTTCGGAAAAGAGCAAGCTCTTTATCGCCTTTTCCGCCATACTCATCATTTTTATCGACCTATTCATTTGGTCTCTCATTGTGCGCCTCAGCAAAAAGCACAAAATTGAACTTGAAAACAAGCTGCTTTTAAGGCAGCAATCATTCCAATCGGAATTTGTCGCCGAAACAAAACGACAGTACGATTCTCTCCAAAAGATGCGTCATGATTTTAACAACACTCTCCGCGTCATTCAATCGCTCAACCGCGACGGCAAGGAAGAAGAGCTTGAGGAATATATCAATTCCTTCCTCAATTCTTCAGCCCGCTCTCAAAGCTTTGTTTCGACAAATAACAGCTACGTCAACGCCATCGTCAACACAAAGCTCTCTCAAGCAAATTCACAATGCATTCGCACGAGCCTTTCAATCGTTTCCGACATTCAATGCGACTACAACATCGACCTCTGCTCAATCCTGGGCAATATGTTCGACAACGCGATTGAAGCCTGCGCAAAATGTACGGATGAAAAATTCATCGCTCTCACAATTGCGCTTGATGGCAAAACCCTCACCATCACCATGAAAAACTCCGTCCCCTCTCCCGTCCTTGCGCAAAACCCCACCCTAGCGACCACAAAAAAGGACACCCTCCTCCACGGTCACGGCACAAAAATCATCAAAGACCTCGCCGCCAATCACCGCGGCTCTGCCGATTTCTATGAAGAAGGGAATCTCTTCTGCTGCAATGTAATTTTGATTTTATAACAAAAAATTTCTGTAGGTTTCCTCGCTGTCTCAATCTGCTGCCGCATTATAAACCGCGATCACACAGCAAATTTTTCCCGCCACCCTGCCGCGCGAAATAGGCTCAAGCGGCACGCTTGCTTACCTGCAAGTCCGCCACCGCATTATAAACCGCGACCACACAGCAAATTTTTCCCGCCATCCTACCTCGCGAAATAGGCTCAAGCGGCACGCTTGTTAACCGTTCAGCCACTTTTTCTTGGCTTCCGTCGCACCCTTCATAATGCCCTTCAGCGTGTCGTAATCCTCATCCTTTATTGCGTTCTCCATCCTGTTGAGGCTGTCCTTCAACTCGTCAATCAGCTCGCAGAGCGCCTTTTTGTTTTCAATAAATAGCTCGCTCCACAAAACCTCGTTGATTATCGCCACGCGCGTGCAGTCGCGCAGCGAACCCGCCGAAAACGACGCCGCGCTTTCGATGTGCTTATTGTCGCAAAGCGCCACGGCGATAACATGCATAAGCTGGCTCGTGTAAGCAATCATTTCGTCATGCTCCTTGGGCGTTATGCGCACAATGCGCTTCGCACCGATGTAGCGCGCCATGTCCTCAATCAGCGCAAGCGACGCTTCGCTGTTGTTCTCGGTCGGCGTTATGAGGAAATTGCAATTGTGAAAAAGCGTCTCAAGGCTGTTTTTGTAGCCGTAAACCTCGCGCCCCGCCATCGGATGCGCCCCGACAAACTCCATATCCGGGCGCATAAGCGCGCCTATTTCGTCGACAATCTTTTCCTTTATTCCGCAGGTATCTGTCACAAGCGCCCGCTCCTTAAAGTCCGCTATATGTTTTTGTACAAACTCTACGCAAAGCGAAGGGTACAGACACAGCACCACCAAGTCGCACTTTTTTAATATTTCCGCGTCCGTTTCGTCCTTATTTGCCACAACGCCGTCCATCATAGCCTCTTCAAGCGTTTCGCGCCGATGGTTAATGCCATAAACAGTACAGCCGCGAAAGCCTTTAAGCGCCTTTGCCATCGACCCGCCTATAAGTCCCAAACCCACAATCGCTATATTCATCTCAATCTACTCTCCTTACATCAATTCCGGCTCTATTTTCTCAATCTCGTCCGAGCCTTCAAATATCAAATTCGGCACATAGTCCGCAATAAAATTCAAAAAATCATCATCCTTGCCGCCCGCCGCCGCAAACGCGCGCAGCCTTTCGGTATCGGGCTTATGAACGTCGCTGCCCATCACCGACACGCTTCTGTTTTTCAAAACGGCGCGCGCAAAATTGCCCTCATCGCCCTCTTCAAAAAGGCTCACCGCGTTTATCTGCAAAAGCGCGCCACGAGAAAGAAGCGCATTTAAAAGCATTTTGTCGCGCCGCAAGTAGGAATACCTCTCCGGATGCGCAATAAGCGGCAGTATTCCGCTTGAGCATATTTCGTCAACGTAGTCAAGAAACTGCTTGGGGCTTAAGCCATGATATTTAAATTCCGAAAGCATAACGCGGCTTTTGCCTATCACAAGCCTTTCAAGTTCCGTTTCGTCAAATATGTCGCGCGTTATATAGACCTCCGCGCCACTCGTCAACTCTATTCCTATCTTTTCTTTATCGACAGCCGCCGTGAGGATTTTAACTCTTTCGTTTCGCCTTGTCAAAAAGTCGTCGATGTCCTCACCAACCGTAAAGTGCGGCGTCAAGGCTATTTTTTTCACGCCTGCCTCTTCCGCCTCGCGCAGGATTTCAAGCGACTCTTCCAAGCTCTCCGAACCGTCGTCAATGTCAAACAAAATGTGCGTGTGTAAATCAACCAACCTGCGCCCGTCCTTTCTTTCTTTTGATTATTTCGCCTATTGCCGCCGTTATCATCATTCCAAGCAAGGTTCCGACCACCGCGCCGCAAAAATCGAGCAAAACGTCCGACGCTTGACCCGAACGCCCCGACACAAAAAGCTGATGCATTTCATCCGTCGCCGCATATGACGCGGCTATCACCGGCGCCGCGATTAACCGCTTCTTCCCTTTCAGCCCCAGCCCCGCGTATATCAAAAAGCCCAAAAGCGCGTATATCGAAAAATGCGCGCCCTTACGGAAAAGCTTTTGTGTGCTTGTGATAAGCTCCTCCTGTTCCGCCTCGGGCATATCACGAAACGCCTCCGAAAGCGACAGCACTTTATACGCAAATGTCCTGCTTGTTTCGTTCGATTCATCCTTCGGCTGTGATGAAAAATTGAAGATGACCGCCATGACGCAAATCACAAGACACCATAAAACGAATTTTTGTTTCATGCGCTTCCCCCTTTTCGTTTTCATTTTCGTCTCCCACGCGGTAAAGCTCTTAAATATTGCCTCTCCCGCCTTTTCGTTCGGATGAGAGTCGGTGCTATCCGCCATGTATTCCTTTTTCACCTTTCCCTCGTTTCCGTCCTCCAAAACAGCTGCAATGTCGAAATATTCTTCGGTCTGTCTTATGTATCTGTTGACCTTTTGCCGCTCGCGCTCCTCGTCTTTTTCCATGTTAAAGGGCGGCACCGTCAGAAAATGCGCCTTTATCCTTTTGTTTTTTTCTTCAAGCAAACGCTTTGTCTCCTTGAGATCGCACGTCAATTCCTCCGCGCTTCTTCCTCCAGCGCGCAAATCGTTCACGCCGAAGCAAATGTAGACCTCGTCGCACATTGCCGCCTTCTCAAGAAAAACACCGCCTGATGCCGCATCATAGGCGCGCGACCAGCCCATCCCAATGTTCCACACGCTGACGCTCTCGTCCGCCGCCATGCCTATGCGGTGTCCCCAGCTTTCATAAGAATTTTCCTTGATGCGCGTTCCTTGCGTTATCGAATCTCCCATAAAACCGATTGTTTTGTTGAATTTCTTTTCCGCCCCGATAAAGCACGGGCGAAGCGCATGCGCGTCGGAGGGTATTTCCACTCCGTTTTTCCAAATTCGCCCCGTCGACGCGCTTTCGTTTGTCGTCGGCAGTAAAATGGTTTCCTCGGCTTTCACGACAAATGTCAATATCAAATATTTTTCTTTAGCGTCAAAAGAAAAGAAATCTGATGAAAATTGCTCCCCTTTTAAAACCTTTTTGTTCTTATTTCCGCCGAAGGTTATTTCCGTTTTTCCGCTTTCCTCGCCGCTCACCGCCCCGTAGGATGCGTAAGCTTTAACTATTTCATATTCTCCGCCCAAATCCCCCGCGTTAAAGCAGCCTGTCGATTCAATGCTGTTTACAAAAAAGAGCCGCAGCGCATTTTCGCCCTTAACTCTCAAACGGTAGTAGCTTTTAAACACATATTCCGCGCCGGCGTCAAGATATATTCCGTTGTTGTTCCCCGTTCCGAGGACTGTTGCCGAATAGAGCTTCGTATATTTTTCCACAGCCGGCTTCACCTCAATCACGGCAACAGCATTTACTTTTTAGGTGAAAAGAGAATGTCCAACAGCACATTA
>JAJQCX010000056.1 GCA_021202495.1 Clostridia bacterium | reverse complement strand
CAGAACTTGACGAATGTCACAAGCGATAATACCTCAACCGAAACAGTAGAGGGCAGCACGTATACTGCGAATTTGACAGCTACGGACGGATATATTATCGAAAGCGTTACTGTAACTATGGCTAACTTGGATATTACGAATACCGCATACTCAAACGGGGTTGTGAATATAAGCAACGTGAACGGTGATATAGTTATTACGGCAACAGCAGACGCTGTAGTTGAAAAAACAATTAAAATAAACAGCGTGACGGTGAGCAATAATTCTGTTGATGTCGATATTACAAACACTCTCGGAAAAAGCGGCGTTGTAATTGTTGCAATGTATGACATAAGCGGCGCACTGTTGAATTTTGCAACGACGGAATTAGCGGATAGTACTGTAAACGTTGACATTGATACAACAGGCGCAGCAACTGTTTCGGTATTTATATGGGACAGTGTTTCTACAATGATTCCGCTGTGTGGCAGATACACACAAAATATGGTTGATATAAACGGTGTAACGATAAACAGCGATTCCGTTGATGTTGACATAACCAACACCCTCGGCGCAAGCGGTGTTGTAATAGTCGCGGTATATGACGCAGACGGTGCGCTTATGGATTTGGAAACGGAGGATTTGGCAGACGGCACAGTAAGAGTTAGCGTTGATACAACAGGCGCGAAAACTGTTTCGGCGTATATTTGGGACGGTGCTTCAACGATGATACCATTGTGCGATAAATACACTGTTACGAATTAGAAATTGCAGACCATCTTCACGTTGCAACAAATACGATAAAGTCACAGTACGATTTCGTATTGCAAAAGTTTAAAAATTTCCAATGTTTGGAATTACCAAAATTTCTATTAAAAAATGATTCGCCCTAACTGCTTGGCGGGTCATTTTTTACGTGTAAATTAGCAGTATTTTCCTCAAAAAATATTTTTTGCATTGTGTGTTATGGCAAACAATACAAACGAATTTGCAATTGACGCTTTGTGCAATTTGACGAACGCATAAAATCACGATTTTACGGGGTTTTTCCTGCTTTTAGGTGAATTTAGGATGAGATTTTCGCCTGCTTTTTTGGTGATTTTTTATCCCCCATTTTAATGCCGAAATGGGTGATGACAGACCCGAAAATTTATGGTATCATATAGGTATCGAAAACGAAAAGCCGAACACCGGTTAAGCGAAGGAGGGCAGTTTGGTATGGAGCAAAGCAGAAAGTATACGGTTGACGGGATAGAACTTGATGTGCCTTTGTACCGTGATGATTTCTCAGGGCGAATTTTGGAGGACTATAACGAGTGGTCTACGCTTGATAAATTTACACCCACGGGTCATTTAATATTGGTTTCGGCAGAGGAACCATGCGCGGATGCGGAAAAGACGGAACCCGGACGGTGTATTGAGTGCGCCGAATGCCGATTTTATAACCGCGCCGCACCGAATACGTGGATTGGCGTGTGTATGAACGAGAAGCGGCTGTTCGTTTCACGCTACGATGAATACTTGGAATCGCTGAAAGAACCCGAATAACGATAGGTATATGAACGGAAAAGTTAGTTGTGTAATAAAATGTGTAGAAGCACATATAAAAATAAGATTAAGGAGGCGTTAAGTTCATGGAAAAAAAGAGAATTGAAGTTGTTGTAAACAAGAGTTGGGAGTTCGAGCCGTTTTACGACGCTCTGACAAATGCGGTACTTCGTCCGGAGGGCTTGCCGTTACCGAATATTGTAAATCCCGTACCGAAAGATACGTATATGGAGGAACCCAGGGCAGTTATTAACGGAATGGATAATATCCAGGTTGTGCTTCGCTGCGTAGAGAACATGATGGATCCGGATGCGAATAAATCCGATTCATATTCAAAAATGAAGCATATGCCCGACATATTGGACAGAGACGTAGCGGATATGATTATCAGTGTAAGTACCGCCGAATCCACACCGGAAGTCCAGGGAGACGATTCCAAGAAGAGTATAAATGGTTCTGTTTTGTGCGGAGGAACGTTCTTTATGTACGATGCAAAAGATCTTAATGAAGACCCTTCAAAAACGTACTTGGAAGTAAAGATATTTCAGAGTAATACTTTCCCTGAAGAACTGTTTGAGGTTTTAAGCGGTTCAGCTTCAGAGTTAAGTAAGGCGAAGTTCATTCCTCAAAGAAATGCCGGCACTACTGACTTTTTGTGTAGGGTTGATAACAGATATGCATCTGTAGGAGTCATAAATATTTCAAACTATGCACTGTATGCGGAAGCTGACGAGAAAGCATATATAGCTTTCAACGAGTATAATAAAGAGGCATATAATTTTCCATTTGTTCCTGTATGCATTGAAACAACCCATGGGATTGTGAAGATGTGTGCAAAGAACACACCGACCTTATTTGTATCGCCGATTACCGACAGGTATCTTCATTTTGATAAAGATGTCACACCTATACAGAATTACATCGCCGGATTTAATGCGGGTATCGCTGTCGGTGAAATGCTTGTTGCATTAGACAAGTATTACGGAGAACATGAGTAAGTGATTGAGAAACGAAAAGAAAGGAGTTTACAGCATGGATAAAAAGAATATTTTATCAGAAAAAAAGGTAGCTGTTTTGGTGGAAACCGAGTATATTCCGGAGGAAGTGGCATACTATAATGAATTTTTCAATTCATTGGGAGCCACGGTTGATTTCATGACGTACTTGTGGGGAGAACAGGAACGGACAATTGTCAGTGACGTCGATTCGCTTGATAAAGAAGTGAAAAGCATGGTAGTTACGAAAGAGATTGCCGACGCAAATCCGAACGACTATGACATTATTCTGATTGCAGCGAACTATGTAGCAATCAGACTGCGGGAAATTCCGCCGAAGGGAAGCTTGGCTGACGCAAGTCTTGTACGTTCGCCCGCCGCTGTTCGCTTTATGGCTTCGGCAATGGCGAATCCGGCAATCATTAAAGGTGCGCTCTGTCACGCACTTCTGCTTCTTACTCCTACACCGGAGCTGCTGAAAGGGCGCAAGGTTATCTGTCACACGGTTGTGCTTGCGGATGTAATCAATGCCGGAGCAGAATATGTACCGGATGAAAGTCATATCGTTATCGACAGAGATTTGGTTACAGGACGGTCGGCACAGGATTTGGACGCGTATTGTATGGCAATCCTGGAAGCCTACGAATCAGTAAAAAATAATCCAATAAAATAAAAAATGAGAGGAGATGTATGTAAATGTATATCAGTTTGAGACAGAATTCTTCAAAAGTCAAGGAGCTTATTGCAAATGCACTTGAACCAAAGGTTTGGAAAGCGCATCTGACAGATGACTTGATGAAGTATTGGGACAGAGAAGAAGCATATACGATGGAAGAGGGACTTTTCCCCACTTATCGTACAAATGCCGGAGGCGTTTTGCCGTCGGATTCCAAGGATTGGCCGGAAGAATTTAAGGCTGCCGTGAAAGATGACGATACAAAGGGTCTTGTAGATGTACAGCATAATTTTGTCCGCGCACACTCCAGACAGACCTATGCTTACGGAATTGCTTTTCACATGACAGGTGACGAGAAATATCTCAATCTGTGCAGAGAGGGTGCGATGGCACTCGTGAACGCAATTGATGGGAATTACGGTATGCACGTAACATACAACAAAGTGTTGAGAGGCGGCGGTTGGGATAAAGAACGTGCAGAGCGTACCAGTCAAGACCTTGCTTACGGACTTACCGGACTGGGTATGTATTATTTCCTCACGCACGATGAGGGTATACTCCATAAAATCATTCAGGTTAAGGATTACATTTTCCGCACCTATTTGGATGATTCCAAGGGCTATTTCACTTGGCTGCCGAAGCAGACCGAGGATAACCAAATTCAGATTGTGGCACAGCTCGACCAACTCTACGCTTATATGCTGATGATAACGCCGAGCCTGCCGGAGCCGTATCAGAGCATATGGAAAAAGGACTTGAAGAAGATTGCGGATATTCTTGTCCTCCAGTTTTACAGTGAAAAGTACCAGTTTTTCTGGGGAGTTGAGGATGAACCTGCCAGTATGTCACTCGGAACAGATCACACCGATTTCGGTCATTCCGTAAAGACGTTCTGGGTAATACTGAAAATCGGCGAGCTGCTCGGAGACCCGTTCTATGTGGAGTTTGCAAGACCGAAGATTGACGCAATCCTCAAGGACGCATACCTGGAAAACGGCTCATGGGCAAGAAGATTCAAAGAGGACGGCTCGTTGGATGATGATAAGGAATGGTGGATTCTCGCTGAACTGGACCAGGCGGCTGAAATTCTCGCAATTCACGACCCGACCTATTATGAGTATCTTAACAATACACACCGTTATTGGATGGATTATATGGTAGACAAGGAGTACGGTGAAATTTGGCACATGGTAAGCGGCAATGATAATAAACCGGTGATTCAGTATCCGAAAATACATAACTGGAAGACATCCCTGCACGGCTTTGAACACGCATTGTTCGGCTACATGACAGCCTCACAGGTAAAAGGCAAGAGCTTTGACGTTTATTACGCTCTGCCTGAATGGGAAACCGCATCGCACGACACTGTATCTCCGTATATGTTCTTTGGAAACGTGGTTGGCGTAGAAACCTGTGGTGAAGCGAAAAATCTTCCGGACGGAAACACTATCTGCAAGGTGACATATAACGGTCTGCATTAAAAAGCGGATAGTATAAGGCTTATAACAACACGCTTAATTTAAAATACAACAGATATAAGCCCAACATACGGCGGCGGGTTATTCCGCCGCCGTAATTTATTCAATGAAACTGAGAGA
>JAJQCX010000187.1 GCA_021202495.1 Clostridia bacterium | reverse complement strand
CAAAGCCCTGTTTTAAAAAGCTATGGGGCAGGGCTTAGTTTGGTTTACTCTTTTTCGCCTGATTATCCGCATTTTAATAGTGTTTTCTTTGAAATTTTCTTCGCTCAGCCTATTGACTTTTCACCATTGGACTTTTTCCGTTTATAATTCCCTGCGTCCTTCTATTGCCCTCGCCAGCGTCACTTCATCGGCAAATTCAATATCTCCGCCCACCGGGATCCCGTGCGCAATTCTCGTCGCCTTAACTCCGAGCGGCTTTATCAGCTTTGCTATGTACATTGCCGTCGCCTCGCCCTCAACCGTGAGGTTCGTCGCAAGGATTACCTCTTTAACGTCCTCGTTGAGCCTTGATAAAAGCTCTTTTAATTTTATGTCCTCGGGGCCTATGTTGTCCATTGGAGAAATCACCCCGTGCAGACAGTGATACAGCCCGTTGTATTCGTGTGTTTTCTCCATCGCAACAATATCCTTCGGTCCTTCCGTCACGCAGATAACGCTCCTGTCGCGTTTTTCCGAAGCGCAAACAGGGCACAGCTCCCCGTCGGTCAAATTCTGACACACCGGGCAAAGATGCACCTTTGCTCTCGCGTTCTCCACCGCGCCGACAAACCTCTCCGCCTTCTCGTCGCTCATATTCATCACATGAAACGCCAGCCGCACCGCACTCTTTTTCCCGATGCCCGGCAAACGTTCAAATTCTTCAATCAATAACCTCAACGCCTCAGGATACATACATTCAACTCCCAATAAGCTTCACGCACTGCCTTGGTCGTAGGGCGGGGGCTTGCTCCCGCCGCGGTCTACCACCCAATTGAAAATAAACCGATTTTTACGCGATTTTTTCGCTGTCGCGGTTGTAGGGGCGGGACTTGCCCCCGCCCGCGTCTCCCGCTTCGCCGCCATAAGACCGCACAAAATCGCCATCAAAACAATCCCGGTATACTCATTCCGCCCGTCACGTTTTTCATCGAGCTTGCCGCCAAATCGTCTGCCTTTCTCATCGCCTCGTTTACCGCGCTCACAATGAGATCCTCCAGCATTTCAACATCTTCCGGGTCAACCGCCTCGGGCGAAATCTTCACCTCTTTAAGCTCCTTTGCACCCGATACGACAACGCTCACCGCGCCGCCTCCGACAGATGCCTCAACCGTCTTTTCGCTCAATTCCTCCTGCGCCTTCAGCATTTCCTCCTGCATTTTCTGCGCCTGACGAATCATATTGTTCATATTTCCTCCGCCCATGCTCATTCCGCGCGGAAATCCTCCCTTTGCCATATCAAACAACCCTTTCTATAATTATTTTCAATTTATATTATTCACAAACGGCAGCGACGCAATTTCGTCAAACGGGTCTTTTCCCTTTTGCGCTTCTCCCGCTCCGAAATCGCTTTCAAGCTTCACCGTCAGCTTCACATCAAGCCCCGTTTCCTCGCGCACAATCTCGTTTATCCCGGGCAAATCGCCCTCAATCATCGAGCGGAAGGTTTCCCCTCCCTTGTCCGCAAAGACTATCGCGACCTTGTCGCCGTATGCCCTGAGCGCACTGTTTTCAAGCGCCATGTACAAATTGAGCTTTCCCGACGATGCAACCTTCGATATTATCTCAGGCCACTTTTCCTTTATCTTGTCCGCCTCGGCATTTGCCGCAACAGGCGGTTTTTCCTCTGCTTTCGGCTTCGGCGCACTCTCGGGCGGTTTTTTTGCGGCAATTTCTTTTTTCGGTATTTCCTTTTGCGGCGCCGCCGCCACTATGCCCGACGCAAATTTCTTTTCCAATTCGCCTATCCGCGCTTCTAACGCCGCAATCTCCGTCTCGGCGCGCATATTGCAAAGCCGCAGCAACGCCGCCTCAATCACATATCTCGGCGAGGAAAGATACCTTGCTCTCGAAAACGCCTCCGAAAGCGTGTTCACCGCAAATATCGCCTTGTCCGCGCCAAAGCTCTCCGCCGCAGGCAACAGCTCCTCCCAATCCTCGTCCGTCTCCTCCGGCGGCTTCATGTTCGTTATCGCGTACACCATCACCGCCCGAAAGCTTCTTATTATGTCCTCGGTAAACGCCGTCAGGTTAATTCCCGCAGCGCACACATCCTCAATCACGCCGAGCGCAGCCGCGCCGTCGTTCTGCCCAACCGCAAGGCACAGCCTCGCCGCCGCGTCTCTTTCCGAAACGCCCAGCAGCTCTTTCACATATCCCGTGTCAACCGTTTTCCCCTTTGAAACGCACGGCTCCAATATCGTGAGCGCGTCTCTCAGCGACCCGTCAGCCGCCGATGCGATTAGCGTCAGCGCCTCGGACGCAATTTCTATTTCCTCGGCTTGGCATATTTCCTCAAGCCTCGCTCTTATGTCCGCCTTTGTTATCTTCTTAAAATCAAACCGCTGACAGCGCGACGAAATTGTTTCCAAAACCTTATTTGCCTCGGTTGTCGCAAGCACAAACTTAACGTGCGCGGGCGGCTCCTCCAAGAGCTTTAACAGCGCGTTAAAGGCATCCTTTGACAGCGCGTGTACCTCGTCTATGATATACACCCTGTTTTTTACCGCCGCCGCGGCATATTCGGCTTCTTCTCGCAGCGAACGCACATTGTCAACGCCGGAATTGCTCGCGGCGTCAATCTCCGTCACGTCCATTATGCTCCCGTTCAATATCCCTCTGCACGCCTCACACTCGTTACATGGGTTGCCGTCCTTGTTGTTAAGACAGTTTACCGCCCGCGCGAATATCCTCGCCGTGCTCGTCTTTCCCGTTCCCCTCGGACCGCAAAAAAGAAAGGCGTGCCCGACATTTCCCGACGCGACCTCATTTTTAATCGTCTCCGTAGCATGCTTCTGCCCCACAACATCATCAAATGTCATCGGTCTCCACTTTCGGTAAAGCGCCAGATGCTGCACTGCCCTCTCCTCCGTTTCAAATCGGCTTACCGCCCCTCAATCTCCCTGTAATAATCATCCACGATATATTCCGCGCTCTCAGCCCACATCATCGTTTCAATCAACTGTATGTTCCGATACGTTCGGGATTTTGCGAATTCCACAAAGCACTCGTCAAAGCTTATGCCCTCTTTTTCCGCGATTATTTCAACCGCCGCCCGTATTTTTTCATACACATCCAAGGTGATATCAATTCCGTGATAAACATATTTCTCAGTCAACACGATACACTCTTCAAATATGCCTCAACATATTCCGCTCCCTCGCCCAAATCAAGCGTGTGCAGCACATCATACTGCGAACGAAGCAGCGCAAAAATCCCCTTCTCTGCAAAAAGCTTTAACACATCGCCAACAGGCATATTGTTTCTTTCAGCATATTCCTCGGCAGCCGCAACAACAATTAAATCGGAATCCTTTTCTTTTTGATTTTTCATACAGCCGCCTCCGTTTCAAACCAACCTTATCACAAACTTTTCTCAAATTAAAAATCGTACACCCCAAAATCGATACTCTCTCACACACGGTCAGCCTGTAGCCTGCTCGGGTCGGGCGCCCTCGCGGCACACAACCGTTACCGCTTATTGCTGCTCGGTTCCCCGCCTGACAAGGTTCACGGGCGGCTGTTGCGCAAGACCCGACCGTCAACACCGCTTGCAGACTCCTGCTATGCAAGAAAAAGCACCTCAATTGGGGAATTGGCCTCCGCTGTAGCGGATTGCGGATACAGGGCGCCGCTGCTTCCCCGGTTAGTACGATTAGTATATATTATACACCCTCTTTTTAAATTTAGCAACACTTTTTTTCGTTTTATTTTAAATGCGGCACCGATTAACCGTGCCGCATTTAAAACTATACCATTTATCCGAAGAAATACGTGTATTATCAATATATTTTTTTCAGTCATTTAAATCCTCTGCATTTTTGCAGCTCGGTTATTACTATCGCCGTCAGCAGCGCACCCGCAAAAACCAAGATAAAGCTCAGCAAGGAATGCATTTGATAATGCTCCGCGCCGATAATCTTTTCTATTACCTTTTCTATCACCGCCAACACCGGAAAGTTTATCCATTGATGAGAAAGATATATTAACGAGCTGTATGTACGCAGTTTCCTCGTTAAATTATTCCCTTCAATTTCAATATGCGCAACGATATAAAACAGAAAGAAGACCGCCGACACAAGAAAAATATACATATTGTGATCTCCGGCTAAATCAAAATATTCCACGATAAACGCTTCGACCAACATCAAACACATTGATATTGCAAAACCTACCACAGCAGTAACTTTTGCTATTGCAATCTTTTTATATGCAAACAATGCGCCTATTCCGACAAATAAAAATCCATCAAAAAATCCGTTTCGAGTTGTTGTAAACACTTTTTGATAAAGCTTTAAAATTGCCCACACCGGAGTACCGCTTAAAGGGCGGAGCAATCCGAAATACGCATCTCCCAATAATCCAATAATGTACAATATGCCCCCAATCGCAGCGATTTTTTCAATCTTGATGTTTCTCCAGATTGAAAACGTGACTAAAATTACTGCCACAGCCGATGCGTATAGATACCAAAGATGACTATAATTTCCCAAAAGTATTGTATGCGCCGCACCTATCAATCCCCGTAAAAAACCTTTTTCATTTTTGCTTACGCTATAAAGAATAGGAACCATGTATATCCCTATCCAAATAAAGTACATTTTCAGCATTCTGAAAGCGTATGACAGCGGAACTTTATAATCAAATTTTTCATACGAAGTTTTTCGAAAACAAAAATATCCTCCCGCCACAAAAAAGAAAGGAACTGCCAATCTTGCTATATAATTACGGAAAATATAATTAAAATCTCCATTTATATCTTCCAATGGATTTATA
>JAJQCX010000029.1 GCA_021202495.1 Clostridia bacterium | reverse complement strand
TTCCTTCGAAATTTTCTTCGCTCAGCCTATTGACTTTTCACCATTGGACTTTGTTCTCTCCGTCACCGAAACGAGCATTATGTTCATAATGCCAATGCCGCCGACAAGCAGCGATATTCCCGCAATTGCCGCCGCAAGAAGCGTCATGCCCTGCATCTCGCTGCTTATATTCTGCATATGCTCGGCTTGGTTATACACCCAGTAATCCCGGCTTTGGTAGGCATTGTAGAGCGCATTTTCAATCGCGGTCTGCGCCGCGCCGGATTGGCTCGGGTCCTCGACCGAAACGTAATACATGTCAACATTCGTTCTCTTTAGCAGCCGCAGCGCCTTTGTGTATGGGATATAAACCTTCGCGTCGTCGCCCCACTCGCTGAGCTCGCTGTTTTTCTGCTCCAGCACGCCGACAACCTTAAAAATCTCTCCGCCTATTTTAATGTCCTGCCCGACGGGATTTCGCATGCCAAATAAGCTTTGTCTCACGTACTCCCCTATCACCGCCACAGGCATGCGCAAATTGACGTCCGTTTCCGAGAAAAAGCTACCGTAGGCGAGTTCACGCCGCATAATATCGGCGTAATGCTCGTTCACTCCTTCAATTCCGTTGTTAAACGTTCGGTTCGCGTTTTTAACGCTCACGTTTCCGCTCACGCTCGGCGTTTGGTATTCAATGCCGTCGGTTTCCGCTGCCAATTTCGCCATATCGGAGGGTTTGAATGTACGCGTCGTGTCGTTGCTGTTCCAGATGTTGACCTCGAGCACATTCTGCGCCATTTGATCCATCCATTCCTTTATACTCATCGTCGACGCCGTGACAAGGTTTACCATCACAATAACCGCTAAAACACCGATGATAATGCCGAGCATTGTCAGAGCGGAGCGCGCCTTGTTTGACACAATGCTCGACACCGCCATTTTAAAGCTCATCAATATATTCATCTTTTTTCACCCGATCAATAATAGTACATATCGTCGCTTGTTGATATGATTCCCGAATCTCTTATGACGTCGCCTTCGGAAAGTCCGTCCGTTATTTCATAAAATTCGCCGTTCGCGAGCCCCACGCTGACCTGCACCTGCACGTCGGTCTCAACTCCCGCCTCGTCTGTCTCGACTTTTGTCGCGTAATACATGCCGTCAACCATAAATATCGCCGACGCCGGCGCGACGATTGCATCAACCACGCTGCCCGCGACAATTTCCGCCGTCACGTTCATTCCGCTCATCAAGTCCATCGGGTCGTCTATCGTTATCTCAATCGGGTACCCCGTCACGCCGGACTCACTGTTTCCGACGTTTGAAAGAGAGGTTATCACGCCGCTCATCATTTCGCCCGGCAGCGCGTCGGCATAGACGTTCACGCTCTGCCCTTGTACAATGTTCGCAATGTCCAGCTCGTCTATATTCATCGTAAAGACCATTTGGCTCATGTCCGCCACAACCATCAGCGTCTTTTCGCTGCTGTCCGAGCTGTATGTATCACCTGTTTTATAGTTTTTTTCGAGGATAACGCCCGAGATGGGAGAGGTTATCACATAATCCTCCGCCGCCTTCATCACGCTTTCAAGCTCCGAGCGCGCAGCTTCTACACTGTCGTATTGGTTGTCGCGCGCAGCTTTCACGTCCTCCAAGTCGTCCTTTGCGTCTTCCAGCGCCTCGCGTGCGTTTTCAAGCTCCGTTTCAAGGCTCTCGCTTTTGAGGTATGCTATCACCTCGCCCTTTTCAACATAGTCTCCCTCTTCGGTCAAGAGCGCCGTTATCTCTCCCGCCTCTTCCGCTGCGACGTTCTGCGGGTCGGAATAGGCAATCGTGCCGGATGTCGGCGCGGTCACGTCGCCGCTATCCGTATGCACAGTCACAGAAGCGGTTGTTCCCGCGGCCAAGCTCACGCCCTCATCAACCGCAATCTTTACCGAATACATTATCGTTCCGTTCGCTCCCGCGTGCGGCGCGGTGTATTTCTTTTCCACGCTGCCACCGACGGTTGTCATGAGCTGCGGTATGCCGACCGTCGCCCGATCGCCCTTTTCGAGAGCCGCATACTGCACCGCGTTAAACGCGACCGTAACCGAAATGTCGTTATAGTCAAGTATTTTACAAAGCGTGCCGCTCACACTGTCGCCCACTTTAACATCGAGCTCCTCCACCATGCCCGAAACGGACGCGGTTATGGTGAGCTTTTTCATGCGCTCTTCAATGTCTGCTATTTCTTCCTTCGCGTCCTCGATTCTCTGCTCTGCCTTCACGACGCTTTTTTCCGCGCTCTCAACGCCGCGCTGAGCCGAATTGAGCGTGCTCTGCGCCGCCTTTATCTTCGACTGCGCCTCGCTGTCCTCAAAGCGATAGAGCAAATCGCCCTCCTCAACCATGTCGCCCTTGTTAAACGGGCACTCCAAAATTTTCCCTTCGATAAGGGGTGAAAACGTGTAGGACTCAATCGGCTGCACCGTGCCCGAGCCCGTTATCACAACGTCAAAACTCCCCACGCCTACAAGCGAGGTTGTCTGCGCCTCAACCGTTTGTTCCTTTCGTCCCATTTTAAAGCGCACAAAGAGAACCACGCCCGCAACAAGCAGCACAGCCGCCGCAATCTTCACTGCGAACGCAATTCTTTTTTTCACACTTCTTTTTTTGCGGGGCGCCGCCCCGCCGCTCTCTCTCCCAAGAAGCCTTGCCAAAATTATCCTTCCTCTCTTTCTTCTTCAGTCTCTCTCCTTTTCCATCATACAACTAAATTATGAATTTTTTGTTACATATTCTCCTTTCGCTGAAACTTTTTCATATATAATACTGTCTTCCATGCCAAAAAGTTGCACATAATAAAAATTTTTTCAAAATAAAAGCGGCTCCGCGAGCCGCTCAGTCTTTGAGAAATTCTATAATGTTTTTGTGTATAATTCCGTTTCGGCTCATGTCGTGTTCGTCCATTGTGACAACGTATTTCGGGAAATTGTCTCTCACCTCGTCATACACCCCAAATTCCCGCTCGATTGTGCTCTTGTCGGCGAGCAAATACGCAACCTGAACGTATATCATTTCACCGCGCCTGCGGCACACAAAATCTATCTCTCTTTCTCCCAATCTTCCGACGTTCACGCTGTAGCCGCGCCGCAAAAGCTCCATATAAACGATGTTTTCCAATACGAGATTTATATCTCTCATATTCCCCCCGAAAACCGCCTCGCGCATACCGTGATCCGCAATGTAATACTTTTCATTCGACGCCAAAATTTGCTTGCCCTTCAAGTCCTCACGCTTAACTCTGTAAAAAAGATAGGCGTCGCAGCAGTATTTTAAATAATTCAAAACCGTTTCCACCGACACCGGCCTGTGCTCGCTTTTTAAAAATTTAACGACCGACGACACCGAAAAAAGTTCCCCCGCGTTTTCCGTCACGTAGGCTATTATTCTCTCCAGCAAATCGGCGTCGCGCACCTTGTTGCGCATTATAATATCCTTAAGCTGCACGGAATTAAAAAGATCTGTCAAATATAAAACCGACGGCTGTGTTTCATATCGAAGGTTTGAAAGATACGGCATCCCGCCCAAAAGAAGATACTTGTCAAAGCATTCCTTATCCGTCACTTTCCCCACGCTCTCGCGGTAAATCTCCGCAAATTCCGCAAACGAAAACGGATAAATGACAAACTCGACGAACCTCCCCGCAAGATATGTCGAAAGCTCTCCCGAAAGCAGCTTTGCGTTTGAGCCGGTAATATATATGTCGCAGTCTGTCTCAACACGAAATGAATTGACGCATTTTTCCCAATCCTCAACCTCCTGAATTTCATCAAAGAAAAGGTATACCTTTCCCTCTATATTATCCGCCCGCTTTGCAATTTCCTCGTGAAGAGCCTTTGCGTTCAGCAAATGCGCACAACGCATATCCTCAAAATTTATTGATATGAAGCTTTCGGGACTTACCCCCTCTTCTTTAAGCTCTTCCTTTATCAGATCCAGCATCACCGATTTTCCGCTTCGCCTTATCCCCGTTATCACCTTAATTAAATCCTTGCCGATAAAAGGTCGTATTCGCTGCATATATATTTCTCTTTTTATCATGCTCTCGCCCCCTTTCATTACAGTATACACAAATTATATCGAAAAATCAACCTCATTTTTTAAATTTTATAAGTTATAACCGACAAAATATTAAAACCTCAAATATTTTTCACCATAACCGACGCTTTTTGCCGTTATTATGAATTTATAATGAAATTTTCTTTAACTTTTGAAATTTTTGTTGCAAAGTTATTTTTTGCGTTGTATAATGTAATTGTTAACAAAGTTAATTAAATCGAAGAGGATATGCATATGAAAAACGGAACTTTAAAAGACGTAAAAAAGGCGATGTCCCATGACCGCGATTTCCGCAAAATGCTTGTGCGCGGCTCCAAAGACGAAATTTTAATTGACCTTGACGGCGATTCGCAGGCGGACGTCGCTTTGATTGACTTGAACGGCAGCGGCAACATCGACACAATCGCAGTTGACCTCACAGGCGACGGCGAATTTAATCTCTATTTCACCGACACGGACGACAACGGCGTTCCCGACATGATTCTCTACGATGAGGACGGAGCGGGAAAGGAATTTTCACTTTTAGGCTTTGGCATTGAAGTTGAGCAAATGCTTATCGACGCCGTCAACGCCGTAAGATTGGCGCTTTTGGCGGAGGATTACATAGCCGACGCAATCGAAGAAGCCTTGAACGAGCTCGACCGCGACGTAAAACTCGCCCGCAAAGAACTGAGGAAGCGCTGATTACCCATGACTCTCCCATTCTAATTCTAAAATCAATATGCTGATTTTAGGATTACTCACCTGCCCGGGTT
>JAJQCX010000096.1 GCA_021202495.1 Clostridia bacterium | reverse complement strand
TTCCATTTTCCTCATTATACCCCCCCCTGTATTATTTTGTCAAGCTCTTTTTCGCATTTATGACAATATGTTTGCAAATCCTCTTGCTTTTCTTTAACGCACGTCTTTATTGCATTCCAAATGCATAAAAAACCTCGCTTGGGTGAAATAATATCCCCAAGGAGGTTTTTGCTTTGAAAAAACTTATTAAATTAAAAAAACCGCTCTATTTTTTGCTTTGCGCGGTCATAATGATTGAAGCGTATACGTATAACACAAAGGAAGTTGACGCCCTCTCCAAGCGCGGCTCGTCGGGGAGCGAAGTGACGCAGATACAGACAAAGCTCAAAAGCTGGGGCTATTACACAGGCGACATCGACGGCATTTACGGCTCGGCAACGGAAAAAGCCGTCCGCAGCTTCCAACAGAAAAACGGGCTCACCGCCGATGGCGTAGCCGGCAGCGCAACTCTTGCCGCGATGGGCATTTCCTCATCCTCAAGCTCTTCTTCTCGCAGCAACGACGTCTACCTTTTGGCAATGGCAATCAACGGCGAAGCCCGCGGAGAGCCCTACGCCGGACAGGTTGCCGTCGGCGCGGTCATTTTAAACCGCGTCAAGCACCCCTCCTTTCCCAACACCGTCGCGGGCGTGATATATCAAAACGGCGCATTTTCCGCGGTTGACGACGGGCAGATCAACGCCGCCATGACCTCGTCATGCGAAAAAGCCGCCCGCGACGCCTTAAACGGCTGGGATCCCACCGGCGGCGCGATATACTACTATAACCCCAGCACCGCCACCAACACATGGATAAGATCACGCCCAATAATCGTTACAATAGGCAAGCACATCTTTTGCTCCTAACAAAACACTGATCAATCAACGCTTCCCTAAAAAACGCCGCATCGGAAAGCCCGATGCGGCGCAGCCTTTATGTATCTATCTCAATTAGCAAATGCCCTGTGCAAGCATAGCGTCGGCAACCTTTTCAAAGCCCGCGATGTTCGCGCCCGCAACATAGTTGCCGGGAACGTCGTAGCGGTTTGCCGCGTCATTTACCTTTGCGAAGATGTCCTTCATAATGCCCTTGAGTCTCTCGTCAACTTCCTCAAATGTCCAGCTTAAGCGAAGGCTGTTCTGCGACTGCTCAAGTCCGCTTGTCGCAACTCCGCCCGCGTTGGCAGCCTTACCCGGCATAAATACGATGCCGTTTTCCTGGAAGAAGTCAGTAGCCTCTCTTGTCGAAGGCATGTTTGCGCCTTCCGCAACCATGAAGCAGCCGTTTGCCTTGAGCGCCTTTGCGTCCTCAAGGTCGAGCTTGTTCTGCGTTGCGCAGGGAAGAGTGATGTCGCAGGGAATTGTCCAAATGCCCTTGCCGGCAGTGTACTGAGCCGAAGCGACCGCATCCGCATATTCCTTAATTCTGCCTCTCTTAACTTCCTTAATGTCCTTAACAATGTCAAGCTGAATGCCCTCGGGATCATATACATATCCGTTGGAGTCGCTGAGCGCAACAACCTTTGCGCCGAGCTGCTGTGCCTTTTCGGCAGCATAGATGGCAACGTTGCCGGAGCCGGAAATAACAACCGTCTGTCCCGCAAGCTCCTTGCCCGCAGCCTTGAGCATTTCAACCAATATATAAATCAAGCCGTAGCCTGTCGCCTGTGTGCGAACGAGCGAACCGCCGAAGGAAAGACCCTTACCTGTGAGAACGCCCTCATACAGCTTTGTAATTCTCTTGTACTGTCCGAACAAGAAGCCGATCTCGCGTCCGCCTACGCCGATGTCGCCCGCGGGAACGTCGGTATTAGCGCCGATGTGCTTGCAAAGCTCGGTCATAAAGCTTTGGCAGAACGCCATAACCTCTCTGTCGCTCTTGCCCTTGGGATCAAAATCGGAGC
The DNA here is from genome assembly GCA_021202495.1 of Clostridia bacterium. GTDB lineage: Bacteria > Bacillota > Clostridia > UMGS1883 > UMGS1883 > JAJQCX01. The sequence continues at coordinate 3,012 of JAJQCX010000096.1, read as the reverse complement.
CGCCCTTGCCGCCGCCCATCGGAAGACCCGTAAGCGAATTCTTCAAAATCTGCTCGAAGCCGAGGAACTTCAAAATGCTCTGATTTACCGACGGATGGAAACGCAAACCGCCCTTGTAGGGTCCGATAGCGCTGTTAAACTGCACTCTGTAGCCCTTGTTTATCTGCACCTTGCCTTCGTCGTCAACCCACGGTACTCTGAAAGAGATAATTCTTTCAGGCTCGGTCAATCTCTCAAGAAGTCCCGCCTTGCGGTACTTATCCTCGTTCTTATCGATAACGATTTTGAGCGAATCAAGAACTTCTTTCACTGCCTGATGGAACTCAGGCTCCCCCGGATTGCGGTCTACAACTCTTTGGTAGACCTCGTCTACATATGACATAAAAATGCCTCCTTAAACATTTGTTTGCAGTTTTCTGCCGATTTTTCCAAAGCTGCGGAGTTATTATATCAAATTGTTCCCCACAAGTCAACATTTTTGCGCAATTTCCCATGAAAATCAAATACAGCTTGACGAATCTCCCGCCGAATACCGAGACAACACAGTAGGGGCGGGGCTTGTGTATATACCGACATAGTTTACACTTTGTTTGAGGACATGGTTTACAACTTTTTTGTATTTATTGGTTTGTCTTGTGGTTTTCCGCCATATTTTCAGCGGCAAGCTGTTTTCTCCAGGGGCGAAAGCCCATGCTTGGGCTTCCGCCCCCTTAATTATAACTTTTGCATAAAATTCGCGGCGTGTCAAGGGCGCCCGAAGGGCGTTCATTTTACCCTTGACACGTTGTGAATTTTATGCTATTTTCCCTCATTTCTAGGGACTTCGGTGTTTTTTATGCCGTTTATTATATCAAAAAGTGTAAACCATGTCCTCGGACATTTTGTAAACCATGTGCCCACACTATACAGCTTGCCCCGCCCGCCGCGCCCGCAGGCGCTTAAATTCAAATTTTGCTTTGCAAAATTTGTTCCTTCACTAACCACCAACCACTAATCACTGACCACTTCATATCGTAATTTTCAGCTAAATTTAGGTGCTGCCGCTCAATTTTCATCCGACTGTTTCTCCTCGTGATACTCTTCTTCCGTATTCACGCTCCAAATGTTGCTGCGATCTCTTATTCCTTCTTTGATGTTCTTCACAGCCTCGATAGCCGTAACCATCGAATGATCCATATTGTTATAGCGGTGCTGACCGTTTCTGCCCACGCAGTAGAGGTTTTCTATCCCGTCAAGATACTCCGTCAGCTTGCCTATCTCGCTGTACGTGTCAAAATACGCGGGATACGCCTTTTTCACCTTTTCGCGGTGCGACTGCATTACGGCGTCGCGGCTTTTGATAATGCCCATTTTCACAAGCTCGTCCGCGGCAAGGTTTACGCAATCCTCTTCCTCCAAATTCCAAAAATCGTCGCCCTCGCGGCAGAAATATTCAAGCCCAATCCACACGGTTTCCGCCGCGTTCTTCACCATATACGGCGACCAGTTGTTGAATATCTGTATTCTTCCGAGCTTCACGCCCGTGTCCTGAACGTAAATCCAACAGTCGGGAACGATATTGCCGAGCGTTTTTATCTTTGTCTTGTTTTTAAGCTCCAGCTTTTTCACCAAAATTCCGACCGTCACAAAGTCGCGGTACGGCAGCCCTTCGGCAATCTCCGAAATTTCCTTCGGCACACCGTTTAGCCCCGCAACAAGGTCTTTTAACGGCATTGAGGATATAACCCTGTCGCACTCGATAACTCTCGCCTTGCCCTTTTCCATGTATTGCAGAGCTGTTATTTTTCCGTCGGTATTGACAAGCTTTTTCACGCGGCAGTTTTTCATTATTCTGCCGCCCATTTTTTCAATCCCCTCCGCGGCGCATTCCCAAAGCTGTCCGGGACCGAACTTCGGGTATGAAAATTCCTCAATCAAGCTCGTTTCAACCTTGCCGCCCGTTTTGTGCGTCAGCTTGTTCAGCGCATCACGCAGCACCTCACGCACTGAAAGCCCCTTTACTCTCTGCGAGCCCCAGTCCGCACTTATCTGCGAGGGATGCCGTCCCCAAAGCTTTTCGGTGTAGCCCTCAAAAAACATCTGATAGAGCGTCCTGCCAAAGCGGTTTACATAAAAGTTCTCCAAATTGTCCTCCGGCAGCTTTTTCGCGGTTGCCTTAACATAGCTCGTTCCCGCCTTAACGGTAGAAACAAAACCCATGTTTATAAACGTTCTCGGCTTCATCGTCACGGGATAGTCGAAAAACTTTTTCTTGTAATATATTCTCGAAACGCGGTTTCTCCTTAACATTACCCTGTCCGTCTTTTCGGGGTCGGGTCCGCCCTCCTTAAGCTTTTTTTCGCGTCCCAAAAGAGCGTCGTCAAAGCTCGGAGAGCCTTGAGTGGGCATCAAGTCCTCCCACCACTTCACAACTCTTTCGTCCTTTGAAAAAAAGCGGTGCCCACCGATATCCATTCTGTTTCCGCCGCAGTTGACCGTGCGCGAAATTCCGCCAATCGCGTCGCTCTCCTCCAAAACAGTAACATCGTAATCCCCGCCGTCTTTCAAGAGCTCGTATGCCGCAGTCAGTCCCGCGGGACCCGCGCCGATAATAATAATTCTCTCCATATCAATCTCTCCTTGCCTTACTGCCGCTATACAGCAGCATTTTTCTTGCCGTAAAATTCCAAACAAACACAATCACTGTCGCAGCCGCTTTTGCCGCCATAAAATAAATTTTGAGCTCATATATCAATACATACATTATTCCCTCGGTTATCGCAAGCCCCGCCGCGCCGATAATTCCGTACACAATAAATTCACCCGCCGCGTTGACCTTCGCGTCCTCCGCCGAAAAGACAAATTTTTTCGAAAGCAGAAAATTTATCGCCAAGCCCAATAAAAATCCCAATGCGGCAGCCAAGAGAGGGTTCACGCCCAAAAATTCCAACCCGTACAAAAGCCCCCAGTCGCCCACTGTCGCAATCGCCCCGACAAACGCGTAGCGAAAAAACTGCAAAAGAGGATTTAAAG
>JAJQCX010000090.1 GCA_021202495.1 Clostridia bacterium | reverse complement strand
ATCCTCCTCGCGCTCAACTGTGCAAGAAATTTGCAACCACCTCGTCCGCGCTTTAGACTTTCGCAGAATACAGCCGCAAGCGGCCCGCTTGACTGTCCTCGCGCCAACGTGCCGTTGGATCCTTCTCGCGCTTAACTGCGCAAAGAAATTGTAAATTCTCGTCCGCGCTTTAAGCTTTCGTAAAATACCCCCACTATCTCCGTCGTAGGGTTGGAGCTTGTTCCCGCCGCCGATCCCCCACTCTTTCACGTTTCTCTCACATCGCCGCAATCACAGTTGTACGGGCGGGGCTTGTCCCCGCCCACTCTGACGTCTCTCACTCTTTCACGTTTTCTCCCACATCGCCGCAATCACAGTTGTACGGGCGGGGTTCATCCCCGCCCACTCTGACGTCTCCCACTCTCTGCTTATAAATCCCACCCCACCGCAAGCGGGACGCTTGCAACGGTCTACGGGTGGCATTTTCCTGAAGTCTAATACGCGGACGAGAAGCTGCTGCTTTATTGTATCGTTGAGCGCGAGGACCCTCAAGCGGGACGCTTGTTAAAATGCGGCGGAAAAGCTTTCGCCTTTCCGCCGCATTATTAGCCTATCTTAACTTTTATCAGTCAAGCACCTCGGGCCAAGCTCTCGAAAGCATTACAGCAGCTTCAGCTCTTGTAATGTTGTTCAAAGGCTTGAACGAGCCGTCCTCATAACCGGTGATAAGTCCGTTGGTAACAGCGCTGTCAATCTCGCCGTCGAACCACCATGAAATATCGTCGGAGTCTGTGAACGTTTCTCTTGCTCCGTCTTCAGCAGCCGTCCATACCGCGCTCTTAGCTCTTGCGATAATCGCAACTGCCTGTTCTCTTGTGATTTCGTCGTTGGGTCCGAAGTTGCCGTCGCCGTAACCACGAAGCATTCCGTAGCCCTCAGGCAGCGACATCGTCGCTATAATATCCTCTGCCCAGTGACCCGGTGTATCGTCATACTCAACGCCGTCGCTTGCAACAGTGAGACCGAGAATCCTGTAAACAATCGCCGAGAACTCAGCTCTTGTGATGTTATCGTCCGGTCTGAACGTACCGTCCTCATAACCGTTGATGTAGCCGTTAATCGTCATCGTATCGATTGTCTGATGTGCCCAGTGTCCAACGATGTCGGGCCACTCGCACTCATGCTCTTTAACTTCAATCGTCAAGGTTATCGTCTCGATAACATTGCCGTAAGCATCTGTAATCACACCGACAAGTGTTGTCGTACCTGCCGAAACACCCTCAAATGTAGCGTTCGGGTCTGACGGATCACTCGTCAGAACAGCGATGCTTTCATCGGTCATCGTCCATGTAATCTTCTGCGAGGACGATACAGTTGCATCATATTCACCGTCTCCGCCGACCGTAATCGTTATCGAATCGGAGGTTGTGCTGCCGTTTGAAGAGCTGCTGCTTGAGCTTCCGCCTCCGCCCGACGAAGTCTTAACGGTAATCGTAACATCCTTTGTAACTGCCGGGAGAACAACTCCTTCAGCTGTAACGACATTCATCGTTATCGTCATTGTCGTTGAACCCTTCTTAACGCCCTTAACAGTTACATATACATGATTTGTATCGTCGGTTGTTATGCTGTCGATTGTTGCATATGTTTCATCAGCAATTGTCGCCGTGAACGTAACCGTCGCGCCGTCCGGAATGTTCTGACCTGTACCTGTGTAGAGCTTCGTCTTGTTTCTTGTTACGCTCATAGAATCCAAGCCCGACAATACAGGATTATATTCTGTCGATGCGGTTATCGTGAATGTATGCTCATCAAGCACATTTTCATCTGCGGCATCGTAAACAACCAATGTATAGGTACCTGCCGGAAGAGCAGATGTATCTACCGTATACCCTGTTGTGAACTGTTCTGCCGTGATTGTTTCATCAAATACGATATTGTTTTCGCTGTCGTAAATAACAACGCGTACATTTTCTACTCCGTCGGATACAGTACCGCTGATGGTAAGCGTTTCACCCTCGGCAATGCTGTCCAACGCACTCGTAATTTCAACCGAACTGCCGACAATGTAGAATGTTGTTGTAGCCGAAGCCTCGCTCGTACCTACAATAACCATAAATTCATCGCCAAGCTCAGCATTGTCGGGAAGCTGAAGCGTGATACCGTTTGCAACGTCTTCCGCACTGTGTACTACCGCGTAAACAGTCTTGTTCTTTGTCACATTCGTAACAGCAACCAATACATAATTCGGAACTACCGAATCAGCCGTTGTCTGAATTGTGAAGGATGTGTCATCAGCTGTAATCAAAATGTTGTCAATTGCTACAAGCTCAATGGAATAACCTTCACTCGGTTCCTCTGTCGGCTCCTCTGTGGGCTCTTCCGTAGGCTCTTCCGTAGGCTCTTCTGTGGGCTCTTCTGTAGACTCAACAACCGTAACGGTCTTGAGTGCCGAAGCCTCGCTTGTACCTACAACAATCAAATACTTGTCGCCAACCGCAGCGCCAACGGGAAGCTCAACCGTGATACCCGCTGCCAAGTCAGCCGCGCTGTGAACAACCGCATACAGCGTTCTGCTTGTCTCTGTGTTTGTGATAGCTACCAATACATAGCTCGGAACTACGGAATCAGACGTTGACTGAATCGTAATTGTGCTGCCAAGCTCAACCTCTTCGTCCTCGCCGATATTGATATAGTATCCTGCCGGAGTTGACGTCTCAATCGTGAATGTATCCGAATCCGTAACCTTATCCGCGCCGACGATTACCTGATATACGTAACCTGCTTCAGCGCCGTCCGGAACGGCAACCGTGATACCTTCACCGTTAAATACATCGCCGGATATAATGTTGTAATACTTTGTTCTGACAGTATCTCCCTCAATCAAAGTGATTGCAACTATTACATAAGAAAGGTTTGTTTCACCCTTTATCACAATCTCACCGTCAGCCGCAACTGTGTCGGGGATTGCATCCTTGTCAAGTGTAATCGTCTTTTCTTCAGTCGAGCCTTCTGTCGGTTCCTCTGTCGGAACTTCCGTCGGTTCTTCTGTCGGCTCAACTGTCGGTTCCTCTGTCGGAACTTCCGTCGGTTCTTCTGTCGGCTCAACTGTCGGTTCCTCCGTCGGTTCATCCGTCGGTTCTTCTGTAACCGCTTCGCTTATAATTGTCACTTCATATTTACCCATGTAACGGAGAACATTAAGCTCGTCTGCCGGAGCGTCTGCCGTAACATTGTATGTGTCGCCGCGGTAAATATAAATTGTACCCGACTGACCTGCCGTCAGCTCGCTTGCATCGATAATGATGCTGCCCGGCATAGTCGCTTCGTCGTCAATCGAAACCTTGTCTGCCAAGTCTCCCGTGCCGACAACGTCAATCTCCGAGAAGTTTGTGCCGTTTGCATAGTACTTAGCAAGCACATCCGCAACCGACTGATATCTGTCATACGTAAGCTGCGTGTCAATCGTTTCCGTTGTTCCCTCGAGAACCTCGAACGCACTCTCCGCAGCAGGGTCAAGCATAGCTCTTCCGATATATGTGTTAACATGAATAAGTTCTACAGCATGGTTCTCATCAACAACGCCCATTGCTTCATGTACATATTCAACATATGTCGCTATAGCATCCACGCTCTGACCGAACATTGTGAGCGTTTCGGATGTAAGATCCGGAGCAACATCATTGAGAACGGATGCAAGCGCCATGCTTGCAGCGCTGTAAAGGCTCTCCGCCGCTTTTGCATTGTTCGGGCTGAGAATATCAGCCGCACCTGCGCCGATAAGCTCTTCCATCAATGCGCCCTTATCAAGCGCAGAGATTTCGCTCCGGATATCCGACATAGCGTCTATAACCTTTTCCGCATACGTCTCACCCACAAGGAGAAGCATACCCTTCATATTGCGGTCGGTCAACTGCTCAAGCAATCCGCTGTCTATCTGGAATGTTGAAACCTGCATCTCCATGTCAAACAGGTTGAGCAAAACGCCTTCCATAACCTCAATGCAGTCAGCCTTAAGCAGCGCCAAGAATTCAGCGTCATCTGTCTCGACCGCATCCTTACCCGCATCGGCAAGCAAATCCGCATTGCCCGAAGCCGTTACAGCCGCTCTCAGATAAAGGTCAACCTTATCCGCGTCCGCGCCGGAAACATCCGCAGCATCGGCTTTAAAATAAATCTCAGCCAAATCTTCAAGATAAACCGTAAGGTCATCCGCATAACTGCTGAGCTGGTCAAGCGCCGCTCTCGGAGCCGAAGCGCTTACAGCCTCGTCATTGGCTTCTTCATATGCCGTGAAATCGGCAAGCCAAGCATCATACTCGTCCGTTGCAATGGAGAATTCAATATTTCCCTCCATTATATCGCGCATAACTTTCCACTGATACAACTCTTCCAGTGCAGCCTCAGAGCCTTGTTGATTGCCCAATCCGTATGAAATGAAATCATCCGTAATGAGCTTTTCGGCAATTGCCGTCGCAATTGTCCCAATCTCCGTCTGTACTGCGTCCGTTTGATAGTTGTTCCATGCCGCCTGAAGTGCGTCAAGCTGTTCGTCAGTCATTGCCGCCTTCTGTGCCGCCATGACTCCCCACGCTACGTCGCTCACGTCATCCTTCATGCCCAACAGCAAAAAGCTGGCGAACGCCGAAGAACACAACGACAAGCAGACAGCTAACGCAAGAAATCCGCTGAAAATACGTTTTTTCATAATCGCACCTTCCTTAAAAAATTTTGTATTTAATATAAATTAAATACTGTATCATTAGCTCACAACAAAGCTACACATTCATATTCTAACACAATCTCAAAAAGATTGCAAGCATTTTATACACATTTTTTATTTATTTCTCCGTGCATTTTTTTCAATCACCTCTCGCCGGGTTGTTATTGCGAAGATATGTGTATATAATAATGCGAAGATATG
>JAJQCX010000209.1 GCA_021202495.1 Clostridia bacterium | reverse complement strand
ATTATTTGAATTATATTGCCGTTTTGGAGTTTACACAAAATGCGGGACATACCCGGCTCGGGCTTAGGCTTGAACGAGTCTTTTTGGGCTGAACTGTAACTACCAAGACGCAAAATCAAACATATATCTTTATATTAAGCTTGAAAAATGAGCGTAATTATGCTAAACTATAAAATATAATAGGTTTACGAATGGAGTTGAACGGCGTGAGGAACAAGCAAATGCCGATAGGCATAGATAATTTTGCGGAACTTATCCGCAAAAATTTCTATTATGTAGATAAAACAGGAATGATAAAAGAACTTCTCGGCAATTGGGGCAAGGTAAATCTTTTCACTCGTCCGCGCCGCTTCGGGAAAAGCATCAACATGAGTATGCTGAAATACTTTTTTGAGATTGGTACGGACAAAAGCCTTTTTGACGGGTTGGAAATTTCAAAAGAAACCGAGCTTTGCGAAAAACACATGGGTGTGTATCCTGTAATATCTGTTTCCTTAAAACAAGTAGCTGGCGAAACATATGATGAAGCGAAAAACAATCTTTGGGATGTAATCAGTGAGGAGGCAATCCGTTTATCATACTTAATGCAAAGCAATAAGTTGCGTGAATGGGATAAAAACAGACTGCTTGAAATTATAAATCGTACAAATGGATTGGACGCTTCATTAAAAACCTTGTCGCGGCTTCTTAATAAGCATTACGGCAAAGAAGTCATAATCCTGATTGACGAATACGATGCACCTTTGCAAAAGGCATACGAAAACGGTTACTATGACGAAATGGTGAAGCTGATACGTCAACTGTTCGGCTATGCGCTGAAATCAAACGAGTCATTGTATTTTGCTGTACTGACGGGATGTATGCGCGTGTCAAAGGAAAGCATTTTTTCGGATTTGAATAATACGGTTATTCACTCAATAAGTGACAAGCAATTCGATGAATGGTTTGGTTTTACTGATGGTGAAGTCAGACAAATGCTTGACGAATTTTCTTTAAGCGAATATTACGATATAACAAAAGAATGGTACGACGGATACTTGTTCGGATTGCAAAATGTGTATTGCCCGTGGGACGTTATCAACTGGTGTAATCAATTGATGAAAACTCCCGATCGTATTCCTCAGAATTTTTGGGTAAACTCCGGTGGCACAGATATTATTCGCGGTTTTGCGGAAATCGCCGACAGTACAACACGTGATGAAATCGGTGAGTTAATTGAAGGCAAAGCTGTTCGCAAAAAGCTGGCACCCGATTTAACTTATCGAGAAATGATGGAGAAACCGGCAAATGTGTGGAGTTTGTTATACACTTCGGGATATTTAACTGCACGTAAGAGGTATGATGACGGCAGCTACGAGCTTTGTATACCAAATCGCGAAGTCAAGAACATTTTTATCACGAAAATAAACGAATGGTTTACCGACAAAGTCACCAACGATGAGGATGGGCTTGAAGGATTTTTCGCAGCCTTTGCTGCGGGCGATGCCGCTGCGATGGAGGATTCCCTTAACTATATGCTCGGCGAGTCGATAAGCTATCTTGACGGCGGAAAGTATGAAGATAAAGAAACTTTTTATCACGGATTGCTGCTTGGAATGCTGAATACAAGAAAAGGCTGGGAGATTAAATCTAACCGCGAGGCAGGTATGGGGCGCGCGGATATTACGGCGTTTAATCTCCTTACAAAAGAAGCCTATGTTATCGAGGTAAAGTATACGCGCGATGAAAATGACTTGGACGCAGACGCACAAAAAGCGTTGGAGCAGATTGACACACAAATGTATGATAATTATTTCAGAATGAGAAAACCGAAAAGCATAAGACATTACGGAGTGGCATTTTGCAAAAAACTGTGCCGTGTGTTGGGAAAATAGGGATAGGCTCAAAAAAGTTGAAAAGTGATTGTAGAATGTACAATAATTTACATTATCTGACAAGAGGGCGGCACTGCCCTCTTTTTTGTAGTTTTTAGTTGATTTTTGATGCTAAACATAGTATAATAAAATAGTTATAGTGGGTTGTTAGGTTTGCCTCAATCTTGTACGGCGATAGGGATAGAAAATAGAAAGAAGTTATAGTTATGACTAAAAGCAACAATAATTTTCAATTTGAGATAGTGTAAAATATTGCTGTCTTGTCAACAGATAAAAGCGGCTGGGCAAAAGAAATCAATCTTGTCTCTTATAATGGCGCTTCTCCCAAATATGACATTCGCTCGTGGGATCCTCAACATGAGAAAATGGGCAAAGGAATTACACTGACACGCGACGAGCTTGTCAGGTTAGAATCTGTGCTTAAGGAGCTTTTGTGATATGGCGGAGAGGAAAACGGCATGGGATAAATATGAAGCGGTTGTCCTTTTGGATGGATTGCTTGAGGTTTTGCGCGGCGAAACGCCGCGTCCCAGCGTAGTGAGCAGAGTGTCCTGTGATTTGAGACAAATGGCGGTCAACAGGGGTATAAATATTGATGAAGCTTATCGAAGCGAAAGCGGTATATCGTTTCAGATGGAAAAAATGAGATCAGCATATTTGGGGTATACCGTCAGCATTGCCGCAACAAAACTTTTCACCCAAACCGTCAAGACGTATAATGAGAACAGAAACGAATATGAAAAGCTGCTGAAAGAGGCAAAAGTAATGATTGAGGGAAGCAAACCCAAGGGAGGCGGGTTTGCTCAATATCTTGCAGGCAAAGTTTCTCCGGCACAATATAATGCTCTTTATAGGTGCTATCCTGAAATAGAAGAATTCTGCCTTAAACTGAAAATTTTGAAAAAGCCTTTATTTGAGACAACCGATTTTGAAGTAATAAAAAAAGTGCAGCGCACGATAGAGGAAAATAAGGTTTTCAAAATGGGTCATAAGCAGCAATACAAATTGATCGTTGCTGCGGGAAGGCATTATTATACATATATTAAAAACGGGCTGTTTTTGCAGAAAGAGATCGCAGAGCCGATTGAGAACAATGATGCAGACGCTGCCACGATTACACAGTCACCGAAAAAGAACGACGACGAGCGCCGAAGCGAAGAGAGAAAGAATCGGCCCGCGAAGCCCAAGGCGGATATTTGCACAAATGCACAAAGTGATGAGATTCTGCTTCAAAAATATCCGGTTATTTACAAGCGCGTCTTTTCCGCGTTGCAGACATTGTCGGAAGAAAACGAAAACGGCGTTACGGTTGAAGCAATTAACAGTCGCATCGACAATATTGCCCGTGTTGACGTAATAGAAGAAATTTTAAATAATGCAAGCTGGGCATGTGTGAGAGGCGGAAAATACACCTTTTCGGAGAGTGATGTTAAGAAAAATAAGAAATCAGCACCGAAAAAAGACCAAAACAGACAAATTTCGATAGATGATATTTTGTACACGCTTGATTTGAATGAAAAGACGAATCTTGCGTATACAAAACCAATGAGCTTTTCTTATTTCGGAGAAGAAAAACCGTGCGGCACATCATGGGCGGAGCTTTACGTAAACTTTGTCGCAACCATGTGTGAAGATTATCCTCATGTGTTTATAGGAGAGATGAATTTTTCCGAGGGAAACGGGCGCGTTGACCTTGCCGAAAAAAGCAAAGCAGGAGTCATGGTTGCTCCCAAGGCAGTGCCGGGAACCGGTTTTGTACTTGAAACAAATTTAAGCGCAGATCATGCGGTAGGGAAAATAAGACGCATTTTAGACATTTGCAATGTGGATTATGATAATGTGGTTATAGCTTATAAAAAGAAAATAACTCTTAGAAAGAGTGAAAAAGGTAAATCCTCAAGCGGGTTAATGACGGAGACAAAGTCATATTCTCACGGTGAATCTGAAGCCGAAGTAAACACAGGGATAACAACTGTATTAAAGCAGTACTATGCTTACGGGTTTAAATATGATTCCATCAGGGAAATAATGCGCTTTCGTCAGTTTGCGGATTTAATGGGGATTGATCTTCCCGAGGATGACGAGGCTTTGAAATCATCCATTCTGTCTTCCGGTACAACTATTGATGGTAAGGTTTATTGCAAGAGTGAAGATATGCCACAGGAACTTCGATGTATTGTTGATAAAATCTTTTCTTCCGGAACGAATGTAATTTATTATGAATGCTTATATGAAAATGAGCAGGAATGGATGAATACTCATGTAATTACATCGCCGGATATGCTCAAAAAGTATCTTCAGGACAATATTGAAGGGTGTTTTTTTGCCAAAATGTTCATGGTAAAAGGAATAAAACGTTCTGAAAGGGAAGCTGTTTCCGATGAGCTGAGGCGGGTTTGGGGCGCCAATCCGGTGGAAAAAGTTTCTGCTTTGTGCGAACGATTGCCATATGTTCCACAGGAAAATATATGGCGAGTGATATCGGGGAATAACCTTTTTTCGTTGGCATCTGAGGGAGAATATTTACTCATCGAACGTTTCCATATCAAGGAAAATGAAAAAGAAGATATTCTCAAATATGTAAAAGAAGCTTGCGATGAGGGCGGATTTTCATCTCTTAGCAGCGTTCCTTTGGGAGATATTGAAGAAGAAAATTACGAACTCACGCAGGCTACAATATATAATGCAATCTACAAGAAAGTGTTGGTTAATGAATATCATTTGAACGGAAAAATCTTAACAAAGGATAAATCAGAATTAGATACAGTTACATTGCTGAAAGAGTACATAAAGGATAAAGATGAATGTACTTTTAGTGAAATTTCGGAAAAAGTGGTGGAATTGACCGGAGGGATAAATCGTCAATATGTATTTCGAGCGCTCTATGACGATATGGTGCGTGTGGATAAAGACAGATTTGTCGCCAATCGGTTTGTAGAGTTTCCTCTTGATGAGATTGATGCCGTGTTGGGAAATTTCTTTACTGATGATTTCATTGCAATTCGAGAAGTAAGCACTTTTGCTATGTTCCCGCTTTGCGGACAAAATTGGAATCATTTTTTGCTGGAGAGTTTTTGTTATAAATACAGTAGAAAATATAATCTT
>JAJQCX010000086.1:9552-28662 GCA_021202495.1 Clostridia bacterium | reverse complement strand
CTATTGTTACAATCGGAAGGCAGTACGGTTCCGGGGGAAGAATGATCGGAATGAAGCTGGCGGAGGAATTGGGGATTAAGTGCTACAATTCCGAGCTTTTGGTGGAGGCGGCTAAGGACAGCGGGCTTTGCAAAGAGATTTTCGACAAAAACGACGAAAAGCCCATTTCGGCTTTCTTGGCGTTCACGCCGACCAGCTACGAATCGGGAGAAATGCCGCTCAATCACAGGGTATTTTTGGCGCAAATGCAGACGATTAGAAACATTGCCGACAGAGAGAGCTGTGTAATTGTCGGAAGATGCGCGGATTATGTATTGAAAGATTACCCCAATGTGATGAAGGTATTTGTTCACGCACCGCTTGAGGACAGAGTTAAGCGCATTATCGAGCGCGACGGCATTGCGCCCGGCAAGGCTGAAAAGAGAGTTAAGCGCATCGACAAGGAGCGTGCGTCGTATTACAACTTCTACTCCACGAAAAAATGGGGCGTGATTGAAAGCTACGATTTGTGCATCAACAGCAGCGCGTTCGGAATTGACGGCTGTGTGAAGATGATAAAATCCATGATGGTGTAATACATACAGTAAAAGAGCCTCGTCGGAGAGAAAATCTCCGGCGGGGCTGCTTTTATAAAATGATACATATCAGTCGGCCGCTGCCTTCGTTTATTATTTTTTGCAGCGTTTCCTGAAGCTTAAAGCGGGCTTCCTCGGGCATTTTGCCGAGCTTTGCTTGGAGGCCTTCGTTGACGAGTTCGTGGAGGGATTTGCCGAAAATGTTCGATTCCCAAATTTTTGTGGGCTCGGATTCAAATCCGGAGAGAAGATACTTGACTAAGTCCTCGCTCTGCTTTTCACTGCCGACGATGGGGCTGACTTCCGTTTGAATGTTTGCCTTGATGATATGAAGCGACGGAGCCGACGCCTTGAGTTTGACGCCAAATCTCCCGCCTTGACGCACAATCTTGGGCTCCTCAAGCGACATTTCCTCAATCACGGGCGCGACGATGCCGTAGCCGGTGTTCCGCGCGGCTTCGAGTGCGTATTCGACGCGCTCGTATTCGCGCTTTACGTCAGCCAAATCGCGCAGAAGTGCGATAAGCTTATCCTCGCCCGTGATTTCAAAGCCTGTGAGCTCGCCCAATATTTTATAAAAAAGTCCCTCGTCCGTTTCGGCGCGGATGCCTATTTTTCCGTCGCCGAGCGAAATTTTTTCACACACGGCGCTTTTTATATACTCGTTTTCGCAAAGCTGAGAGGCGATTGTCTTTCCGTCGCGCACCTTTTCGCAATCCTTGACGGCGTTTCGCACGGCGGAAAAAACGCTTTCCTTTAAGTAGTGACCTGCGTCGAGCGCGTCGAGCCAGCGGGGGAGCTCAATGTCAATTTCGCTTATCGGAAATTCAAAAAGCACCTCGCGAATTACGTTTTGTATGTCTTCCTCTTCAATGCCGGCGCAGGAGAGGAGAACCACGGGCGCGGAATATTTCTTTTCAAGCTCGCCCTGCAGCTCCTTTGCTTCGCGGCTTTCGGGCTCGCGCGAATTTAAAAGGATTGTGAAGGGCTTGCCTATTTCGCGAAGCTCCTTTATCACTCTTTCCTCCGCTTCGACGTATTCATAGCGTTCGATGTCGCAAATGCTGCCGTCGGTCGTGACGACGATGCCGATTGTGGAATGCTCTTTTATGACCTTTTGCGTGCCTATTTCGGCGGCCTTGTCAAACGGAATGTCCTCAGTAAACCACGGCGTTGAAACCATGCGCGGCGAGCCGTCCTCGGTGTGCCCCAGGGCGGAATTTACTATGTAGCCCACGCAGTCGATAAGCCGAACTTTAAAGGCGGCGTTATCGTCAAGCGCGATTTCGACGGCTTCGTTAGGCACAAATTTGGGCTCGGTCGTCATAATTGTGCGCCCGCCCGCGCTTTGCGGCAATTCGTCGATTGCTCTGTCGCGCTTATATTCGTCGCCGATATTCGGGAGGACGCTTTTCTCCATAATTTTTTTTATAAACGTGGATTTGCCCGTTCTGACGGGGCCCACCACGCCTATGTAAATGTCTCCGCCTCCGCGCTGCGCGATATTGCCATATATATTTTCCATCAAAAAATCCTCCCGATATCAATGTTTGTACATATATATTTCACGGGAGGATTTTTTATTCTTATTTATTTGTTCAGTTCAAAAACTTTTCTGCGATTTCGCGAAACTGCGTCTTCACTTTTTCGGGGGACTTTATTTTCATTTTTCCGCCGAAGGTGAAAACCCATGCGAAAAACGTGGGGCTTATTTCAACGCTTGTCCAGACGGAAAAATGCTCTTCGTCGTGCTTTTCGATATAGACGTCCTCTCCGAAACGGTCTATAACGGCGTTAATCAGGCTGTTTTTGCAAAGAAGCGTCACCTTTTCGCATTCTCCGGCGTACATCGAAAAAACGCGCTTGGAATATTCGCCGACGGAAAAGCTTTTGCCCATTACGCTTTGGGCGCTTTCTATATTTTCGTCCAAAACCCTTATGCCTGTCATTTTGTCGACGCGAAAATGCGTGAGGTTTTCGTGCTTGGGGTAGTGGGAAATCAAGTAGTAATTTTCGTCGGAGACGGTGAGGCTGTAGGGCGAGACGACATATTCCGCGCCGCCGTTTTTATAGCGTTTCTTTTTGTCGACGCCGTAGGTGAAATATTTAAACGCAATCTTTTTGCCGGCGTTTATCGCCTCGGAAATCGTGTCGACGTTGTAGTAGATGCTCTCATTGCCCTGCTTTATGCGGTCGGAGATGAAAACCTGCCTTGCCAACATGCCCGCTTCGTATTTGCCCGCCAATGATTCAATTTTTCTTATCAGCTTGGCGCTCTTTCTTTCGGTGATGAATTTTGACGCGGAAACGCAGTCGGCGAGCATTTTGAGCTCCGGCAGCTCAAAATCGCGCGAGGCGACATAGTAGCCCTTTGTGTTGCTTTCGATGTCAAACCCGAAGGTGTTGAGGGCTTCGATGTCGGAATAGAGGCTTTTGCGCTCGGCGCTGACGCCTAAGGAATTAAGCCGCTCGATTATTTCCTTCATTGCCATCGGATGCTCTTCGTCGGTATTTTTCATCAGTATTTGCGCCAAATACATTATTTTGAGCTTCTGATTTGATCCTTTCGGCATTGTCTTTCCCTCCGCACAGCTTGGTATATTTTTTAATTTGATCTATAAACTGCTTTTTAACGCTCCGCATACTTCGCTTTTTTAAATCGGGTTTTGAGTAAAGGCGGGGCGGTACGTCGTATTCTATCGGTATGGTGTGGAGCATTTTAAATTCGTACCACAGACACGCGTCGTCAACCTCCGCGACCTTTTTCCACTCTTCTTCGGAAAGAGGGTAGAGGTTGAATTTTTCAAACACAGCTTTCAAAAACGCGTTTTCAATTGTGACATATTCGGGAAGCTTCTCCTTTATCGGGCGCGAAACGTCCGATAAATACGCTTCTCCCGCGTCGTGCAGCAGCGCCGCAAAGCACACTCTTTCGGAATAGCCGCGCGCCTTTGCCTCGCGCATACAATTTATGCTGTGCTGCGCAACGGAATAGAAATGCTTGAAATGCCCCGTTGCGCGGCAGACTTGGCTCAGCGCGTGGGTGATGTCCCTTTCGTCAATGTCTTCGGCACGCACGTTTGCGGGGTCGATTATTTTTCCGCTGTAGGTAAATATCGTCATGCCCCGCGCCTCCCCTCTTGGGAAAGAGAAATTGCACCGCAGGTCATAAGCGCGATTGCAGCAGCGCAGCCTAAAGCCGTTGCCGCAACCGACAATTGCCCGCCGTCAACGCCGCCCGCAACAATGAGCGTCAGCACCGCACCGACAAAAACCGATAATTTTGATACATTCTTCATTTGAAAAGCCTCCCCCGTATTATTTCGTTACTCATTCGTTACTTATATAATACAGGAGAGGGTGTCCGATATTCAGTACAGGTTTAAAGTTAATCGGAAGTTTTTATATACATCAGTCTGCCGCCGCCGGAGAGATTTCTTTTGCTTGCGCTGCACGCTCTGTAGCTGAAAAGTCCGCCGGTTTCGAGAGAGTGCCATGCGCCGCCGTACCAGATGAAAGCTTCGCCGGAGGTGTCGGAATAGTCGTAATCATATACGAGCGTGTCGCCGTAATATGTTGAGGACGATGCTCCGTTGCCGATGTGGGCGGGAAGCATTACGGATTGGTCATCCTCGTCAACACCCAAGCTCTTTATCATTGCGCCGCTTGTGTCGAGTGCGCCGTAGGGGAGGGAATAGGAGACGGATTTGCTCTCTCCGCTTCGGCTTTCAACGGTTATTTCGCGTTCGTTTCGGATGGTAATGCTGTCAAGCAAAACATTTACGTTGCCCCAAATGTTTTCCATATATCTGTACCTGAACGCGGCGCTGTCGGAATAGGCGTTTTCGGAGGCGGTGGGGTAATTGAGCACGTTTGTTGTGCCGGTCTTCAGTGCGATATGTGCAAGCGCGTGTTTGCCTTCGGAAATGTTCATCGTTTCGCCCGAGAAGTAGATCATTTGCGTGTCGTCGCCGTTGTCGATGACGCTTGTCACTTGGCGCACGTCGTCAATCGCATCGTCAATTGCCGTGTCATATTTTGCCGGTTCAAAGATGATGACGTTGTCACCGACGGAAAACTCATAATCAGTTGAAACGACTATTACATTTGTGCCGCTTCTGTCGGTGAGCGCCAAAGCATAGGTGCTGTTGCCTTCAATCGAGGGCTCGGTGAGGTTGCAAATGCCGGAGAAGAGAGCCTGTGAATTGCGCATTCCCGTTTCGACCATGAAGAGCTTTTGAACTGCGGCAAGCGCGGCATAGTCTATCTCGTGATAGCCTTCCCCGCGTCCTTCGGCGGCTTCTATGACGTCTTCGGCTGTCACGTTGAGCATAGGCATTTCGCCGCTCACGCTCTGCGCCAAGCCGTCCTCGTTTTCGGAGGAAAGGTATGCCGCGATATATATGGCGTCGAGCTCGCCGCCTTCCGTTACGAACGCTTCATCCAATTCAAAGCCTTCGTGAAGCTCACCGGAAATTGAAATTATTTCATATCCGTCCTCTTCAACTCTTCTCGAATAGAACTTTGGTATTTCAACAAAAACGTCGCCCGCGCTTCCGTTTGTCGCAAAACCGGTTTCGCCGTCGTAAATTATCTTCCCGTCCTTTATCGCGCAAAGCTTGATTTCGCTCCAAGGGTAGATGTTGTCAAAATCGTTCCCGCCGGCATTCATAAGCGTATTGCCGTTGGCGGCGTTAAAGTGAAGCCCTTTGGCGTCGTCCTCTCTTTCGCCGACGATTTCGGATGTGTCGTTTGAAAATTTGATTGTGTATATTCCGTTTTTGGCGTAGTCGGACATATCGCTTCCGTTGTAGTCGACAATGCCGGGAAGATCGCCCTCTATTGCCATGTAGGAACCGTATTCGATTTCGGGAGCTTCCCAATCAAGAACACTGACGGAGCCGTCGGAAGAAACAAACGTCCATGTATCGTCGTCAAGCACAATTTTTTCTCCCTCTTTGAGGTCGGGTATTTCGTATTCCCAAATTTCTCCCTTTTTGATTGTTGTGGGGAGCTGCCCGTAAACGATTGTCACGGGAAAGTCGCTGCCGGCGGTGGTTTCCTCTTTTTCAAAATCGTAATACGTCACTCTGAATGAAACCGCATTGTCGGGAATGCTCACGCGCGACATCTGATGCACTTCGGTGCCGTATTCGTCGGCGGAATTATAAAGGTAATTGCTGACAGAATAGATGATCGTGCCGTCGTCTTTTCTATATTGCCAGTGCGCGCAGTTAAAGCCGCCGAAAAGTGTCAGATATTCTCCCGCAGGGTCAACGTCGAACCATTCGGTAGTGAGATAGCGCGACTCTTCGACAAGCTCTTCCTCGTCCTTATCTATCCGCCCCGCCTGAGGCTCGCCGAGCGGGATTGAACCGTTTGAAATTGTGAGCGTCATGTTTTTTGTCATGCGAACGTCTGCGGTTATTTCAAGGCGCTGCTTTTGTATCGGAGCCGTCAGCACGGCGGATGTGTTTTTCACGTTAAGGCGCGCAGCGTCCGCATCGTCGGCGGATTTGTTTTGCGCGGCGGAATAATACGTCTGTATCGCCTTTTCCTCGTCGCCGCTTTCAAGGTACCAGTCGCCGAGCGTTGCGGCGGCTTCGATGTCAGTGACGGAGTGCGCGCAGTAAGCCTCCATTTTTTCAATCGCGCCCTCAAGGTCGCCTTCGGAATAGAGCTTTTCCGCCTCGGATTTGACTTCGGAAATTTCGGTTACCGTGTTGTAGCGCGCGTTCATCATTTTAACGCTCGCGACGGCGGCAATTACAAGAACGGCAATCACCGCCAAAATTGCGTAAACAGCTTTGTTTTTCATTTTCTTCATTCCTCCCTTTTATCCCGCATCATCAGCTCCGCGACGGCTTTTTTGGGGTTGTAATTGCGGTTGACCACTTTGTCCACAATTTCGGTTATCGGCATTTCAACGCCGTATTTTTCCATCAGCTTCATCGCGGCGGGCAGCATGTTCATTCCTTCAACGACCATGCCGACTTCTTTTACGGCTTCTTCGGCGCTTTTTCCCTCGCCCATGAGTCTGCCCGCCTTAAAGTTGCGGCTGTGAACGCTCGTGCAGGTGACGATTAAGTCGCCCATTCCGGCGAGACCGTAAAACGTTTCCTTTTTGCAGCCCATTGCGCAGCCCAAGCGAACGATTTCAGCCAAAGCTCGCGTTATGAGCGCGGCGGAGGTGTTGTCGCCGTAGCCCAAACCTCGCGACATTCCGACGCCCAGCGCCACAACGTTTTTTATCGCTCCGGCAATTTCCGCGCCGCGCCTGTCGGTATTGGTATATACTCTGAAAAACGGCGTCATAAATGCTTCCTGCGCTTTTTTCGCCGCGTCCAAGTCCTCGCACGCCGCGACGATTGTCGTCGGCAAATCGCGCGCGACTTCCTCCGCGTGCGTGGGACCGCTTAAGGCAACGACGCTGTGCCCTTTTATTTCATCCTCTATTATTTCGCTCATAGTCATGAGCGTTTCTTCCTCCATGCCCTTTGCCGCGTCGACGATAAGCGCGTCTTCCTCGATAAATTCGCCCACTTTTTTAGCGGTAGACCTCACGAAAACCGACGGCACCGCCATCAGCACGATTTCGCGTTCCGAAAGCGCCTCACGCAGATTTTTTGTGAATTTAATGCTTTTCGGCAGCTCCGTCTGCGGAAGATTGGGGTGCTTGTAGGTTGCGCTGAGCATATCTATCTCGGCTTCCACCGCCGACCAAACCATTGTGTCATTATTGTTATTTGCCAAAAGCCTCGCCAAAGCAATGCCCCATGTGCCTGCCCCGATAACGCTTATTTTCGCCATTTTTCATCTCTCCTCAAAAGCATATTGAAAACCTCTTTGAAAACGTTTGTTCCGCAAAACACCGCAAGAAACAAAACGTTGTAGAGCACGCCGCAGACGATAATTTTACAGCCCGCGCCGATCCAGCCCGAAAGAGGAAGTGTTTTTGCCGTCACTTCACAGCAAAGCGTAACCAATGCCGCGAAGATAAAGTATTTTAAATAAGTAAGGTAGTAGCGCATGGCGCTCTTACCGAGTTTTTTTGTAAATATCAGATGCGCGTCAAACCACGTTGTCGTCAAAAGACGCGATATGCCCGTTGCCGCAAAAATGCCCGCCATGCCGAAGATTTTGCCCAATATAATCGAAAGGGCGATATTTAAAAGAGCGCTTATAACGGGCGCGGTGCGCCCCTCGCGAAAAAGACCCATCGTCGTGCGGTATGTATAGGTAGGAAATTCCATTCCCTGAATGAAAAACGAAAAGCTAATCGCCAAAACAATCGGAGTGTCGAGCAAAAATTCATTTCCGAGCCACGCCGAAATCAACGAATTGACCGTTGCGGCAAAGCCAGCGGAAAGAAGCCCGTAGAGCCAAAGCGTCAAAAACTGCAGTCTGTAAAGAATGCTCTCCTTGCGCTCGGCGTCGTCGCCTGCGTTGAGATTGCCCACGCTTGCGGTGACGCCGGTCAAAATTTGGTCGCACAGCTTTTGAAAGGCTGTCGTTATCATCGAGTAATTTGCGTACAGTACGACGGATTTGAAATTGATAACCGCCTGAAGAAGAATGTTGTCGGTGCCGTCGAGCGCGACAGTCGCGAGCTTATAGAGAAAAAGCGCGCGCACGTTTTTGAAAATACTTTTTCGCTCATTCTTGGGAAGCGCGTTTTGCGGCTTTTTTGTCACGATTGGATAGCGCTTTGTGCAGATAAACGAGATTACAACGTTGCGCACCTGATTGCACACAATCATTATCAAAAGATACACTACGAAATTGTGCGTCTTATAGAGAAAGATTATTTGCAGAACGACCTGAATTGTCGTGAAAATTTACTCCGTCACCGTGCCGATGTATTTTTCCTGGTTTGCCGTCATAAAGGTTCTTTTCCAAACCATGAAATACGACAAAACGGTATTCGCCAAATATAAAAGATAAATAAACGTCAGATTTTCGGGGATGTTTGGCTTATCGACGATAATTATATCGAGAAACGGCGCAACGCACAGCCCGACTGCGGCGACGATGATGCCGATTAGTCTGTACGCCGTTTTGTAAAACGTGACGTATTGGGCTATTTTATCCTCGTCGTTATCTCTTATCGGCTTATAGAGCCCGAAAACAATCGCGTTGCCGACGCCCAGCTCCGCAAAGGAGAGGACGGTCAAGATGTTAGTAAAAAGTCCGTTTACGCCCAAATAATCCTCGGCAAGCGTTTTGACGAAAACGCTGCGTGCCAAAAAACCCAAAATAAGCGTTATTGCCTGCGTTATGAGACCTACCGCCGAATTTCGTATTGAGTTTTTAAGTCTCGAATCTTTATTCGCCAATATGTCACCTTCATTAAATGTTACATTTTAGCCATGCAATGTGAGCCACACGCCGAAAAGAGCGCCGAGAAAACGCTCCGCGTTGTCTCGGCGGAGGGGGAGCGGGGGAGGAAATTCCCCCGCGTAAAATCGTCAAAAACCAAAGCGTCTTTGGTTTTTGACACCTCTATCGCGGTAGCCTGCCGTAGGCAGGCGTAAGCGTAAGCGCGCGATGTGAAAGAGGTTTACGGGGAAAACGTGACTACGTTGTCCCCGTGTGCAGCCGCTTCGCGGCTGCACTGTTGCACTGCGTTATCAGGGTCAAAGTGAACCTTTGTGTGCTGCTCGCCGCCTTTTTTAAAAACCATGTAATCCGCGCCGTACTGCACTTTCAGTCTTTCGTCAAAATTTTCCGGCACCGTGACAAAAACATTTTCAAACGGCAGTTCAACCGTTTTTTCAAAAAGCGCTCTTCGCCATTCGTATTTTTTGCAGCCGGGCTTAAACGCCGTAACGCCGACCTTTTTCGTATCGCGATTGACTGATTTTACAATCTTCAAATATTTCATCGCCAATTTTTCGTGCGTTGTAAAGCGTTCCGAAATGAACCAAAGCGCTTTTGAGAGCATTTTTGTCACTTTCTTCGCGCTCGGCGCGCGGCGGGTTTCGTTGCTAAGCAAAATAAGCTGCAAAAACTTGAGCCTCGCCATGTGGAAGCGATAATATATTTTGCTGTCCGGCACGTTGTCGAGCGGAAAAATATCGATAAATATGCCCCTGTGCCACTCGGGAAAGCACTCTGTTTCAAATTTGGTCGTGCCGGTTGTGCGGTTATCGCGCAGCTTTGCGTGCCACGGCTGAAAATTTTTCTCGCTGCCCGTCCACTGTAAAAAATATTCCTTCGGAAGCTCCGTTTGACAAATTGTGATGAACCTGTCGTAATCTTCACGCATCATTTGAATGTCGATGTCGTCGTCCCACGGAATGAAGCCCTTGTGCCGCACGGCGCCTAAGAGCGTTCCTCCGTCGGCAAACCATGTTATGTTGTGGCGTTGGCAGATTTCGTCGACAACTTCGAGCATTTCCAAATCTTTTGCCCAAACTTTTTTCATAACGGCGTCGACGAAAAAGCCGCTTCGCGTTTCAGGCTCCAAAAATTTTGCGTCTGTCAAGGCAATCACAGCTCCCGTGTGCATTCAAATACAGTTTATTATAACATTCAAGCCTCCTTATGTCAAGCGCGGCAAAAGCTTTAAGCGAAAAAACAAACACAAGTTCCGCACTTTTGCGGGCTTGTGTTTGAAAATTACATATTTATAACGCGTATGACGCGGAAAAAGAACAAGTTGATTTTTTACGTCATTCAGCGTCTGCTGCGGAGCTGTTTGTATACGTCGGAAATGTCCATACCGCGCTCAACGAGCATAACAACCAGATGATAGAGAAGATCGCTTGTTTCAAGTGAGATTTCATCTTTATCGGCGTTTTTTGCGGCAATGATTGTCTCGGAGCATTCCTCGCCGACCTTTTTGAGAATTTTGTCTATGCCGCAGTCGAGAAGATAGTTTGTGTAGCTGTCTTCCTTGGGGTTTTCCATCCTGTCGCGGACAACGTCGCAAAGCTCGTTTAAAATGAGATAATCGGGCTTGTCGCTTTCGGCGGAAACAAGCTCTCCGTTATCGTACTTTCTGTAAAAGCACGTTTTGTGCCCGGTGTGGCAGGCGGGACCTTGAGGGGTGACTTTTAAAACTATACTGTCACCGTCACAGTCGAGCAAAATGTCCTTTACATGCTGAAAATTGCCGCTCGTTTCGCCCTTATTCCAAAGCTTTTGACGACTGCGGCTGTAAAACCAAGAGGTTTTTGTTTCAATCGTCTTCTCAAGACTTTCGCGGTTCATGTAGGCGAGCATGAGAATTTCGCCGCTTGAGGCGTCCTGAACAACGCAGGGAACAAGCCCTTTTTCGTCAAATTTTACATTATCGATAAACAATTCAATCAGTCCTTAGCAAAACATAATGATACGGCTTCTTTTAAATCCAATTTTCCGTCGTAGATGGCGCGTCCTGTTATGACACCTTCAATCGGTGTTGTTAAAAGCGCTTTAATATCTTCAATCGAAGAAACGCCGCCGGAGGCAATTACGTTGAGATTTGTGCTTGCACACATTTCAAGCATTGCGGGAATGTTCGGTCCCGTGAGCGCGCCGTCGGTTGATATGTCGGTATAAATAATTGTTTTAACGCCCGCATTTTCAACTTTTTTCGCAAAGTCGAGGGCGCGTAGGGAACTTACTTTTTCCCAGCCGTCGGTTGCGACAAAGCCGTCCTTGGCGTCGATGCCGACGGCGATTTTGTCACCGTATTTTTTGACGGCTTCTTCTACAAGCGCAAAATTTTTCACGGCGGCTGTGCC
The DNA here is from genome assembly GCA_021202495.1 of Clostridia bacterium. Lineage (GTDB taxonomy): Bacteria > Bacillota > Clostridia > UMGS1883 > UMGS1883 > JAJQCX01. The sequence goes on along the minus strand of JAJQCX010000086.1, from coordinate 17,357 downwards.
CAAAATGACGCGCGAAACGCCGCAGGAAATGAGTTCGTCTATATCTTTCATGGCGCGTATTCCGCCGCCTGTTTGAACTTTCATATGTACATTTTCGCAGATTTTCTTTATTACCGCCCGATTCTTTGCCTCGCCGCTTCTCGCGCCGTCAAGGTCGACAACGTGAAGATAATCACTTCCCGCGTCCTGCCAGCGGAGCGCCGTTGAAACAGGATCCGAAGAATAGACGGTTTTTTTGTCAAAATCCCCGTGAAGGAGGCGGACGCACTGTCCGTCCTTGAGGTCGATTGCCGGATAAATCCTCATGGTGAAACCCTTTCTGCCTTAAAACGGGAGGCATTTGCGGTTTATGTATTCTTTATTCCGCAAAAAAGTCTTTGAGCTTTTCTTCAAAAGCGGTGGTATCCTCAGTGTAAACACGCGCGGTTATGGGCTTTGAAAGCTCAAGCGAAAAAATGCCCATAATGCTCTTGGCGTCGACGACATATCTGCCCGACACCAAATCAATGTCGAAGTCAAATTCGTTGACAAGATTGACAAAGTTTTTGACGTCGATGATTGAGGATAAAATGATTTTGAAGCTTTTCATACAGAAATTCACCGTTTCCTTTCCGCCACACGGGCACAAGCTCACTCGCTAATTTTGATATTCGAGAGCGTGGCGCGCAAGTTGGTGCGCACAGCCGCCAAATATTCGGCATAGAGCGCCTTTTGCTCGGTTTGCTCCGCTTCTGTAAGACCTATTGTCTTTTTCTTTTTCGCGAGCTCGTTAATTCTGTCAATACGGGATTGCTCCATAACTTTCTTCACCCTCCGCGAGATACTATACTCCATTTGTTTTGGGATTGCAAGCTTTGTAACCAAATTGTAACATAAGGCATAAGTGTTTTAATTTTTTAAGCAACCGATTGGTATAACGTATACTCCGTCGCGGCGGCGATATGCAAAGTCGCCTGTTCCGGTTAAAACCATGAGAAAAGAGGGGGCTTTCATTTTATTTGTGTCGATTTTAGACTGCATGGCTTTCAGGCTTTCGGCACCTTCTTCAATGAGCTTATCGCCGCCGAGCTTGATTTCGATAAGACCGTATGAGCCGTTTCGCAGATGAATAACACTGTCGCACTCCTGCCCGTCTTTGTCGCGGTAGTGATAAACCTCTCCGTTCAGAGCGTCCGCAAATACGCGAAGGTCTCTTACGCAGAGCGTTTCAAAAAGAAAACCGAATGTTTTAAGGTCGTTTAGCAGGTCGTTGGGACCGATACCGAGCGCTGCCGCGGCGATGGAAGGGTCGACGTAATATCGGGTGTCGGAAGAGCGAATGGCGGTTTTTGAACGCAAATTCGGATTCCATGCCGGCATATCCTCCACAACGAAAATTTTGCGAAGGGCACTTAAATAAGAAGCTACTGTTTCTTCGCTCACAGGTGTTTCGTCGTTTGAGGCAATGTCCTGCGCAATTACGGTGTTTGGTACCTGTGCGCCTTGATTTCGCGCATAGGAGCGCATGAGGCGTTTAACTCTCTCGGGATTTTTTTGTATGTTGTCCGCTCGGTTGATGTCGGAGCGGACGACGGCGTCGTAGTAATCCATCGCTTGGTCAAGCGCGATTTCGTTTCGCATATCGACCGCCTGCGGCCAGCCGCCCCGGCAGATAAGAAATGCCAGTCGCTCAATTCCGATCTCAGAGCCGCCGTCGATGTCCGGCGCTCCGTCAAACAATGCTTGAAGGCTTACGTCGCCTGTTGAATCGCCCGATTCATACAAGCTCATCGGGCGCATTGTGAGCCAAGTGAAGCGGCCGGTGCCGGAGTGAGTTATTTCCTTTGTATCGGCGGGAACGGCGGAGCCTGTGAGGATAAATCGCCCAAGCTCGCTTGCGTGGTCAACATCAAAACGAATGGCGTCCCAAAGCTTTGGAGCAAGCTGCCATTCGTCGATAAGTCTGGGGTATTCGCCCATTAAAAGACGTTTTGGGTTAAGCTCGGACATGGTGATGTTTTGGTCTTTTTTGTTGGGTTCGTCCATGTATAAAACGCTTGCGGCAAGCTGTTCGGCGGTTGTGGTTTTGCCGCACCACTTGGCGCCTTCTATCAGCACAGCGCCTTTGCCTTCCAACTTGCGTTTTAAAATGTCGTCGGCAATTCGTTTTCTGTAATTTTTCAATTTAAAAACCTCGATTATGTTTGTTTTTAAGGAAGCGCTAATTAATCAGTGCTTCCTTATTATATAATGTAATTATCAATTTATCAAGAGTTTTTCCGACGATTGGCGAAATATTTTTCCGATGATTGGCGACAAAAAAATCCGACGATTGGCGAAGACGTAAAAAATTGCGATTGCTAAAATGAAAAAATTAACGCCGCTTTTACTTGAGGGCGCTTGTTGAGTTTACCGCGAGGGCTTAATATCGAATTGAAAAAAAGATGAAAGAGAGGATTTCACATGAGAAAATTCATATCAAGATTGGCGGCGGGAGCTGTGGCGGGGATTATGCTGCTCAGCGCGGTGCCCGCATTTGCGGAGGAAGAGCTTGACGATGCGGTTATCGAAAGTTTGACGCTGCAGCCGGGAGCCGAAACGGGAATGTTAAACGTGACGTGGTACGCGGCAAGCGAGGACGTTACGAATGCGCAGGTGATAATAGACGGCAGAGCGATTGAGGCGCAAGTTTCCGAGCCGACAGTTCCGACCGGCATGAGCGAGAGCACCAATCCTTACGCGGGATATTCGATATGCAAGGCTACGGTGACGGGGCTCAAAAGCGGAACGGAATATTGCTATTACTTGACGAACAACGGCGTGAATATGAGTGAGGAATATTATTACACCACGCCCGATGAGGACAGGTTTGTATTCGCCTTTACGAGCGACCCGCAGATAAACGCGAGCGGCACGACGGACGATCAGGGCTGGAACCCGTCGGACGGTACAAACCAGACCGGCTGGGACGCGATGGTCGGCGTGATTGCCGAAAGCGGCGCGACGCTGATTGTTTCGGCGGGCGACCAGGTTGAAAATCAGAGCTGGAGCAAGAAGGATGAATACGACGCGTTTTTCGCGCCGGTTGGAATGAGCCAAATCGCCTACGCTCCGGCGGTCGGCAACCACGACAGACATTATATGTTTGAGGACCACTTTAACCTGCCGAACGAAATGGAGGTCAGCGAGGATGAGGGCGACGACAGAACGCTGACCGAGGTTTATACAACGTTCAGAGGGCAAAACAGCGGCACGAGCCTGAGCCACGGAAATTACACACAGGCGACGGCGGACGAGATTGCAAACAGCTCCGCGTCAAACGGCGTTTCGCCGAACGAGGACGGAATGTATGACTATCCCGAAAGACGCACGATGGAAACGAAGGGCAATTACTACTATCTTTATAACAACGTCCTTTTCGTAACGCTCAACACCGGCGCGTATCCCGGAGGAAACGACGAGGAGAACGCGGACAATGATTCGGTGCCTTCGGCGGAGGCTGAAAACGAAGCGGTGGGAATTATCGAGAATTTCAGAAAGACACTCGACGCGGCAACCGAGGATTACGAAGACCGCTACGATTGGCTCATTGTGACGCACCATAAGTCAACAGAAACCGTGGCAAAGCACGTTGCCGATTCGGACATTGAAAACTACGTTGACGCGGGCTTTGAAGAGCTGATGGCGGAATACGACGTTGATTTCGTTCTCGGCGGACATGACCACGTTTATTCGAGAAGTTATGTTTTAAACGGCGAAGGCGAGAGAATGAGCGCCAGAGTTGACAACATGATAAATCCCGAAGGTGTGATTTATCTCACGGGCAACTGCGCAAGCGACATGCAGTATTACACGCCGTTTGCGTCGCTCGACAAGACGAACAACGAGGACTACCCCGTTTTGGCGAACGGTGAGAGCGGCTCGACGGCATATATGGAGGGCAATTTGCCGATAGGCAATCAGGAATACAACCAGGAATACAGCCCGGCGTTCGTCCTCTTTGAGGTCGAGGGGAACACAATCTCGGCAAAGGCGTATAATTTGACGGGCTCGTCGGTGAACCCCGATACCGACGCGATAGATACCTTTACGGTGACAAAGACAGATGAGACGGAGGATGTTGTATCCTCGTTTGAAAGCGGCGCAAGCTCACTTACCGAGATTGCACGCTACAATTCGGGCGTGACCGACGCCGACGGCGGCGTGATGGAAATTGTCACATACAGTGCATATTCGCAGTTTGCCTATGCGGTGAACGGCAAGGACGGAGTTCTGACGGCGATTTCACTTGCGAATATCGTGGGCAGTGATTTGAAAGAGCTTGATTCAAAGGATTTTGACATCAAAGCTATGATTGAAGACGAGGATTTTGAATACGGCGACATGACGAGCGTTGCGGCAAACGAGGACGGAACAATGATTGCCGTGGCGGTGCAGGCTGAAAACTACGCGCAAAACGGACGCGCCGTGATATTTGAGGTCGCCGAGGACGGCGAGCTGACTCTTTACGGCATTGTTGAAACAGGCGTTCAGCCCGACATGATAACATTTGCGGACGGCTTCATCCTCACGGCGGACGAGGGCGAACCGAGAGAGGGCTATGACGCAGTTGACCCCGAAGGCAGCGTTACGGTGATTGACATTGAAAGTCTTGAGAGCGAAATCGTCACATTTGACGGCGTTGAAATAGGCGAGGGCGTTTTGATAAAGGAGGGCTCGGAGGCAAAGGACGATTTGGAGCCGGAATACATTGCGGTAAACGGCAATCGCGCATATGTGACGCTGCAGGAGGCAAATGCCGTTGCGGTGCTCGACATTGAAAACAGAGAATTTAAGGGCGTGTACTCGCTTGGCACAGTCGATTTCGGCGAGGTTGAGATTGACCTCAACAAGAACGACGAAAAGAGCGAGAGAGGATATTCACCCGATACATATGAAGGTCTCTACGGCTACAGAATGCCCGACGGAATAGACGTGTATGAAATTGACGGCAAGACTTATATTGTGACCGCAAACGAGGGCGACAGCCGCGAATGGGGTGATTACACAAACGAGACGAGCAAAAAGCTTACGTCCGATTCGGGCGTTGAGACGGGCAAAAAGGTGACGCTCCATGCCGAGAGCGACGGAAATTACCTTTTCGGAACGCGCTCATTCAGCATTTTTGAGATAACGGACGAGGGAATAGAGCTCGTATTTGACAGCGGCAGTGATTTTGAGGAAAAGACGGCGCAGTATTTGCCCGAATATTTCAACTGTTCAAACGACAGTCTTGACATTGACGACAGAAGCGCGAAGAAGGGACCCGAGCCCGAAAGCGTCGTACTGGGCGAGGTTGACGGCACGACATACGCTTTCGTATCGCTTGAAAGAATAGGCGGGGTGATGGTTTACGATGTGACGAACCCTGAAAAGGCGCAGTTTGTGAACTACATCAACAGCCGAGATTTTTCGGAGGAGCTTGGGAAAGACGATTCTCCCGAAGGATTGTGCTTTGTCGCAGCCGACGACAGCCCCACGGGCGAAGCGCTTTTGCTGGCTGCGTGCGAGGTCGGCGGAACGGTTGCGGTCTATGAATTTGAATCCTGCGGCGTATCGAGCGATGACGACGGCGTTATAACAATCTACTTCACAAACGACGTACACTGCGGCTATGAAAATTATGACAAGGTTGCGTATATAATCAAGGACAAGGACCTCTTGATTGACGCGGGCGACAACATTCAGGGCGACTTGATAGGAACTCTTTCCGACGGCGAATACATGGTCGATATAATGAATTACATGGGCTATGACGCGGCGGTGCCTGGCAATCATGAATTTGACTACGGTATGGACAGGTTCTTTGAAATAGTGAACGATGAGGCGGATTTTGACTACATATCGGCGAATTTCAGGAACATCGAAACCGGCGAAACGCTGCTTGCACCGTATGAAATTTACGAGGCGGAGGGCGAAAAGGTGGCGATAGTCGGCGCGACAACGCCGGAGACGCTTGTGAAGTCAAATCCGACATATTTTAAGGACGAGGACGGAAACTGGATATACGATTTCTGCAACGATACGACGGGCGAGGCGCTCTATGAGGCAATTCAGGAGGCTGTCGACGCGGCGCGCTATGAGGGAGCGGATTATGTAATCCTCGTGGCTCACCTCGGGACTGATGAGGAGTCGCAGCCGTGGACGTCGACGGAGGTAATTGCGAATACCGACGGAATCGACGCTTTGATTGACGGACATTCACACAGCGTCTTTAACACGACAATGACGAACAAGGACGGCGAAGAAATTCCCGCGATACAGACCGGCACAAAGCTTGCAAACCTGGGCAAGCTGACGATTGAGGACGGAGTTATCGAAACGGAAAACATTGCGATAACCGACGAGCTTGAATCGGATGAGGACGCGGCGGCGTTTCTTGATGAAATGACGGCGAAATTTGAGGCTATACAGTCGGTTGTTGTCGCCGAGAGCGAGGTTGACCTTGTGATATACGACCCCGAGACGGGCGATAGAATAATCAGAAACCAAGAGACAAACCTGGGCGACCTCTGCGCGGACGCTTACAGAGCAAAATTGGGATCTGACATAGCGTTTGTAAACGGCGGCGGCATAAGGGCGAACATTGCCGCGGGTGACATAACATACGGCGACATTGTGGCGGTGCACCCTTACGGAAACGAGGCTTGCATGATAGAGGTTACGGGGCAGCAGATTGCCGACGCGCTTGAATGGGCGTCGCGCACAAACCCCGGAGAGCTCGGCGGATTCTTGCAGGTGTCGGGACTGACATATGAAATACATAGCTACATTGAATCTCCCTGCATTGAGGACGAAGCGGGCGGATATGCGGCAATGGGCGACGGAGAGAGAAGGGTTAAGAACATTAAGATTGGCGGCAAGGCGATAGATTACGACGCGACGTATACGCTCGGCGGTCATAACTACATGCTGCTCGACTTCGGCGACGGCTTCAACATGTTCGAGGGCTCGGAAAAGCTTCTTGAAGCGGTGGCAATTGACAATCAGGTTCTTATCGACTACATTACAGGCGACCTCGGCGGGGTTGTGAAGGCTGATTCAATCTATAAGAACGCTTACGGCGAGGGCAGAATAAAGATTTATACATCAAAGCCGAAAAAGTCGAGCGGAGGCGGCAGCAGCACGGTGATTGTGACAAACAAGACCGAAACCGAGAGCACTGCTTACACGGACGTTAAGGACAGCGACTGGTATTATGAGGCTGTTACTTACGTGACGGGAAAATCGCTGATGAGCGCAAAAGCGGGTACGGAATTTAAGCCCAACGACAAGACGACGCGCGGCGAGATTGCGCTGGGGCTTTACAAAGCGGAGGGCAGTCCGAGCGTTTCGGGCAATGCGGTATTTGTAGATGTGAGCACATCGAGCGAATATTTCGCGGCGGTAAAGTGGTGCGTCGATAACAAGATTTTCACCGGCTACGGCGACGGAACGTTTGGCGCAAACGACAGCGTAACGCGCGAGCAGTTGGCGGCGATAATGTACCGATATGCAGAGTACAAGAAAGCGGATTTGACCGCAACAAAGGAGCTTAGCGCATTTAAAGACGCGGAAAGCGTTATGGAATACGCAAAGACGGCTGTTAAATGGTGCGTCGCATCAGGCATAATCGAAGGCGATGAAACAGGAAAGATTAACCCGCAGGGCAGCGCAACACGCGCGGAAGCTGCAGCAATGCTGATGAGATTTGAAAAGTCGATAGAAAAATAAAAGCTGCGGTAAAACAAGCAGGGCATACGGGAAATTCCCCGTATGCCCTGCTTGGGTTTTGGACAGAAATATAT